>JAYKJG010000354.1:0-23473 GCA_035286285.1 Prochlorothrix sp.
CCTCCGCCGGAAGCTGCTGACGGGCATCCTGGGCCTTCGCGTGCCACAGCATCGCTTCCCACATGGTATAAAACTTGTTGGGCTGCCCCTCAACGGTTTGGGGCGGACGTTTAATTTTAAAATGTTCCGGTTCGTCAGCATAGGCTTTGAGGGCATCTTTCATGCTAGTCCCAGCGGCCTTGGTGACATGAAAGAAAATGAATTGATGACTATAGGAAATTAGCATGGAGGATTAACATGAATGAGAATTAAAGCATCTGGGAGGCATTCCCACGCCGGAGCAGGGAAAAGTGAAATACACCCAGATTATTGATCAGTCAACCCAGAATTGGGGGGTGCATTTCACCTTGGAACCCTCAGCCTAGGGTAGGGGTAGGGGTCGCGCCCCCGTGCCGACCCTCTGACCACCAACAGCCGGGGCAACCACAGGGGGATTGCCCCTACCCCAATCGGTGAACCCGCCACAGCGAAATGGACCCGGACTGGGTTTCTCGCTTACTTCTCGAAGTATTCGATAATCAGGTGAATCCGATCGAGATCGCTGTTATTAAACGCCGCGTGGATCGCCTTGTTATTCACCTCAAAGGCATAGCCTTCAGGGAAGTGATAGCGCTTGTGGCCCACCATAAACTCCACATCAGGGTTAGTTTGAATAGGAATATGGATTTTGTGGGTGTAGTAGGAGGAGCCGTAGGGATCAATATGGGGCTTAATTTTGGACTGGGCGGGTAATTTGGCCAGCATAATCCGGGAGAAATCCCCCTCAGCATAGCCATAGGGGCGGGTAGCCGTTTCCAGAATGGGCGTGAGCCGCTCTTTCCACTCATCCCACAGCGGCAGAAAATAAGTTTCGCTGTGCTGGTCGTAGTCCTTCACGAACTTGAAAACAATATGACTGGTCCGGCCCAACTCCTTAAACTTGTTGGGCTTGCTGGTATCTTCCGACTCCCATAAATCCTGGGGCAGGCTTAAAATATCGTCCCGAACGCCGGAAATATCCACCGGCCCCAATTCGCGGACCGTTTTCGTTTTGTTGGGACTTGCCTGATCACTTTGATCTTTCGGCATTAACAACGTCGTCATACAGGTTCTCCAAACGATCGATGAGGGGTTGAATTTGCGGTAACACCGCCAAAATATCCTGCCCGTTTTTGCGCCACTTATCCGGCGACGGAGCAGAGAGGGTCATCTTGGAGACGGGAAGAGTATCGGCAACCTTGGCATCCAGTTCCGGATCCCAAGTGAGGTCTGCAAAGTCGCTAATGCGTTTAAGGGTTTGGCGAGGCTGGCGCACCAGTTCCGCACAGGGAACGAAGCACCAGTGGCGACGATCGATCGCCGCCAAATCCTCCAGAATTTGGCCATTGGCCACCGCCCACTGACGGGCCGCAATTTCCGCCACCGTTGCTGTCGCTAACTGGGGCCAGTCTGGCGGCAGAAAGAAGCTCCAGTCCCCCGCTGCCCAACCGGGCAAGTTGTAGTAGGAGATAAACCGCCGCGATCGCCAGCCTTCCATTAAGCTGCTGATATTCTCCTTCGCTTCTCGATAAAGGAAGATAAACCGAGCATCAGGAAACGTTGCCCGTAAAAAAGGCACCCGCAGGGCATTTTTGGGCGTTTTCTCCAGAAAGCGAATGGAAGTAGGCCGTTGCTCCGGCGGCAGGGCGAGAAAAGCCTCTCCCCGACGATCCTGCAACTTTTGGGTAAAGCGCTGCTTCAGCAACTGGGTCACCGCTGGGGTTGCTGCTGCTGCCGTGAGCCGATTGGAGGGGTAACCGTGGCTGGCGGGGTGCAGTTCCGGTATGCCCTCGATCGCGTCGTGGCTCTCCTCCCCAATGGACCACAGATCCGGAAATTGGGACAGGGTTTCGTAGAGCAGGGTACTGCCCGCGCGGGGGGTCGAGACGATGAAGATGGGGCGATCGAACTGGGGTAGAGACTCCCGCTCTGGGAGATCGAAAACCTGGGCCGATCGCTTGGCCAAAAGCTGCCGATCCAACTTTCGCAGCACCGGACGGGGAGCCGTCGTCAGTTGGGAGGTGATCACCGTCCAGGCCCATCGCCCTTGCCCTGGGGTAGCTAAGCTGCGATTGAGCAGCCGCCCCACCTCGCTTTTGAGGTTGAGCAGCAAGCCTTGGTAGGTTAGCTCCCCCCGTCGATCGCAGCCGAAGCGCTCAAAGGCTTGTCGCCACGCTTGGCCAAAGGTCTGGAGGACAGCGGTAACCTGACTCAGGTGCTCCGACGACAGAGACGGACTTTGGGCTATGTCTTGCCCTAGGATTCCCAAAAGTTGCCCCATCTCCTCAGGGCTGAGGATCTGGAACTGGTAGGGCACCAAGGGCAAGGGGATCTCCCCAGGGACCGCAGCGGGCGCACTGGATGGACCAGAGGTGTCCGGGTGCATTTCACGTTTGCCAAGGGACAGCCGAGACGGCCATCCCACCGCAACCCCTTGGGGAGGATGGGCCTTTGGCCCGTCCAAAGTGAAAGAGACCCCTGGATCCGGCAAGGATGCCGGTAAAGATGCCGGTAATGCCAGGGCGATCGGCACCTCAATCACCAAGTGGACCGCAGGGCGATCGCTCCCATTCACCCAGCGATACCGACGGTAATGATTAACCTGCCACAGCGTCCCAACCGCCAAGTGCTGGGGCTGATCGTCACAGTACCAGACCACCGCTGGATCACTCAGTAACGGCACCTGGAGCGGCTGATACCGAAACCCATGGTAGCTGTGATCGGCCTGGGTCGGCGTTTCGGTTTGGGCAGGCAGACGCACCAGGCGACAGCACCCCAAGGGCAACTGAAGCCAGTGCAAAAACTGCCGAATTGGGGCAGAGGCGGCCAAGGCGGACGTGGGCTGGAGAGGACCGGCGATCGCAAAATCATCGTTGAGGGTGCCCCCCACAGCAATTAAAGGAATTGCCTCCGTGTTGCCCAACCCGCCCGCTGTTCGGCTAGACCAAGCTGCGCCTTCCCAGTGCTCCAACTCCTGGATCAAGGGGAGCAGATCAAAGGACAGTGGTCTGTGCTGGAAACAGGGGCGATCGAAGGTTAAAGCGGTCATGGTGTGCGCCGAGACCTACCCTTTCGCGAAGTTCTTAATTGTGTCGGACAGCAACTGTCCCACGTAGTCCCCGTAGAGAATGCCCTTATTGGTCAGGGTCATTTCCCGATCGGTCACCTTAATAAAGCCCTCCGCTTCCAAGGCTGCCATTTGGGAACCACAGAGCACTTGCAGCTTCAGCCCATGGCGCTCCTTAAAGCCCTTGAGGTCAAAGCTCAGCAACTTCACCCCCATCAGCACTTCCCGCACCATCTGATCCCAGGTGGTGAAGCGATAACCCCGCGACAGAGGCAAATCCCCCGCCGCGATCGTGGCCGGGTACTTGTCCATATCACTGGTGTTTTGGATCAGGTGGTTCCCCATGCTGCCAAAGGCCGAAACCCCAAAGCCATAGAAGTCCATCCCCCGCCAGATGCTGGAGATATATTGACTTTCGTCACAGCCATTTTTGGTGTAGGTAAAGAAGCTCCACGGCAGATAATTAGCCGCCTCCAACTCCTCCATGGCATGGGCCATAAAGGCCATTTCCTGCTCCTCATTGGGCAGGGCAATTTCTTCCTTGCGCACCCCTTGATCAAAGACCTCCGTATTGGCAAAGGCTTCCATCTTGTAGACTGTAATGCTTTCCACACCCGTGGCGATCGCCCGCGTTACGCTTTGGTGCCAAGTCTCCGGCGTTTCCCCCGCTAAACCGCTGAGCAAGTCAATATTAATATTCCACTGACCTGCCCCAACTTCTTGGGCAATTTCAATGGCTCGATAGGCTTGCTTCTCGTCATGGCCGCGACCGCTCAGCTTGATGATGTCGTCTACAAAGGACTGCATCCCCATACTTAAACGAGTGACCCCTAAACCCTTGAGGGTTTCCATCTTCGATCGAGAAATTGTCAACGGTTCTGCTTCAAAGGAGAACTGATCCTTACCGTCAAAATGCTTAAAGTTGCGGCGGAGAGCTTCCACAATTTTCGTCATTTGGCTTTCGACCAACAAAGACGGTGTACCGCCGCCAAAGTAGACTGCCTTAATGGGACGATCGCCCAGTTGAAATCGTTCCGTTGCCCGATCGATTTCCTGGCACAGGTGATCCACATAGGTCTCAACCTCAGGCCGGTATTCCTTGAGGTCAACGGTTTTGTAGTAGCAGAAGGAACAGCGCTGGGTACAGAAGGGGATATGCACATAAATGCACATCGGATCCTGGGTCAACTTATCATCAAGGGCACCTTTGGTCCACTTCCGAAAGGAGGGGTAGTGGGTGATGAGAGGAGTCCGCGTTGGGGTAAGTTGGAGGCGCTCAGCGGTAGCAATCATGGGATCTGTTTCCTCAGCGATGAAAACATAGGATGGGGCATTCAGGAGCAGGAAGCTAGAAAATTCGATGGAAAAGGATGGAGAATTGGAGCAGCAAGGCCATAGATTGCGGCATCGATCGCAGCATCAAGCGCTACACTCAGGCATTGGCACGCCAGAGGTGTACCGAGGGACTTGTATGTAGAAGAGCCATCAACGATCTCAAGGGTGAGCGGCACAACTCTACTATTGCTTGCCCTCAATAAATTCGGCCAAAACCTTAAGATTTCCAAAATTTTCGGGGTTGAGTTCTGCGTCGGAAAATTCAATGTCAAAGTGTTTTTCCACAAGGGAAATGAGTTCAACCGTGGCAATGGAGTCAAAACCCAACCCATCTTCAAACAAAGAAGTAGACTCATCAATTTCGTCTACGCTTAAGTTTGTATCTAATTCGTTCGCAATAATCATTTTGAGCTTGTCAATGATGGTCGCAGACACTTAAGGATCACCTCAATTTCATAAAAAGGGTTGACTAGGGAGAGTACTCACCAGACACTGAATTGCATCACGGCGGCAGTGGGCAACCCAGTGCGTGGGCCATAGGATTGGGGATAATTGTATTACACAATTATTCCCTCCGAGCACTGTGTGTTGATGTTTACAGTTTTAGAAGAAATTCAGCTTTTTTTAGTAGTTCCTCCTCTCTGAACTTGATAACGGACCGAACACCTTGAATCGTTGCAAATTTTCCCATAACCCCCATAGCAATTCAGGGTATCGGTGAGGTGTTCTGCCGCCGATGGGCACATTTTGCCCAGGGGGGAATGGTCATTGCTGGCTGGAGGACGGGGTTGGAGGGTTGCCGGTTTTGAACGTCACCCGCAAAGCTGTACAGCCCCGGTGCGATCGCCGCTCCCCAAAAATCTCCGCAGCGGATCTGAAGCTTAGTCAACCCGATGGGTTAAGGCTTGGCGATCGACTTTGCCATTCGCTAATAATGGCAGAGTTTCGATCACAACAATGTGATCGGGAACAGCCCGGTTGGGCAATCGATCGAAACACTGCTGGCGCAGGGTTGCCCCCTCCACCGCTACCCCCGCCACGGGCACACAGTAGGCTGTGAGATTTTTGCCCCGTTGGCTTTCTCCCTTAGAGACCACCACCGCCGACTCCACCGCATCTAGGGCGGTTAAAACCCGTTCCACATCGGCGAAGAAGACCAGCAAGCCATCGCGGTTGACGCTATGGTCACAGCGCCCCAGGACTTCCACCCCGCCACCGGGCCAGAGGCGACCCAAGTCCTTGGTGCGGAACCAGCCTTCCCCATCCCATTGGCCCAGATCCAGAGGCTGGCCCTGCCAATCTAAGTAGCCCTCAAAACCCGCTTCCCGCCGACACCACAGTTCACCGATTCCCTTAGCCCGATCGTCAGCGGTTAGGGTCTCGGTTTCCCGCAAGCAAAACTCAACATCGGGCATGGGTTGACCCACGGTTTGGCGGCGATCGGCGGCGGCAGCACTGGGACTAGCGGCGCTGAGGGCACCCATTTCCGTGCTGCCATAGAGCTTGACCAAGCAGCCAAAACGGGACTCATAGGGGGTAAAGGTTTCCTCCCGCACCCGATCGCCTGCGGCCACGGTGAGGCGATAGGGCCGATCGCTGCGGCGACCTTTGAGCAGGGTTTCACAGAAGATCGGGGTCAAAAACGCCACATTGGGGTCAAATTTCTGCTCCCGTTGCAAATAGCGCAGCAAATTTGCCCCCTGTTGCAGATCGATCGAGGCTCCAGCCTTAATTCCCGGCAAAAACCCAGCCCCCAGGCCATACATGTGGAACAACGGCACCGGTAGCGCAATGCGATCGGCGGCGGTCAGTTGCAAACGGTCCACACAGGCTTGAACATTGGCCTCCAGGCGATCGTGGCTGTGCATCACCACCTTGGGCGTGCCCGTACTACCGGAGGTGCGCAGATAGAGCTTGCGATCGCCGCGATCGCCCAAGGCCACATCCAGATCCGCCGTCGGATTAGGTTGCAAATTCAAGTACCGATCGACCTGCAAGAGATCGATCGACGGTCCCTGGGCATCCCCCCAGTGCGGGGTCACCAGATGACGGCAGAACTGGGGCAACAGCTTAGCCAAGGCAGCGGGATCTTGCTCCAGCCCCGATCGCTGCCCCTGGGGAATGGGCAAAAAACTATAACCCTGGTGCAGCAGCCCCAAAATCACCACCGCACTGGGGACACTATTGTCACACTCGACAATCATCGGCTCCTGGGGCTGCACCCCCTGCTGAGCCAAATAGGTCTGCAACGCCTCAAAAATAGGCTTTAAATCGGCATAGGAACAGGTTAGGTGTCCATCGGTTAGGGTACTGTCAGGGAAAGAAACTAACCCAAAAAGGTCCATGGCTCACCTTGGCGTTAGTGTTGGCAAAATTGGCAAAAGCTCAGGAGTTGCATTAAAGAGTTGCAATTACTTTCAAGGGACAATAACAGCCCAAAGGTTGTTAAATCTGTCGTTAGCCTTCAAGCTAGTCAGTTTTATACCGTATCTTGGCCCGGAAAGTCTAGCTCCGGCCCACTCCCCTCAATCCCATCTGCCTTGGGACTTGGCCGGTACATCTCACCTTCGCAGATACACCCCCCATCCCCCAGCCCTCCTTCGGCTACCCCTCAAGACATCGCTGCTCCCAAGGGGTAGAAGGGGAGCGAGCTTTTTCAAAGTCCCTCGCCCGCCCTGGGGGAAAGATTGAGGGCTTCTAAATGGGTCCATTTCACTTGGGCGGGTTGACCGATTTGGGTAAGGGTAATCCCCCCGTGGGTGCCCCGGTGGTTATCTGCGGTGCCTGCTACTCGGAGTGCAACACCAAAACCGGTAGGGGCAATCCCCCCGTGGTTGCCCCAGTGGTTGGCCACCAAGCGGGTCGGCACAGGGGCACCTCTGCAACAGTTGAAACAGGCGGCTGTGCCGCCCGCCCCAGGACCAGCAGCCCCTCCCTAGAAAATAAAGAGGGTATTAAGGGTAGGCACAAACAACGTCTCCGCCCCAGCGACGTGGCCGGGACTGGTGACAAAGTAGAAACCGGGCTGGAGATAGACCCGATTATTGATACGGTGGCGATAGGTTAGCTCAAAGTGGTAGGACGTGCTGGTATCTTCCCCAGCCGTATAGTCATTGTCGATCACCTTAGGCGGCATCCCCACCAGGAAGCCCAACTGGTTCCCCCGGCGACCCAAATCCTGGACCTTCATGCCAGCAGCCCAGTACATAATGCGGGCATCATCCCCTTCATTGGCCCCCCCTGCAAATTGGGCATTATCCACCGCCGTTGCCATGCTGTAGCCAAACCAGCCACCCACGGTGATTTGCTTGGTGGCTTGGTAGCGCACCCCTAGACCAAAGTCGTTGACATTGGCCCCAATGCGGTTAATGCCGGTCCCTTCTCGAAAATTGCGATCGCTGGCGGGCAAGAGGTAGCCAAAGGGAAAACTGGTATTTTCGCTCCCGGTTCCAGCCCAGATCGGACGACCGTCGGAGTTGTGGCGACCGTAGGTGAGGGCAATCCCCAGTTTGGGGGTGGGGGTCAAGGTCACCTGGGTTAGGGCACCAAAGCGGCCATTAAAGAGATCCTTAGAACTGGTGAAGTCGGGGTTTTTGACCAGGTAGGAAGCGCCCCAGGATACCAAGTCGTTGAACTGATAGAAGACCACGGCCCCGCCGCCGACGCTGTTGCGGTAGATGGGACTGCGCACCCCGTACAGGGACGCGGAGGGAATAATGGACATGTCCGGGATCAGGGAGTCCGAGGTGATCCCATGGGTCCCAAAGCGCAGCAAGCCTCTTTCGGCAAAGCGGATTTGATAGAACAGAGCGGACATTTCAAAGTCCGGCTGATCACTGGGTGGCTCTCCTCCACCGGTGACGTGGAGATACTGGGAGTCGGTCTCTGGGACAACGTTAAGCAGAGACATCCCGGTGCCCACCACATCCGCAGACCGGATGAAGTTCATGTTGGAGGCCCGAATTTCTGCCCGAAATAGGTCGGTGCCGGTAAAGCGGGTGTCAAAGTCCAGGATGACGGTGCTTTGGTAGCGAGGCTCGTAGCCTTTGCCCGCGTTACCGTAGGCGGCGGAAAGGAGAAAACTGCCAACCCCGAAGAGCTTGGTTCTGTCTGAGAAGCGGTTGGCTTCCAGGGTGTCGAGGCGCTCTTCCACACCATCAATGCGGCCTTTGAGGGTGGCGAGTTCAGCGGAAAACTCCTCTTGGAGCCGTTGGATGGCGGCGATGTCTTCACGGTTGGGCCGATCGGCAGTTTCCGACTCAATCAGGTCGTTCAGTTGCTCTAGGCACGGCTCCATGTAGGCCGCAAATTCATAGCGGGTGATGACGGCCTTGGTGGCAAAGGGATCGCCGGTGGTGTAGCACTCGTAGCGATCGCCCAGTTGCTTCACCGCCTGAGCCGCCCAGTGCTCCGCCTCAATGTTGCGGAGTTGCTCCACCGGCACTTCGGGGGCGTTGGGATCGAGGGCAAAGGCTTCCGTGAGGTCAAAGGTGGGTAGCGTCAGGGAACCCGCACGGGGCGCACTGTCAAGATCGATCGCAGTTCCCGTCCCCGCAGCATCCAGCACCCCGGAAGAGGTTGCCGCAGAGGCAGTTGCATCAGCAGCGGAGTCTCCCGTTTGGGCCAACAGGGGGGCAGAACCAGAATCGGGGGCGATCGGGTTCAGGCCAGGGACCAGCACCTCGCTGGTGACAAGAGGCTCGGTTGTGGAACCCGTTGCCGCCTCGATCGGCGCTGCCGTCCCCAGCGGAGCAGCCTCCCCTTGGAACTTTGGATCAGCGGGGGAGTCTAGGGCTAAGGACAAAGCAGCCGCAGGATCGATCGAGGCCGGGGCCGCAGTCGTATTGGTCGAAACTTCAGTCAGTTCTTCAGTTTGGCTGTCAATCTCGCTCTGGGCTAGTGCTGGGATGGCTTGTCCGGCTTGCAAACCCAACACCAGAGCAGTCAAGGGATAAACCCACTTACGGGGGGTAGCCATGGCTCCTCACTCCTCACAAAAAAAATAAACAATACAAAGGCAACACACACACTTAAAAAGGGGGTCTCTCTCACCTTGGCCCTTCTCCCCCCTTCAGCTACTGCTGAGGGCATTGCCTCTCCCCTTTCGACTGGACTGAGGAACCGGGCAAGGGGAACAACAGCGTGTTCGGGGCAGGAGCGCCAACGTGAAATTTTCCCTAAAATCGTCTGGTTATCGTCTGGTTTGGGACCGATGAGGACCGTCTGGTTTGGGACCGATGAGGACTGATGCAGCCCGATAAGACCCGATTAGGAAGCCCGATCAGGCCCGATTAGGCCCATTAGCCCGTTAGGATCAAGCTGCGGCTCCTGTTGGCTAACCCAAGGACTCCCCCGAATCTTTCTGGGAACCCCAAAACCAGACCCTGGAACTATTTACGGGGAACCCCAAACCAAACAGTACGAGAAGAAGGAGAGGCGCGATCAGGCGATCGCCAGCCCCTACTCCCCCACGTCGCCAGCCTAGAGACTTTGGTTCACCGCTTGGAGGGCACGCTGGGCAACCTCAGGCGCAATGGGCGCAAACCCCGCCGCCTTGTTCAGCGCCTGACCCTCCGTCAAAATCCAAGCCGCCACTTCCTTCAAACCATCGGCAATGGTGGGATCGGCCTGGTCTTTGTACATCACCATCCAGTTCAAGCCGACGATCGGATAACCTTCCGCCGGATTAACCAAACCAGTGGTGAGGAAGTTGTCATCATATTCAGCTTGGGCTGCGGCTCGTTCAATGCTCGCTAAGGTGGGGCGAACAAATCTGCCCTGAGCATTCTCAATGCGGGCCGTCTCTAAGTTCTTTTCTAAGGCATAGCCCAGTTGCACGTAGCCGATCGATCCCTCGGTCGTCGCCACCGCACCCGCAACGCCCATATCGAGATTGCGAGCTGCATAGGGTTCAAAGCCAATATCCCGCCACCAACGGGGACCGGGCCGAACCTCCACCGCCCCATCGGTCACATAGTTCAAAAACTGGCTCATGATATAGTTGGCACCGGCAAAGCCATCCTGTAGGATCACGCGGATGTCAGACTCCGGTAAGCGGGGGTTCACCTGCTGCCAGTTGTTAATTTTGCCCGTGAAGATGTCGCCGAGGACTGCCTGGGAGATGGGAATATCGGTAGCCGCGCCGCGTACATTGTAAATAATCGCCAAGCCACTGATACCCGTGGGGACCATTTGCAGGCCCTCTTGATCGGTTTCAAGCACCTCAAGGACGATCGGTCCGGGCGGTGCCTCAGTACTGGTAAAGCTAAAGGTTTTTGCACCCAGTTGGCGGAATGCAGGCCCCGAACCAACGGTGAGATAGCGAATATCGTTACCGGTATCGTCGAGCAGTGCCGGAGCGTAGGTATCGTACAGAGACTCAGAAAACGAAGACCCGCCGCCCAGGAGTGACGTGGCACTGTTAGCCCCAAGGGCAACCAGCGAAAAAGCAACGGTAAAAGCTAACACGAGCCAACTTCGCCGCCGTGCGATCGCGGAAAAAAACATAGTTGAGCTACCACCTTTTGTTCAACTGTATTCTAGGGCACCGTTTCAGCGGGGTGAACCCCTGAAAGGCGACCCATACAACAGCTTGGATCCTATGACAGAAGCCAAGCCGCTCCTCATGTTTCCCTGAAAACATCTCAACTATACCGATCCTCCTGTCAAAATTAAAGGTTGCCCCAGGTGCAGCGATGGTCCCGGTGACTTGGATCCTAGGCTATTCCAGGGGGCCAAGCTGTTAGAGTCGCTACTTTACAATTCCTTTGGCTTTCGTTACATTTTTGTTACATTCCCGCTACAGTTCCCCCCCATTACCCCCACGGAGCCGTGGCGCTGGGGCGGGGGCGATCGGGCAAATGCAGGTCAGGACTGATTTCACTTTTGCCAAGATGCGGACTAAAGTCCGCACTACGAGCCTTTTGAGCCAGGTTAGGGGCTGGGTTGCTCCCAAGTGAAATGCACCCGTTCTCAGCAAGTTCTCAGCAAGTTCTCAGCAAGTTTCAAGGAAAATAGTGCAATGGATGGGATGGTAGGTGGAAAAGAGCCTGGGGCAAGGGAAGCAGCGGGCAAAGCCGACGGGCACGGGCCAGGAGCAGGGTCTAGCAGCACCGCTACGGTGGGGGGATGGGGAGAGCAGTTGCTCAATGCAGTGGCAACCCAGTCTGTGCGCTATCTTTTTTCCGAAAGTGAATGGGTGGCGGTGCGGGTCCACTCCCGATCGGCCCAGGATTTATGGCAAGGTCGGGTGGAAGGCTTTGAGATGGAGGGGCGGGGACTGTTGATCCGGCGGGAGTTTCCGGTGGATTTCTTGGCCTTTCGCACCGACCCCGTGGCGATCGAGGTCTCAGCCCTGCTGCGGGGTCAGTTACAGCTTCAGCAGCCCACCCAGGCGATCGCCACGGTCTGTTTATCAGAGTCCAATCTTGAGCGCATGTTTGCCGCCGCCCTCGTGCGTCAACATCTCCAGGGAGTTCCCTGGCAGCGCGGATCCCAAGCTAACCCTGGGTTCCCAGAAACTGGCTCACCGGGATCGATCGCAGCCCTGGGCACACACCCTAGCACCGGGTTGAGCTTAGACGATCGCCCTAATAGCCCTAATAGCCCTAATAGCCCCAAACTCGACAGCCCCAAACTCGACAGCCCTAAACCCGACAGCCCCAAACCCGACGACCCCAACCTAGGCTGGGTCAACTTTGAGCAGTTTCGGGTCACGCTCCAGCCCCACAACCAAGTTCGTCTACAAGTCATGGCCCATCTGCTGGATCAAGCGCTGCCCCTCACCTTAACGGCAACCTTAAAGCTGGAACGGCGGCGACGGATCCGGTTCCAGAATTTGCAGTTGGAGACCGATCGCCTACCCCTGGCGCAGGTGCCCAGGGCGGAAAAGTTGCGGGCGGTGTTGGCGACGGTGCTGAATGGGTTGATTGATGTGGAGCGATGGCAGTTGGATGGGGTGCTGTTGCGGCTGAACCAGATGGAAACGGCGGGATCCCAACTTTGCTTTAAGGGCTATGCCCAGATTAACCATTTTCCGCGCCAGGGTTAGCCGACCGAATCGACGGTGCTGAAATCTGGAATACCGGCGATCGAGAAAAAATACCAATCGACGGCGCTGAAATCTGGAATACCGGCGATCGAGAAAAAAATGTGGCATGATTGGGCGCGATCGATGACCCGGTATTCTGAGCGATTTGGCTATGCCCCCCCTGTCTCTGCTGACTGCCACAGCTTTAGCGCTACCCTTGCCCTGGTTGTTTGTTTTAGGTTGGACCTTAGAACCGAGTAGCCAACCCCAGACCATCCCGGCTCCATCATCTGATTCTGCCGCCTCAGTCGCCCCAGCCGCACCGGCAAATCCCCGCGAACCGGCTCAATCGCCCGATTCCGTCGCAGCGGTTAATCCGATCGCACGGGCTGATTCTGCGGCAACGGTCCCAGCAGCAACCCCAGCGGTAACAACCCCAGCCTTGCCCCAATCCTCCCTCCAAACCGGCCCACTGCTCCACAGCCTGACCGTGGCCAATACCCTGCGATCGTCCACCCCCACGAACCTCCAAACCCCCGGCCCCCAAGCCTGGGACCGGCTCTGTCCCGCGCCCCAAAACTGGCAGGAGCAGCTTGGCTGGCAGATGAGCCAGGGGTTGGGCTGGTTGGATCACCTGCCGCGATCGCTGCAAACCTCCCTCCAAAACTACAGCGGCCAACTGCTGACCTATGCCCAAGCCGCCCCTTGGCCGGAGTTGCACCCCCAGGCCACCGAGGCCCGTGTGCCGGTGATGATGTACCACGATGTTTTGACTCAAAAAGAAGTTTTCTTTGATGTCACCACAACGGAGCTAGAAGCAGACTTTGAGCTAATCCGGGCGCGGGGACTCACCCCCATTTCCATGGATGATTTGCTGCTGCATTTACAAACGGGGATGCCCCTGCCAGAGAAGCCGATCGTGCTGACCTTTGATGATGGCTATGTGGGCCACTACACCGAGGTTTTGCCCTTGCTGGAGCGCTTTGGCTATCCGGCTTTGTTTTCCGTGTTTCCGGCTAAGGTCAACGGCGACATTGTGGGGCGATCGACCCTCACCTGGGATCAACTGGCGGAAATGGTGGCTAGCCCCTGGGTGACGATCGCCTCCCACAGCGTCACCCATCCCCGCAATCTCACCCTGCTCAAGGATGATCAAGCCCTGCGATCGGAAATTTTCGACTCCAAACGCATTTTGGAGGAAAAGCTAGGGGTACCGATCCGGTACTTTACCTACCCGGAAGGTCACTATGACGATCGCGTTGCGGCCTTGGTCACAGAGGCGGGCTATGGGGCGGCCTTAACCATGGATGATGCAGGGGAGGCCATGGCGGGCGCTTCCAAGAGTTTGCTAGCGATCGATCGCTTTGGCCAGTCGCGGCTAGAGTCGGTGGTGGACTTAGCCTGGGGGGGGAAGCCGCTGCCCAATCCCTGGCGCAACTTTGACTTTACGGCTGCGGTCAGCGCACCTCAATATTTGGAGATCGATCGGGTGCCACTGATTCTCGTTTCCGGAGGTCGCCCCATCACCGTCCACGCCGATAGCCGCTACCAAGTCGCCGAAATTATGGAGGAAACCGAGGCGATCGCCGCCGTAGACGGCACCTTCTTTTCCTTGGAATTTCTCGACTCCAATACCCTGATTGGGCCAGTTCTGAGCCAGTCCACGGGGCAGTTCCTACCGGGCAAGCGGGGCGAGAACCCCCTCATTAACGATCGGCCCTTGGTGCTGATGAGTCCCCAGGCCGTCAAATTTGTGCCCTACCGCCATGATGTCCACTTCACCCGCGAATCCCTAGAGGCAGAGTTGCCCGGTGTGACCGATGCCTTTGTGGGGGCGGCGTGGCTGGTGCGGGAGGGAGTGGCCCAACCGGCGGAGAATTTTGGCACGCTGTTTGATTTTGATGCCGCCCGCGATCGGGCCTTCTGGGGCATTAACCAAGCAGGACAGCCCGTGATCGGCGTTTCCCGCTTGCCCGTGGATTCCATCACCCTAGGGAAGGTCTTAGCCCAGGCAGGCTTGCAGGATGCCATTATGTTGGACTCCGGAGCCAGTACGTCCTTGGCCTATCAGGGCAAATCGCTGATGGACTATGAACCGCGCCCAGTCCCCCACATTGTCGGGTTGGTGCCTCCCCCGGCGGGATCAATCCCCGTGGCGATCGCAACCCAACCCCCCTGCATTGCCCCAACTCCCCTGATGGCCACTGAGGCCACTCCCCCCCTCCTCTCCCAAACCCCCGATTAAGGGGCAGGCTTAAGAACGCTGGGAATTTGGCTGAGGATGCGATCGCAGGTTTGCTCCGGTGCCTCTGGGGCGGCGATCGTCACGGTTAAATCCGCCTCACTGTAGCGGGGGCGACGCTGGTGCAACAAAAATTCCAAGGTCGTGCGCGGTTCCTGCGTTTGTAACAAAGGCCGGTGATCCCGTTCTGCTTCCAGCCGCTCCATCAGCAGATCCAGCGGCACATCCAGCCACACCGTCAGCCCCTGGTGCAGATGGCACCAATTTTCCTGATTGACCACAATTCCGCCCCCCGTCGCAATCACCAACCGCCGGTAAGCCGACACCTCTGACAAAACTCGACTCTCCAAATCCCGAAAGGCCGCTTCTCCCGCCTCGGCAAAAATCTCAGGAATGGTTTGCTTCGCTACCTGTTCCACGAGGGCATCGGTATCAACAAAGCGGTAACCCAGGCGCTTAGCCAGCAGTTGGCCCACGGTGGTTTTGCCCACCCCCATCATGCCAATCAAAAAAACGCTTAAGCCCTGGAGTCGGGTGGGAAGATCGGGAGTGTCTCCGGGGTTGTGCGGAGGGGTTAGGTCAGCCAAGGGGATATACCTCCTGTGAATGGGGATGATTGCGATCGCACTCTACTCGATCGCAGCTTTCCATTGTCCCACGACCCTTCCCCACTGACGAAACAGGCCGAGCAAAATCCCCAAGATCCGGCCCATCTCAATTGAGTTCATGTTTAGTCCCGACTCAAAAGGCTCGTCGTAGTGCGGACTTTAGTCCCGGCTCAAAAGGCTCGTCGTAGTGCGGACTTTAGTCCGCATCTTGGCAAAAGTCAAATGCACCCCAGAGGGCGCTGGAGCGCCTAGGGAGGAATTCCCACCCAGAGCGTGGGAACTCGTTAATAAACGGGTAGGGGTCGTGCCCCTGTGCCGACCCTCTGACCGCCAAATACAGGGGTAACCACGGGGGGATTGCCCCTACCAAAACGAATCGAGATTAGTCGGATTTGGTATAAAGTCCGTACTACGAGCTTTCTTGGCCCGGTCAGGGTCTGGGTTGCTTCAAAGTGAAAGGTACCCTGTGGTTCGGTGTCGGTTTTTTTAAATTCCGTAACAATTCCCCTCAATCCGACCCTTAGACTTGGGTGAAGCCTAGCGGATAGGGCAAGATAGGACTTAGGAATTAGTTTCTGAATTCTTGTTGGTGATCTTGGCTGTGGGTCGGTGGGGGGGTGACCCTCCCAGCGCTGCCCATTGGGAGTCTGTGTCTTTGGGCCGATCGTCTTGGGGTCGTTCGTCTGAGGACCGTTCTCTAACATAATTCGGTTTAATTCTGGGTGAAACAGCCATTTTGCCACCCTTCTCCGAGAAAGATGCTCCCCAGTCCAATAGCCCCTTCTTTGCCTTAACCTGGCTCACCCTGGGGCATCTGCTCTATTCTTCGGACATGTTAGCGTTTACCCGGTTAGATTTTTGTCTGGCCCGAATTTTTGTTCCGGTTCTTGCTCAGGTTTGCCCTTCGATCGCCTGAGGCCCAAGGCCCGCAGCCAGCAGAAGTCATCTAATTCTCGCCACGTCCATTAGGTTCTCCGTGCGATACCTGCCCGATCAAGGCTTGCCCGATCTGCCTGCGATCGATCCGGCTCAGTTTGGGATCAACATCAAGTTGGATCCGTCTTGGGTGCCTCTCATTTTCCCTGCGATCTAAGCGGGCACTTTGCCTAGAGTACCTATCTGTCTGGCCTATGAATACTTCTGAGCCTCTTAGTCCCCTGACCCTCCTCCAACAAGATGTCACCCTTTGGAATCATTGGCGGGAGCAAAACTTAGACGAAAAACCCAGCTTACGCAAGTTAGATCTCCACGGCTGTCATCTAATTCGTGCCAATTTTAATGGTCTGGATCTGACGGGGGTGGATCTCAGTGATGCTGATTTAAGTGGGGCGAGTTTTATTGGTGCCAATTTGCGGCGATCGGACCTGTCGGGAGCCAAGATGATTGGCTGTAGCCTTGTGGGGGTGAAGCTCATCGGAGCCGACCTGAGCTACGCCAATTTGATTGCAGCCAAGCTCATCAGTGCCCAACTGGCGGGGGCTGACCTCAGCAATGCCAACCTCAGCAATGCCAATCTGCGCAAGGCGGACCTCTTGGGGGCGGAACTGCGGGATACCCAATGTCACCAAACGGACTTTACTGAGGCGGATCTGACCCGCGCCTGTTTGGGCAACGCCGATCTCACCGAGGCTAACTTTAGCCGTGCGAACCTCAGCCGTGCCACCCTCAACGGGACTCGCCTCAATGGGGTTGATCTGCGGGCTGCTACGTTAACAGAAACGGCCCTGAGCCATGCCTATTTGGTTGGGGCCATTATTGATCAGCAGGTTTTAAGAACAACCCGTTTAAGCCCCAGCCTGCTGCGGGGGGTTGTGATGCAAGAAGCCTAGGGGCTAACGATGGTAAAAAAGTTTTCTTTGAGAAAGCGTTACAGATCTAGCAAAATGGGCCGAAGTATGCGTTCGATCGGGATCTGCCCAGTTTGCGGGAATCGGTTTTAATTTTCTTAAAATTTCATTAAAATTTATTGCATATTGTCCTTGTCCTTTTAACCCAGTCCCTAGGAGTCTCGAACTATGAGTCGCTTTGGTGAAGCCTTGAGCCAAGCTTTGAGTCCGATCGCTGATACCTTTAGCAGCTTTAATTTCCCCGAACCGATCGTGCATTGGGGCCACCCCCTGATGATGGGCATTGTGGTGGGGGTGATGGGCACCTATGCTGCTGTGGCGGGCTGGCAGGGTCGCACGGCGACCGATGAAGCGGTGGCCGCAGAGAAGCGCGATCAACACAGCAAAGTGGCCCTCGCCATGTTTGTCTTTGTGACCTTGGGCTATACCGGCGGCATTCTCTCCCTGGTGATGCAGGGGCAACCGTTGCTGGAAAGCTCCCACTTTTGGACCGGCACGCTGGCGATCGGCCTGTTGGGCCTCAATGGAATGCTCTCCTTGGGCGGTTTTGGGGGCCAAGCCTCCCTGCGGACGGTCCATGCCTATCTTGGCACCGCTGCCATGGGTTTGCTGCTGCTCCATGCGGTGTTTGGGATCAATCTCGGCCTCAGCATCTAAGGGGATAGGGAAACCCTAGGCCCATTCTCCTAAACGCCTTGAAAAGGCAGGAAAGAACGGTGCATTTCACTAAGGCTCGTAGCACGGACTTTAGTCCGTCCCTTGGCCAAAGTGAACTGCACCCGACTGGACTGGACGCAGAGCATCTGGAAGACATTCCCCCGCAGAGCAGGGGAACGAGAGATAGAGGTCAGATTGATGCCTTGTTCTACTAGCGGGGATAGACCACGGTCACCCCGCTGCCGCCATCGGTTTTGTCTGCTGCTTCAAAGCGATCGACCCCCTTGTGGGCTTTCAAAAAGTCCTGCACTCCCCGCCGCAATTTGCCGGTGCCGTGGCCATGGATCACCCAAAGGGGGCCGTCTGCCTCGGCGATCGCCCGATCCAGTTCAATTTCCGCATCGGCAACCCGGCTCCCGCGCAAATCCAAGGTATTGCGAGAGGTGCGCAGGGCGGGGGCTTGGGTAGGCTCCGGCTGGGGGTTGGACTCCGCTTTGGGGTCTTTTTTTGGCTCTTTTCTGGCCTCTGCCTTGGCTTTTTCAGGGATTAGGGCTTTTTCCCCCTGGAGTGACTCGATATCCCCCAAAGAGACGTTCATTTTCATTAAACCAAAGCGCACGGTTAGCTCTCCGTTGCTGTCTGGGACGGTGAGGACTTCGGCCACATGCCCCAGATTGGTGACCCGGATGCGATCGCCCACCTTGGGCTGGAAGCCCTTGGGCAGCGGGGGCTTGGGCTGCTGGGAGGGAAGACGGTCCTGGGCCAGTTGTTCGAGTTGGGCCGTGGCTTTTTGGGCTTTTTGGGCCGTGGCTTGGCCCTGCTGGAGGGTGCGGATGACCTGGGCAATGTCGGCCTTGGCGGCGGCGATCGCGGCTTGAATTTCCTGTTCTTGCTGCTGCTTTAGCTCTCGCTCCCAGGCCCGCATTTGCTCGGATTTGCGGTTGACTTCCCGGTGCAGTTGCTCGGTTTGGGCCAGGAGTTGGGCTGCTTCCTGGGCTTTGTCTTCCTGTCGCCGCCTCTGGGCTTCTAGTCCGGCAATGACTTCATTGACGGCGGTGCTGGATCCCGGCATGAGATGTTGCCGTGCTCGATCGACAATCTCTGGCGCTAGGCCCAGTCGATGGGCAATGGTTAAGGCATTGGATCGGCCCGGAATCCCCCAAAGTAGGCGATAGGTGGGGGAAAGGGTGAGATCATTAAACTCTACCGACGCATTTTCAAAGCGATCGTCTTCATACTTCAGGGCTTTCAGTTCGCCAAAGTGAGTAGTGGCAATGGTCAGTTGAGCGCGATCGGCCAAGGTTTTGAGCAGGGCGATCGCCAAGGCACTGCCCTCCGAGGGATCGGTCCCGGCCCCCACTTCATCCAAAAGGACCAAGGCAGGGGTTAGGCTCGTTTGCCCTGGCGGCGCTAGGGTTTCTGCTACGGTCTCTGACGGCCCTAGAGCCTCTAAAATGCGGCTAATACGGCGAATATGGCCGGAAAAAGTCGATAGGCTTTGCTGAATGGACTGCTCATCGCCAATATCGGCTAGAACTTGCCTGAGCCACGGTAATTCCACCGGCTCCCGTGCTGGAATAAACAGGCCAATTTTGGCCATTAAAACCGCAAGGCCCAGGGTTTTTAAGGTGACGGTTTTGCCGCCGGTATTGGGGCCGGTGATGGCAACGACGCGGGTTTGGGGCTGAATGTGCAGATCGATCGGCACCACAGCGCCGCCCTGTTCTTGGCGCTGTTGCCACTCTAGGAGGGGATGGCGCAGTTGGCGCAGGGTGATGGTTTCCGTGGCGGGGTCAATGAAGCGGGGCAGGTTGCCCCCAATCCAATAGCTGTAGCGGGCGCGGGCCGTGGCCAGATCCAGGGCTGTGGCGATCGCCAGCAGCCGCTCCAAATCGTCCTGAACTTCGGCGACTGCGGCACTTAAGGCTTGGCAAATCCGGTCTTCTTCGCTTTGCTCTTGGCGCTGGAGTTGGCGCAGGCGGTTGTTGCGATCGAAAATGACCTTGGGTTCAATGTAGAGGGTGGCCCCACTGGCCGAGGAATCGTGGACAATCCCCGGAATGGCCTCTTTTTGGGGCGCTTTCACCGGGATGACAAAGCGGCCCTCCCGCTGGGTAATGACCTGTTCCTGGATCGCGTTGCCGTGGCGCTGCATCAGCCGTTGCAGGGTTTGGTAAATCTCATCGCGGAGGGTTTTGAGCTTGGCCCGGATGCCGCCAAGGGTTTCGCTGGCCCGATCGGTGACTCGCCCCCGATCGTCAATGCAGTGGTGAATCTGCCGCTCTAGCTCCGGATAGGTGCGCAACTCCATGACTAAACCCAGCAACTGGGGCACCTGGTCCGCCTCTTGGGCATCAATCAGCCGCCGCAGGGTCCGCATCCCCGCCAGTGTTGTGGCAATGTGCAGTAATTCTTCGCCATTCAGCGTCCCGCCATGCCCTGCCCGCTCTAGGCTCTCGCCAATGTCCTGGATGCCTTCAAAGGGAAGATTCCCCAGCTTAGCTTCTAAAGCGTAGACTTCCTGGGTTTGGGCGAGGAGGCGTTGGCTTTGTTCAGGCCGATCGGGGATGGGCACCTGTTGGGCGGCAATTTTGCCCAATTTGGTGGCAGCAAACGTGGCTAGGTGCTGGCAGAGGCGGGGCCACTCCAGGAGGTCGAGGGTTTCGGTTTGGATGGTGGGTTGCAGGGCGGAACTCAAGGGTTAACGATACGGGTACAGAGGACTGGAAGGATGGGTGAGTGTCAGTTCGGCAGGCCACCGATCGGCCTCAGGTTGGTTACAGTCTAACAATAAAGAAGGGCCAGGATAGACCCTAGCCCTCATGCGTTAATCCCTAGGGCGTGTCATCAATTAACCGTAGAAACCTTGGGGTATCACAGTTACACGCCCGCCCCAGTTTTAGCGGCTAGGGGCTGTAATCCTGACCCTCAGGGCATTCTAGGACTAAATGATGACAGCCCCTAGCTTTGCCTTAGATTCAAAGGGTGAATTTCACTTACAAGGCGGCGAGGGTTGTTTCTAGGACGGGGTGGAAATAGAAGGCAAAGGCCAGCAGGGCATAGGTGGCTAGCAGCAGGGTGCCTTCCAGCCAGTTGGAGTTACCATCGCTGCTGATGGAGTTGCAAATCAGCACCGAAACTGCCACAGCGACCAGTTCAAAGGGGTTGAAGTTGAGATCCATGGGCTGACCCACGATCCAACCCACCAAAACGAGGACGGGGGCCACAAACAGGGAGATTTGCATACTCGATCCCATGGCCACAGAAATGGACAGATCCATTTTGTTCTTCATGGCCACGGTGACAGCGGTGGCATGTTCGGCGGCGTTGCCAATGATGGGGAGCAAAATCACCCCGGTGAAGAGTTGGGACAGGCCCAAGGCTTCCGTGGCCACTTCCAGGGATCCCACGAGCAGTTCCGACTCCACAGCGACGAGAACCGTAGCCACTAACAGCACACCAGTCCACAGCAGCAGATTCGGTTTTTCTTCGTGTTCTGCGGCGGCGGGGGTGGTCTCTGGGCTGGCTGCGTCGCTGGCGCTGGGTTCTGCTTCTTCAGTGTCTGCCACCCCCACATCGTAGAGATAGGCGTGGGTTTTCATGGAGAAGAGCAGGGTGAGGGCATAGACCACAATGAGGACGATCGCCACGGCGATGGAAAGCTTCTGAATAGCGGGCTGGCTCAGACCACTGGAGGTATACTGCACCGCCGTGGGCAGCAGAAGGGCAATCACCGCCAAGTTCATGGCTGAGGCGTTCAGGCGGGCTGCTACGGGCTGAAAGTCTTGTTCTTTGTAGCGTAATCCCCCCAAGAACATGGCTAGACCTAAGACCAGCAGGAGGTTGCCGATGATGGAGCCGGTGAGACTGGCTTTCACTACGTCCAGCAAGCCCGCATTCAGGGCAATGACGGCGATAATGAGTTCCGTGGCATTGCCAAAGGTGGCATTGAGCAAGCCTCCTAGGGTAGGACCGGCGACAACAGCAATTTCTTCTGTGGCTGTCCCCATCCAGGCCGCAAGGGGAACAATTCCCAAGCCTGCGGTGATGAAGATAATCAGGGGATCCCAGTGTTGAACCTCTGCGACGACAGAGACTGGGATGAAGAGTAGTAGTCCTAGGAGAATTGGATTGGTAATCAGCATAGACGCGCTAGCTCCAGTAAACCGATCGGGTAAGGAGTTTGAGGGAATTGACGTTGAGATCAGTGCCCTAAGAGCCGCTAAGGTGGCGACGGTTTGACGCTCCCATCTGCCAGTGCCTTAGACTCTGTATTGCCCATCATCCTAAGGGTAAGCCGCTCTGAAGGTGCATTTTTTTAAGGAAAGCACAACCTCAGGGGCGGGTTAGGGGGCTGGGCTTAGGACCGTGGGGGAACCCAGCTTAGTTTTACAGTCCCAGGGACAACAAACCCGTGTTATAAGCCACAGGAATGGGGAAATGATGGGGCGATCGGCTTTATGGGTGCATTGCTCGAGTGCATTTCACTTTGGAGCAACCCAGCCCCTGACCTGGCCCAAAAGGCTTGTAGTGCGGACTTTAGTCCGTCCCTTGGCAAAAGTGAAATGCACCCCATTGCCCTGTGGAGCAACCCAGCCCCTGACCTGGCCCAAAAGGCTTGTAGTGCGGACTTTAGTCCGTATCTTGGCAAAAATAAAATACACCCGGCCTATCCTAGCCCAGCAGGGCAGAAATTCCGGGTGCATTGCACTTTCGCCCCTGGACAGCCGAGACGGCCATCTCACAGCAACGGCGCGATGGGCATTGGTGCGACGGGCATTGGCGCGATGGGCATTGGGTTGTAACGCAAGCGCGACGCAAGCGCGACGGGTTGCCTTAGGTTTGATCTTCTGCGAGGGTAATGAGAAAATCTTCCGCCGTGAGCTTAAACTCCTGCTTGAGGGCTGGGGCGAGGTTGATGCCAAAGTTTTTCTCAGGGTAGATGGCTTCTGCGGCGATCGCCACGCCGATCGCCAACTCCCCGCGTGCTTGGGCAGCGGCAATGCAATCCCCAAAGGTAATCCCGGCGCTTAACTGCTCCTCTGGCAGATAGAGGGAGAAGGGTTTCAGGTATAGCTCACTGCCATCCGCTGAAAACAGATCTTCATAGATCATCATGACTTCGGGATCTTGGGAGACTTGGGCTAGGATCTTGGACACAAACTGGTTGGACAGAATGAAATCTTTTACCCCCGCCTTAATCACAAGATTAGTATCTTCGGAGTTAATAATCTCGGCAATTAACTCAGTTTTGACCGTATTACCGGTTTTTTCCTGGTAGATCTTGCAAATTTGGCGCAATTCTAACAATAGCGTTAGGGTGCGGGCATCAATCTCCTCGGAGTCTTTGCCTTCCCCGGCGAGGATGGTGATGCTGTCGTACTCATAGGGTCTGAGACAGCCGAGGTCCATGGCATCGAGGTTGACCTCTTTGACATTGACTTTGACATGGGGGTGCTCTTCGGCGACGGCTTGGGTGCTGCGTTTGATCTCTTCGGTCAGTTCGTTGACGACCAAGCACACTTCTGATTCCCCCCCCAAGTACTTGGCGTATTCCGTCAAGGCGGTGAGGGTCTTCTCGTTCCAGCCGATAATCTCATGGCGCTCAGCGGCGATCGACAGGGTTTTGTGGATATTGCTGCGATCGAAGATGCGCGGGTGAACAATGGC
>JAYKJG010000355.1:0-8923 GCA_035286285.1 Prochlorothrix sp.
TCGGCTCCATTAACCGCAGCGCCCTGCGCCAGCAAATAGGTAACAATCTCCCTGTGACCCGCCTCTGCCGCCAAAATTAGCGCGGTTTGGCCCTCTGCATTAGCTTCTTCTAGGCTTGCTCCCTGACTAAGGCGATCGCTCACCCCTGGGAGGTCACCCGTTTGGACTGCTTGGAGGAAAGGAGAGAGGGTTGCAACGTCATTGCTCATGGCTACATTTACTCAGAATGACTAGGATGACAGCGGAAATACTAGGGGCTGTCATCATTTAGTCCTAGAATGCCCGGAGGGTCAGGATTACAGCCCCTAGCCGATAAAACTGGGGCGGGCGTTTCACTCTGATACCCCAAGGTTTCTACGGTTAATTGATGACACGCCCTAGAGTTACAGGGACTAGCTCACGGTGGTGAGTTGTCCTGGGCCAGCGGCCCATCGTCCCAATAATACCAAATCTCCAGGCGTTAACCCCTTGAAAGTCTCTTGCTATGATAGGAAGCTGCCCAGCTTTATCAAACCATGGAGTCAATCCTTTGAGCGCCACCAGTATCCACTTGCCCGAACCCCCCACTGTGAAGTATGGAGAGCGGATCATTGAAGAGGGAGAACTCATTACCTTTCCTAACCCCCGCCCCGGTCGTCGCTACGAAATTCAAATCACGCTGCCGGAATTTACCTGTAAGTGCCCTTTTTCTGGCTATCCTGACTTCGCAACCCTCTATATCAGCTATATCCCCCATGAAAAGACCGTCGAACTCAAGGCACTGAAGCTTTATATTAATAAGTTCCGCGATCGCTATATTTCCCACGAAGAAGCCGTGAACCAAGTTCTAGATGATTTAGTGGCGGCTTGTGATCCCTTAGAGATCACGGTCAGAGGGGACTTTAATCCTCGCGGTAATGTCCACATGGTGGTTGAGGTCAGCCATCAGCGGCAGTCTGAACCCGTTGTTCTGAGCCAAGCCTAAAGGAATTGTGAGATCCTGGTAACTCCCCTGCCCGCCTCCAGCGCCAAAAATAAAGGGCAACCCCAACGGATTGCCCTCTTAGGTGTTGCCTGATGTGATGGCTTATTACAGGCTGATTGCGGTTTGTTCTGGGGGGGTGTCGCTGGGGCGATTGTTACTGGGGCGATTGTTACTGGGGCGATTGTTATTCCGGCGATCGTCGCTGGGGCGATCGCACAGATCCATGGTCCCCATCAGCCTAGGCAACCTTTTCCCCAGTGTACTTCAAGAGAATCCCGCGCTGACCGAGAACGAAGCCTTGGTCAGGACTGAGGAACAGCACCCGGTAGAAATTAGAGGGGATCTGGTCCACTGCTTCATCTTTTTGCCAGGTTTCGCCGCCATCGGTGCTTACAATCAAGGTACCGCCGCCGCCACTGGCCCAAATTTCAGTCTCAGTCCGGTAGCCCAGGTCCAGCAGACCCCAGTTATTGCGCTTCTCCGCGCTGATGTACTCAGCCCAGTCCTCGTAGCCATTGGCCTCACTGAACTGTACGCCACCGCCTCGACCCAGGATCCAGAAGCGACCATCGGCCCCAAAGCCCATATTTTGTAGGCGGCGGGAGGAGGTACGGTTGTGGGGAATCCAGGTGGTGTCGCCCGGTGTGTAGGTGCTGAAGAAGCTGCCCCGCTCTGCTACGGCCAGGTAGCGGCCATCTTGACTGCGGGCCAGGTTAATGATGGTGTCGGCTCCGTACTGGACCAGTCCTTTCCAGTTGCTCCCGCCGTCTGCGGTGCGGTAAATTGCGCCCTGATCGGTCACCAATTCTGCTGTGTCCGGCCCTAGGGCGGTGATCATCAACGGTGAGCCGGGGAGTTGGGCGCTGAGGTAAACCTCAGACCAAGTGGCCCCGCCATCGTCGGTATGGAGCATCAAGGAGGGCTGCCCAACGATCCAGCCTTCATCCCCATCAAAGCTGATGGAGGTAAACCGATAGCGCATGTCGCCTAGACCTAGATCCCTCTCAGACCAGGTGGTGCCGCCGTCGGTGGTTTCTAACAGCGTTGCATTGGCCCCCACAAGCCAGCCATGGCTGGGATTGTCGGTGAAGGCTAAATCCAGCACTGTCTCTTCCACCGGTAGGGTCACTTGTTCCCAGGGGTTGGTCTCTAGCGCTGCGATCGTGCGTGCGCAACTGCTACAGAAGATGAGAATGGCCAGGAGTAGACCCCCACGACGAATTAAAGCGCCGATGGTTTGGAGGATGGCGGAGAAGGCGGTGACGATCGGTAAGCGCATGGTGTTCATAAAAAGACCCCGATCGGGGTGGGTTTGGTCTTGATTCCTAGAAAACGGCAAAAACGACATGGAAACCCCTCAACCTCATTACAGGTATTAAAGAAACAGATATCAAGAAAACTTTTATTTCAAACCGTAAAAACTCATGAGAAACAAGAAGCCGACGACAAGGCTGCCAAAAATGAGAAGCCGCTTTTGAGCAGCGGTCATGGTGTTTACGCCCAATCCATAGGTCAGGTTCTCATCAAAACCGGAGGGCTTGGCCTTGGGGCCAATGTTAATAAACTGAACCTTGGGGGCACGGCAAACGGGACAGATCCAGGTTTCTGGCACATCCTCAAAGAGCGTTCCCGGTGCAACATTGCGTCGCCCATCCCCATCGGTGGGTTCATAGACATAGCCACAGGAACGACATTCATAGCGATCGAGGCTGGGCGGCTCTGGCGTTGCAGGGTTAGTCCCAGCGGCGGGCGCTGCTTCAGGGTCTGTGACCAAGGCAACCGTGGTGGTCCCTGCCGTCTCCCCAGCGGTTTCCTGAGGAGCAGCCGTTGGGGTTGCCGCAGATGCGGTCTCTGGCTGGGAGGCAGGTGTGGAGGGGGAAACCGCTGTCTCTTGGTTCTCAGAGGAAGGAACGGTACTCATGGTTTTGGTGGCCGCAGAATGAAAATTTTTAACAAATCCTTACAAAACTCTATCAGATCTCGATCAAATCTCGCCAGAAGGGACTGGAAATTTTACCGCGATCGGGGTGCATCCTGGTTTCTACCCCCTGGCACGGAGTGGCCAAGTGTCCTAGCTGGTAGCTTTTCACCCGCTCTGGTGGCACAATAGGGCAGTGTTAAGCCATGGCGATATCGGGAGAAGCGCAAAAACGTGTTTGTTCTCAAGGGTTATGAATATTTACTAGGGTTCCTACTGGCAACTAGCTTGGTGCCCTTTTTAGCCTTAACGGCCTCACGCCTTGTTCGCCCCAGCCGCCGGGGACCGGAGCGCCGTACAACCTATGAATCCGGCATGGAACCGATCGGCGGAGCCTGGATCCAATTCAATATTCGTTACTACATGTTTGCCCTGGTCTTCGTCATTTTTGACGTAGAGACGGTCTTTCTCTATCCCTGGGCCGTGGCCTTTAACCAGTTAGGCTTATTGGCCTTCGTTGAAGCCCTGGTCTTTATTGCAATTCTTGTTGTCGGTCTCGCCTATGCTTGGCGGAAAGGAGCTTTGGAATGGTCATGACCCCTGCCTCCCCCCAGGATAAGGAACTGGACTTTGAACAGTGGCAGCGCGATCGTCTCCTTAGCCCCGTCGATCGGCCCCAAATCACCAGTGAACTATCTGAAAACGTCATTCTCACCAGCCTGGACGATCTCTACAACTGGGCGAGATTATCCAGCCTCTGGCCTCTGCTCTACGGCACCGCCTGCTGTTTCATTGAATTTGCGGCACTGTTGGGATCTCGGTTTGACTTCGATCGCTTCGGGCTAGTCCCCCGGTCTAGCCCCCGCCAAGCCGATCTCCTCATTACCGCTGGCACCATCACCATGAAGATGGCTCCGGCCTTGGTCCGCCTCTATGAGCAGATGCCGGAACCCAAGTATGTGATTGCCATGGGGGCCTGCACGATTACGGGCGGCATGTTTAGTGTTGACTCGCCCTCGGCGGTGCGGGGTGTGGACAAGCTGATTCCGGTGGATGTCTATATCCCCGGCTGTCCTCCCCGCCCGGAGGCCATTATTGATGCGGTGATTAAGCTGCGCAAGAAGGTGGCCAACGACTCGATCCAGGAACGGGCTGCGCTCCAGCAGACCAACCGCTACTACAGCACCACCCACCAAATGAAGCCGGTGGATCCCATCCTGACGGGCCAGTACTGGATGACGGAAGAGCGGCAAGTGCCGCCTAAGCAGTTGGTTGAGTCTATGGGAATGCCCATTCCCCCGGCTCTGAAAGCATCTCAAACTCAGAAGGAGGTAAACCCCAGTGGCTGAAGCTGAAGCAAACATGCCGGAGAGTCCAGCAACTCCAGAACCGGCAACAACCGGAACGCTTGTGGAAGCGGGGCCGGTCTCCAAGTGGTTGACCAGTAATGGGTTTGAGCACACGGCCCTAGAGCGGGATCACTTGGGGGTTGAGGTGATCGAGGTCGATCGGGATTTTCTCATTCCCCTCTCCACAGCCCTCTATGCCTACGGCTTTAACTATCTCCAGTGTCAAGGGGGCTACGATGAGGGTCCAGGGGCAAGACTGGTGAGTTTTTATCACCTAACTAAGGTGAGTGATGATGCCGATAAGCCGGAAGAGGTTCGGGTGAAGGTTGGTGTACCCCGCGATGATGCGCGGATGCCATCGGTGTACTGGATTTGGAAGGCGGCGGACTGGCAAGAGCGGGAGACCTACGACATGTTTGGCATTGTCTATGAGGGGCACCCCAACTTAAAGCGGATTCTGATGCCGGAAGACTGGATTGGCTGGCCATTGCGCAAGGATTATATTTCCCCGGACTTTTACGAACTCCAGGATGCCTATTAGGGGTCATGGGCATTGGAGCCTATGTTAGAGCTTCAGCCAGAGCCTATGGAAGTCTGTGAGCATCTTGATCCCGTTGTGGACAAGATGCTCACGCTGTTTTAGGGGCCAAGTTGCCTCTGTCCTGCGTAGTGTGTTTCCAGCAAGGTCGCCCGTCATTAGATAGGTGTGGGTCTGGGCTGGGCGTAGGGGGGAGGTTTTGGGAGTCTCCCACTTTTGGAAGCATCTGGGTAGGAGTCGTGCCCCCCGTGGCTTCCCTCTGCGGTCCACAACTAGGGCAACCCCCCAGGGTTGCCCCTACTCAAGTTGGTATACCCCATCATAATGCTGCAATTTCTGCCTCACTTAAGCCAGTACAAGCCGCTATTTCGGCAGTAGACAGCCCTAGCTCTTTCATTCTCCTGGCAACTGTCCGTTTCTCTTCGATCCGTCCTTCTTCGCGTCCTTCTTCGCGTCCTTCTTCGCGTCCTTCTTCGCGTCCTTTAGCAAGTCCCTCTTCGCGTCCTTCGGCCTCGGCCTCTTGCAAGGAGTATTCAAAGGTCTCGAAGACACTGTACCAGTCCCAGTGATATTTCAAGTTGCTGCGGTATTTTTCCTGTTCCGCTTGGGAAAAGTTGGCGATTTCAGCCGTTTCAAAGAACTCGCCGAACAGATTGTCTTGATGCAGGTTCGAGGGAGGTTCGTCTAGGATGGATAGGTTTTTGAAGAGGTAGACCCACTTCTCTAGTTGAGACTCTAGGGCTTCAGGGGATTTGGTGAATTTGGGTAGTTCTAGGTAAACGAGGTTGAGCTTGTCACAAAAGACTTGACCTTTCTCGTCTTTGAGGGTGACGGTGTGCCAGTAGTTGGGATCATCCTGGTGTTCCTCAAGGCAGAAGTCTAGGATGCCGACGACATAAACGGGGCTAACGCTGTAATTCCACTCGTTGCCTTGGATAGACTGTTCTTGGATGGGGAAAGTGGCGTAGTAGAGGCTACGATCCTTGAAAAAGCGCTGTTTGGCTTTTTGGAGTTCGACGATAAATTGCTCGCCTGTGGTGCTTTGGCAGTAGAGGTCAAAAATTGCCCGTCGATCGATCTCGGTATAGCCTAGATTTTCGGTATTTTTGAAGGTGAGGTCTTGAATTTGATGGATTGATGGCAGTAGACTATTGAGAAAGTCGATGAGAAAGGCTTTGTTGGCTTCGGTGCCGAAAATGCGCTTAAAGCCAAAGTCTGTGAGGAGGTTGATGTAACGACTGGGAAAACCGTTAATCATTGCTGTAGGTCCGGGAGAACGATTGGGTTACTTGAGAGAGTGTTAAGGATATTCTAGCATAGCTGTTATTTATGATGGATTCTGGAGTCAAGGTGTTGATTGCGGGGGCTAGCCAAGGAATTGGCTGGGGTTTTGTGCAGGCTTTGCTGCAACGGCCCCAAATTCAGCAGGTTTTTGCGTTATATCGCAGTCCAGAGACGGCGACAGAGTTGATCCACCTTGGCGATCGCCTTGAGGATCGCCGCCTGATTCCTTTGCAAGCCGATCTGACCCAGGAGGCGACGATCGCCGCTGCCTTGGATCGCCTGAAAACCCACACCGATCGCCTGCACTGGGTGATTAACTGTGTTGGGGTTTTGCACCAAGGGGAACTGCAACCGGAAAAAAGTCTGCGCCATCTTGAGGCCGATCGCCTACTCCAGTATTTCCAAACCAATAGTATTAGTGCGGTTTTGCTGGCTAAGCATCTGACTCCATTACTACGGCATGATGATCCCAGTCTTTTCGCGACAATTTCCGCCAAGGTGGGCAGTATTGGTGATAATCGTCTGGGGGGGTGGTATGGCTATCGTGCTTCAAAGGCGGCCTTAAATATGCTGATGAAAACGGTGGCGATCGAATACAGTCGCGTGAGTCCCCGCACAATCGTGACGGTTTTGCATCCGGGAACAACGGATACTCGGCTATCCCAACCTTTCCAGCGCGGTGTGCCGCCGGAGAAGCTTTTTGCGGTGGAGCGGACGGTGAGTCAGTTGTTGGCGGTGATGGAGGGGCTGACGATCGCCGACAGTGGGGAGTTTTTTAGCTGGGATGGGAGTCGTTTACCGTGGTGAGTGAGTTGTGAGTGGGCAGTGTGTGAGTTGTGAGTGGGCAGTGTGTGAGTTGTGAGTTGTGAGGGGTGAGTGAGGAGTGAGGAGTGAGGAGTGAGGAGTGAGGAGTGAGGAGTGAGTGGGCAGTGTGTGAGTTGTGAGGGGTGAGTTGTGAGTGAGGAGTGAGTCGTGAGCAGTGAGGGGTGAGTGAGGAGTGAGTGGGCAGTGAGTGAAGGGTGAGTTGTGAGTCGATCGCAGGAGGTTTTGCGGTTGGTTTAGGGATTTCGAGAATAATCCGAGTTTTTTGGGAGATTTTCGAGGTTGGCTTGGGCATTGCGTCGCCATTGGGCTGGTTTAATTCGCCGTAAAGCCGATCCTGTAAAGCGTTGGTCCCACTCTGCTTCACTGAGGTTAGCTAGCTCCTGAAGGGGGGGGTTGATATTATGGGGATAGGGCTGAAAGTCGGAAATATTAGTCTCTTGAGCAAATCTTTGGTTCCAGGGGCAGACATTTTGGCAAATATCGCAGCCTGCAACCCAGCCTTGTAGATTTCGGGCAATTTCGGGTGGCAGTTGGGGCGATCGGTTCTCGATCGTATGATAAGCAATGCAGCGGTTAGCATCAACGACGGCGGGAGCCACGATCGCCGCTGTGGGACAGGCTTCTAGGCAGCGGGTACAGGTGCCACAATGGGCGGTGTGGGGCCGATCGGGGGGGAGATCTAGGGTTGTGAGAATTTCCCCTAAAAAGACCCAGGAGCCGTAGTCACGGGTGATGAGGTTGCCGTGTTTACCCACCCAACCCAGGCCCGATCGCTGTGCCCAGGCTTTGTCTTGGACGGGGCCGGTATCGACATAGGCTCGCCACTGGATTTCTGCCTGGGTTTCTGCCTGAAGTTCTGTTTCTAACCAGCGCCCCAGGGCCAGGAGTCGCTTTTGGATAATCCGGTGGTAGTCCCGTCCCCAGCCGTAGCGGGAGATTTTTCCCACTTGGGGATCATCGCTGTGGGCTGTTGTGGTGTAGTAGTTGAGGGCTAGGGAAATGACCGATCGCGCTCCGGGTAGCACTTGATTGGGATCTTGCCGCTTAGGATTGGCCATCCAAGCCATTTCCGCCTGGTAGCCCTGCCTGAGCCAGTTTTGCAGACCCCAATCCTGGGGAGTTTCGGGGACCGCAGCAATGCCGACTTTATGGAAGCCTAGCTCGATCGCCTTGGTCTTGAGGGCGGTGACCAAGGCAGTGCGATCGGGGGAAATGGTAACCATAGCAGGGTTAGGGTCAAGATGAGGCGAAAAGGGCTGTGGTGATGGCTGCAAGCTAGGGGTGATGGCTGCAAGCTAGGGGAATTTAGTCCCAGGTCTTGGGCTTGGGGTTGGTGCGATCGAACCAAGCCTGCTGCTGGAGCGGGTTTCTGGGGACGTGGGGCATGATGGGGACCGGATCGAGGGGGGCCGCTTCTGGAGAAATTGCGGGGGACTCGCGGGGGGCTGGGTCGATCGGGGTGGGGCAGGGCAAGCCAGGATCGAGGGGTGTGGAACCCAGCGGTATGGTGTTGGTCAAGGCAGGGTTGACCCGCGCAGGATGTAGGGGTGTGGGGTGCATCTGTGGCAGGGAATCCTGGGAATGGGGTATAAACCCTCGGATTTGGAGGTGCCAGCTTGCTAACTGCCGAATGCTGGGTTCAGGGTCTGTGTTGGCTAGGTATTGGAGGGTGGCAATGGCCCAGGGGCGTTCATCGGGTTGCCAGTGAGGGGGGGCCGCTGAACTGGTCTGCAACCCTAAACCTTGGCCAATCGTCTGCACGGCCCCCAGTCGCACGATCGTGTGCGCACTTTGTAACTGCTCCGTGAGCACAGCGGGTGATGGAGCGGTGAGGTCGGAGGACGCTGCCGATCGCAGCCGAGGCCGCACCACCAGGGCCAGCAGTGCCCAGAGGGCTAAACTCTGCCCCACCAGCCCCGCCGTCAGTCCGGGACTGTGGCTGTCTGTCCACACCAGCGTCAGCCAGTAGGTATTCATGGCGGCTAAACTACTGCCTGCCACGGCCAGCACTAAAAACTGCTGGGGCGCACTGAAGCGCTGCCAGG
>JAYKJG010000356.1:0-9952 GCA_035286285.1 Prochlorothrix sp.
TTGGCAGATTCACCCAGTCGGTAGGGGCAATCCCCCCGTGGTTGCCCCGGTTTTTGGCCGCTAAGAGGGTCGGCACGGGGGCGCGACCCCTACCCTAGGCCGAGGGTTCCAAAGTGAAATGCACCCGTACTACGAGCCTTTTACTCCGGCGTGGGAATGCCTTCCCAGACGCTCCAGCGTCTTCGTTCCGATCGAAACTGTGATCTCCTCAAGCCTGCGATGACCCAAAGTTTCACCCCCCCCAAACCGCGATTGCCCCAACTAGACATCCTGCCCAACGATGATGTTTTCGTTGACCTCTACCCGGAATCCGACGGTAAACCCATGGCCGAAAATACGCTCCAATATGAATGGATTGTGCGCTTGGTGACCAACTTGCGGCGACTGCTGAAGGACCAAGAGGCCTTTGTGGCGGGGGATTTGCTCTGGTATCCCGTGCAAGTAGACAAGACACCGGCTCCAGCCCAAGCCCCCGATGCCCTGGTGGTGTTGGGCCGTCCGGCGGGCGATCGGCGCAGTTACAAGCAATGGGAAGAAGAGAACATTCCGCCCCAAGTGGTTTTTGAAATCCTATCCCCCAGCAACACCGCCAGGGAAATGGCAGCTAAACAGGCGTTTTATGGCCAATATGGGGTGCTGGAAATGTTTTTCTATGATCCAGAGTCCTATAATTTTTGGGGACTGGTGCGATCGGAGGCTACGGAGCGATTTCAGCTTGTGATGACGTTGCAACTGCCTTGGACTTCCCCCACCTTGGGCATTCGTTTTGAGATGACCCCTGAGGGGTTAGTGATTTTTTATCCCGATGGGGAGCGCTTCCAGGATCCCGCTGAGTTTGCTGACGATCGCGATCGGGCCTTTGCTAAACTGCGGGAACTGGGTATTGATCCAGAAACCCTATGATCCCCCGATCGGATCTAGACCGGATCTAGACCGGATCTAAACCAGATCTGCCAGGGCACCTCAATTAATCGGGTCGGTTCGACTGCGCTCACGGTTCGACTGCGCTCACTGACCTAAACCCGATGCTGCTGTGGCTATTGCTACTAAAACCTGGATTTTTCGAGGTGCCCGTCAGTTACCCCAGTGGATGCGCTACCCTAGCATTTAAACAATCTTTTGATTTCTCAACTGCAAGCCTTAACCTCAAGCTTGAACGTCCCATACTATTAACTCGATTGACCGGGAGCACACGATCGATGACCCAAGCCACTGCAATCCCCACCCCCAAAACCGGAGACCGGGGCATCCTCATGACCCCGTCTGCCCTGCAACAACTGAAGAACCTGCGGGCGCAGCAGGGCAAAGACCTCTTGCTGCGGGTGGGTGTCAGCCAGGGCGGCTGCTCTGGGATGTCCTACATGATGGACTTTATTGAACCGGAGGCCATCCGGGACGACGATGAGATTTATGATTATGACGACGGGTTTCGGGTGGTCTGCGACAAAAAGAGCCTGCTCTACATCTATGGCATGGCCCTGGACTATAGCAATGCCCTGATTGGGGGCGGTTTCCAGTTCACCAACCCCAACGCGACCCAAACCTGCGGCTGTGGTAAATCCTTCTCAGCCTAGTCCCTTCTATATACGTTTCTATTACGTTTAACGATGCCCCAATTGTCTGATCCCGCCGCTGATGCGGCTTTGGTGGATGCGTCGGCCAATGCGTCGGCCAGTGCCCCTGCGATTTCCCCCACCGAGCAACTGTTCAATGAAGCCATTGAGCGCTACCAAGCTGGGGAAGCGGCTGAAGATCTGCTCCCTGTTTTTAAGGAGATCTGCGATCGCGCCCCCAAAAGCAGCCCCGCTTGGGTCTGTCTCGCTTGGCTTTACTTGCTGGTCGGTAAAGGAGACGCAGCCTATCGAGCCGCCAAAAAAGCCGTTAAGCTCAATCCCCAGGATCCCCAAGCGCGGGTGAACCTGGCGATCGCCATGCTGGAGAGCAAGCAAAAGGGCGTGCGGGAGCAGATCGAACTGGTGCAACAGTTGATGGAACTGGAGGAGGTCCGCCAAGAGATTGTGGACAATATTACCGATGGCCTCCAGCGCAAGCCCGACTGGAAAAGTCTGTTGCGTATCAAAGCGTGGTTGCTGGATTAGCAAAGATTGAGCAACGGAGATTACGCAACGGAGATTACGCAACGGTAGTTACTTGGCTCCAATCCCCTGAATGAGGGCGAAAGTGGCTCATTTCTGCCCTTTGTGACTAAATTCTTGCGACTAAATTCTTGCGACTAAATCCTGTTCCTAACCCCTCTTATCCTTGATTCCCATGTCTGACTTAACCCTCCAACGCTTGATCCTAGCTGTGGTCCTGTTGGGGGGTGTGTCATTTTTGGGGGATTGGCACTCACCCTGGGGCTTGCCCGATCCGGCAATGCTGGCGGGGGGCTTGCTGTTGGCGATCGTCTCCAACCGGCGATCGGCTCCGCCCCAGTCCCCGCCTGCTGCCCCGCCTGCTCCACCTGTCCCGCCTACTGCAACGACCTCGATCGCCCCGCCTGTTGCCCCGCCTCCCCGGCCTTCCCCGGCCCCTCCCCAGTTACCCCCCCTCAACACTGCCCCCAACCCCAAACCCAGGAGCTAGGTTCCATGAATACCCCCGCCCATGTCATCCTCAGCCTGCTGTGTTTGGGTCGCCCTGCACCAAAACAGGTTGCTCCTGCCATAGAAGCGCCGGATTCGGCTGATTCCCTGGCCCCTGCTGCGGTGGAGGCAGTCCCTGAGGCCCAGTCCCCCCGCGATCGTCCCCCCTTGCTAACGCCCTTGGTCCTAGGGGCCATCCTGCCCGATGCGCCGATGTTTCTGTTCTATGGCGTGGAAAAACTGCGGGGAATCCCCGAAGATATCATCTGGAGCCAGTCCTATTATGGGGAAAGCTGGCAAAATTTCTTTGATATCTTTAATTCTTTCCCGATTATGGCCCTGGGGCTGGGCCTGACGATTTGGGGCGCGTCCCGCTGGGGGCAGTTGCTCTTTGGCAGCATGATCATCCATGGCTTGGGAGATTTGCCCCTGCACCACGACGATGGGCACCGCCACTTTTTCCCCTTGACAAACTGGCGCTTTGAAAGCCCCGTTTCCTACTGGGATCCCGACCACTATGGCGGGTTGATGACGGCCTTGGAAATTGCGTTCGTTCTGGTGAGCACGATCGTGCTCTGGCGTAACTACCACTCCCGTGGGGCCAAAATTACCCTAGGGGTGACAACAGCGCTTTATTTGGCTTATATGCTGCCCTTTGCCTATTACTTCTTCTTCCATGCTACTGAATTTTGATTATGACGGGGTTATTGCCGACTCTCTACCGGCGCTGTTGGAGATTACCCAGCAGGCTCAGGTGGCCTTAGGGTTGGGCCGATCGCCCCAGGTCGAAGACTTTGCCCAACTGGAAAATATGACCTTTGCCGATTTGGCACGGGCGATCGCGATTCCCGAAGCGGCGATCGATCGCTACCTGGCCCAGGTCTTCACCCTCCAGCAACGGCTTCCCCCCCCGCCCCTTTTCCCCAAAATCCACAGCCTTCTCCACACCCTCGCCCAGGAATACGTCTTAGCGGTGATTACCTCTAGCCAAGGCGACGCAGTGCGGGCGGCGCTAGCCCAGCAGGGTCTGGGGGAGGTGGTGGCGGCGGTTTTGGGGGGAGAGTTGGGGTTAACGAAGGCAGAGCGAATTGTGCGTGCCCATCGGCAGATGAAGGTGGGAGGACTGGCGGTGATGATCGGGGACTCGGCCAGCGATATTATCCAAGGGCAAAAGGCGGGGGCGGCGACGGTCGCGGTGACCTGGGGCTTTCAGGGGCGCGATCGCCTGTTGGCGGCTCAACCGGGCTGGATCTGCGATCGTCCTGAAGAGTTGCTAGAGTTACTGCTGAGTGACACGATTCCCAAAACCTGTCTGCGGGGCCATAGCCCCGGTCCCTATGGGGTCAGCTAGGGGCAGGCCCAAGGGATCCAGGCGACCTTCAGCCCCCTGTTTGAGGCTGGATCAGAAGTCCCAGGGTTCCAACCGGTTGGCGATCGCCCTGGGGACATGACCCCTGCGCCTGTTCTGCCCAAGGGGATGCTCCCCCTGAGTCCTACAGTTCCGGTAGGGGCGCTTGGGAAACGGCTCCAACGCGGTGAAAATAGCTGAAATAGATCGTTAACAGGCGCGGATCTAGGGCAGGGGGAGGATAGAGGACGTTGCGAGCGGATAAATAGGGCGAGGTGAGGTCATCGGCGATCGCGGGCTTGGGGGGAAACAAAAACGTACCCCGCGCTGCAATCACCATGTTGAGAAACTCATAAAGGGGAGCCGTTAGGCAGTGCTGGCCCTGACTCTGAAAGCGTTTGACCCACTCCTCCGCTGCCATGCCCTCCAGGGGATAGCCGAGGCGCTGGGTGTTGGCCACCAGTTCCAGCCAAGTGCAGGGCTTGGCGTTGAGAAGATGGAAGGTGCGGCCAAAGGCGGCTTCCTGGCGACCGAGGTGAACCAGGGCACGGCTAAAGTAATCGACGGGGGCGGCTTCGATCGCCTCACTGACACGGGGATAGGCTTGCAACTGCACCGAGGCAATGAGCAAGGCAAAGAGAAAATCTTTAATATTGTGGTCTAAATCAATAATACCCGTGGCACTATGGCCCAAAATCCGACCGGGACGGTGAATACAGGCCGACAACCCCCGCTGTTGGGCCGCTTGGACCATCAGTTCCGACACAACCTTCGTTTGTTTATAGCCCCCCTTGACGGTGGCGGGGTCGGGCAAGTCCGTTTCCCGAAAAGCGCCCTGGGGGGGGTCGGGCTGGCCAAAGAACAGACCCAGGCTAGAAATATAGTGAAATGGCGTACTCTGTCCCCGTTGGGCGAGGTCTAGCAGGGTCTGGGTTCCGCCGACATTAATGGCTTTGAGATCGGCATAGGGTTGGGTGACGGCAACCCCGGCAGCGCTGTGGTAAATGCGATCGAGGCGGCTCCCCAGGCGCTCAAACTGCGTTTCACTCCAGCCCAGGTAGGGCTGGGCCAAGTCTCCCGGCAGGGGCTGAATGCGGTTGAGCCAACTGCTCGATCGCAGGTCGCTGCCCTTGCGCCACAGTTGGTAGCGCTGGAGCATTTGCAGCAGGCGATCGCCCCCATCCTGCCCATCCTTGGCTCGCACGAGACAGTAAATTTGCGCTGAGGTTTGGGTGAGCAGTTCCGCTAGCAGATAAATGCCCAGAAACCCCGTTGCTCCGGTGAGGAGAATTTGGCGGGGGTGCTGCCAGTGGGGACTGCGGGGATGGGGATAGGTCAGGCTCGGATCGAGTTGGGCTTCGGCCCGAAGATCGAGGGGAGTGGCCATGGGAACTTCTGATACGGCGGTTCTGACCTAGGGTAGAACATCCCTGGGGTTTTGAAAAATTCCCGGTGCCGATCGCGCCCGATCGCACCCCCTCCAGTCCCTAAATCTCATCATCGTGGGCAAAGCGATTGTAGAGGAAGTCGAGGGCTTCGTTGCGCAGGTCGTAGTAGCGGGGGTCTTCCATGATCCGCGCCCGATCGCGGGGGCGGCTGAAGGGCACCGCTAGGATTTCGCCAATTTGGGCCGAGGGACCGTTGGTCATCATCACCACCCGATCGGCCAAAAACAGCGCTTCATCAATGTCATGGGTAATCATCAAAACCGTCAGGCGATGCTCATCCCAAATCTTGAGTAGCTCGTCCTGGAGTTCTTCGCGGGTGATGGCATCCAGTGCGCCAAAGGGTTCATCCATGATCAAAATGCGGGGCCGAATGGCCAGGGCACGGGCGATCGCCACCCGCTGCTTCATCCCCCCGGAGAGTTGATTGGGGCGCTTTTGGGCGGCTTCCGTTAGGCCCACCATGGCCAGATGCTCATGGACGATCGCCACCTTTTGCAGGCGGGAAAGCTGGGGGTTGGCGGCATTGACAGCCAGATAGACATTCTCGAAGGCGGTTTTCCAGGGCAGCAGGGCATAGTTCTGGAACACCATCATGCGATCGAGGCCGGGAGCCTTAACCGGGCGACCATCCAGGTAAACCGTCCCGCTGGAGGGCTGGGCAAATCCGGCCACCATATTGAGCAGGGTACTCTTGCCACAGCCGGAGTGGCCAATCACGGTAATAAACTCCCCCTCTTCAACGGTGAGGTTGATTTGATCGAGGACGGGATAGACCCCATTGGGGGTGTCGTAGACTTTGGACACCGCATCAACGGTGAGCAAAGGCATGGCAGGGGTAGCGGTGGCGGCAGGAGATTGGGCAATCAAGGTTTGCATCGGCGGTGTAGGGGATAGGGTGGAGCGACAGGGTATAGGAGCCAGGAGGCAGCAAGGTTAGGCCACCAAGGCCAAGGGCGGCTCGGCGCGATCGAGGGGGATTTCCCGCACATCGATCGGCTGACCAATGGCCAATTGTTCCAGATACTCCAGGGGATGGTTGGGATCAAAGGTCACCCCATCAAACAGGGTGAAGGCGCTCAGGCCCGGTTCCTGATCCGGCCAGCCCAACTGCCGGGTCGCTTCGCTGTACAGATCCAGGCGGCGCACCCGCTCCAGCACTTCAACCCAGTTTTTGGGGAAGGGGGTCATGCCCCAACGGGCCATTTGGGTCAGGATCCACAGCCCTTCTGCCCGACCGGGGGCATTGGCGCGATCGGTGTGGAATTGATGGAATGCCATGTGGGCTTGCTGGGGCGTATCGCGACCCGTTGCATAGTCCGTCACAAGGCCCGGTTTAAGATATTTCAGATCCGCCCCGACATATTGGGGTTTGGCCAGAATTTCGGCTACCTCTAGCCGATTTTGGGGATTATCACAGTACTCACAGGCCATCAACAGCGCCTTCACCAGGGCAATATGGGTTTGGGGATAGCGCTCTACCCAGTCTTCCCGCAGCCCCAGCACCTTCTCAGGGTGACCGGGCCAAATCTCCAGGTCCGTGGCAATGCTATAGCCAATGCCATCCTCAACGGCCCAACTATGCCAGGGGGATCCCACACAGTAACCGTCGATATTCCCGGCTTTGAGGTTGGCCACCATCTGGGCCGGGGGAATGACCACCAGCTTGACATCCCGATCGGGATCGACACCGCCCGCCGCCAGCCAGTAGCGCAGCAGCAGGTTTTGCATGGAGGTGGGATGGACCATGGCGAGGGTATGGCGAGATCCTGCCGTGAGCAGGCGCTGGACATCACCGAGGGTTTGGATGCCCAGGGCTTGGGCCGCTTTGCCCAGGACAATGGCATTGCCGTTGCGGCTGAGGACCATGGCCGTAATCATGGGGGTGGACGGGTTGCCCCCAGCACCGAGGGTAATGGCGAGGGGCATTCCCGCGACCATGTGGCCCCCATCCAAGCGCCCTTCACGGACCCCTTGGCCGAGGGCTTTCCAACTGGATTCGCGGCTGAGGGTCACTTCCGACAGGCCAACTTCCTTAAAGAAGCCCTTTTCCTGGGCAATGGCCAGGGGAGCGCAGTCTGTCAGGGGAATAAAGCCAAGATCGAGGTTGACTTTTTCCAGGCCATTGCTGGCGATGGCAACGCGAGGTTGCACCTTATGTTTCTTGGCTCGCTTTTGTTGGTTGAGGAAGTAAATAATTTCGTTGCGGAGGCCGTAGTAGGCGGGGTGCTTCACCATTTCAAGGCGATGGCGGGGGCGTTCGATCGGGATATCTAAAATTTGGCCAATGTGGGCGGCGGGGCCGTTGGTGAGCATGACGACCCGATCGGACAGCAACAGGGCTTCATCGACATCGTGGGTCACCATAATGGCGGTAACCCTGTGATCCTGGCAAATTTGCATTAATTGCTCTTGGAGGTTGCCCCGCGTCAAGGCATCCAGCGCCCCAAAGGGTTCATCCAGTAACAGTACCTTGGGCCGAATTGCCAGGGCACGGGCGATCGCCACCCGCTGTTTCATCCCACCGGATAGCTCATGGGGATAGCGATCGGCGGCCCGCCGTAGCCCCACTAGATCAATATGCTCTTCAATAATGCCCTTGCGCTCTCCCTTGGGGAGGGTCTTGAGGGCAGTATCAACGGCAAGGGCGATGTTTTGGCGAACGGTTTTCCAGGGCAGCAGGGAGTAGTTTTGGAAGACCACCATGCGATCGGGGCCGGGTTGACGAATTTCCCGCCCTTCCAGGACTGCACCCCCATGGGTGGGCCGATCGAGACCGGCGACAATATTCAATAAAGTAGACTTGCCACAACCAGAGTGGCCAATGAGGGAAATAAACTCCCCCTGCTTAATTTTCAGTTCAATATTTTTCAGCGCAATATACTCGCCCCCATCGGGCAGGGCAAAAATCTTATCAACGTGATCAATTTCAACGTAAGCAGACATGGGTGTGTTTGGGGGGTGGGGTTAGTGAAGGCGAAATTTGGGTGGGGGAGGCGAGATTTCCAGATTGACTGACGGGCAAAACGTTGACAAAATGCTGACAAAACGGGGTCAAATCAAAGCATCGGGGTTGGGTCAGGCAACCTGACCCCTACCGTCTGGGGGTTAGGACTGGTTGTCCTTCAGGACAAAGCTGCCCAGCATCGCAATGAACTTATCCAACAGCAAGCCCACTAAGCCCACATACACCAGGGCGAGGATAATTTCGCTAATCAAAGAACTGTTCCAAGCATCCCAAATAAAGAAGCCAATCCCAACGCCGCCAATGAGCATTTCTGCGGCCACGATCGCCAACCACGACAGGCCAATCCCAATACGCAGCCCCGTAAAAACGTAGGGAACCGTCGCCGGAAACAGGATTTCTGTAAAGTAGGTCCAGCGGGACAGTTGCAGCACCCGCGACACGTTGCGGTAGTCCTGGGGCAGTTGTTGGACCCCCATGGCTGTGTTAATGATGATGGGCCAAATGGCGGTAATAAAAATTACAAAAATAGCGGAGGGTTCGCTGTCCTGGAGGGCGGCAAGGGAAATGGGGAGCCATGCCAGGGGAGGCACTGTGCGCAACACTTGGAAAATGGGATCCAAAGCTGCATAAATAAGGGCGCTACTGCCAATTAAAATACCCAGGAAAATACCGGCAACTGCCGCCCCGCTAAAACCGATGGCAACCCGCTTTAAGCTAGCCAGAATTTGCCAGAATAAGCCTTTGTCAGTGCCACCGTTGTCAAAAAAGGGATTAATAATCAGATCCCAGGTCTCTTCAACAACGGTAATGGGGCCGGGAAGGTTAGCATCGGGGCCGGAGCAGAGCAACTGCCAGATGGCCAAAACCAGGATCAGGGCCAAGGCCGAAGTCCCAATTTTCTGGAAGGGTTGCAGGGCTGTGAGCAGCTTACTGAGGGGGGTCGATCGGGATGGACGGTAGGAGGTAGTCGCCATAGTTTGAGAGTGAATGTCAGCCAAAGAGTAAAACAGAGCAACGATCGAGCAGAGGAAGCTTAAAAGAGCCTGGATATCAAGCTAAGCTTATATCAAGCTCAGATCGAGGGAACCGGGAGAAGCAGGGCAAAATAAAGAGAAGCTATGCCCGATGGATTTCATAAAGGCTTGGTTATGGGTTACAGCAACGGGGTTATAGAAGCTTGGCTATAGAAATTGAGGGACGGCAGCTTGGTGACAGCAACGGCGGCACAAAGGCTGCGGCGCAACCCCAGGGAAAGCCAGGGGTGACCCCCTGGGGTGCTGTGACGATCGCCGGTGAGGCTGGCTGGGCCTAGACCTTCTTGATCTTGAGGGAACTGAGGTAGGCGCTGGGGTTTTCGGGATCGAAGGTTACGCCATCAAAGAAGGTCTCAACCCCCCGCGAAGTGCTAGCGGGAATGGCGGCTTCTTGGCCCAATGCCTTAGCCGCAGCTTGCCAGAGGTCTTCCCGGTTAACCTGATCCACCAGAGCCTTGGTATCGGTGTCGGGCTTGAGGTAGCCCCAGCGGATATTTTCAGTCAGGAACCAAAGGTCATGGCTCTTGAAGGGATAGGAGGCGTTGCGATCCCAGTAGGTCTGCATTAAGGTC
>JAYKJG010000357.1:0-13415 GCA_035286285.1 Prochlorothrix sp.
TTCAGCACAACCTCCGCTGTGAGATCGGTGAGGCGATCGACCACCCGATCGGCCCCCGCCTCCTGCAAACGTTGGCCATAGGCGGCACGACGATCGGCAGGTTCCCAAACATGGGGCGGCAGAACCCCAACCGCTACCCAGGGGCGATCGGCCCCCCGTAACCGCGCCTCGCGGATGGTATACAGATCCGCCACCGTATCCCCGGCATAGATCACCGGCAGCTTGGGGGGCAGCCCCAAAACCGCCTCTAAAGTCGCCACCACCTGAAACAAGCCCTCCGGCTGGGGCTTATCCGGCGCTTCCCCCATGGCCACCAAGGGCGGAGCCACTAACCCTAGCCGCCGTTGCAGAATGTACTCCGCCGATCCCCGCGTTGCCCCACTAAAGAAGCCCCAGGCAATCCCCGCAGCGGCCAAACCTTGCAAATAATCCCGCCCTAGCAACAGCGGTTCTTGGTTAATGTAGCCATCCCAGCGATCAGGATTCTCCAGATCTTGACCCCGATATTGGCGCTGGAAATAGTCCACAACGGCTTCGTAGTCCAGCGCGATCGCGTCACGATCCTGACCCTGGCTTTCAAAGTAACGGTAGGTTAGCTCCTGGGATCCCAGCCAGTCGTTATTCCAAATACCTTCGGATTTAAGGCGATCGATATCCTCCATCGCGGGCCGAAAAGCCCCAGCCGTGAAGTGCTCCACGGTATCGGCGATCGCCCGTCGGTAGGAGTTGCCCACATCCCGCACCACCCCGTCAATATCAAAAACCGCAATGGCACGGGCGAGCGTTCCGGGTTGTAGCTGACAGGGTTCCTGGGCAAAATCCAGGACTGCGTTAGGATTCAGGCTTTGGTTGGGGTCGGGGGAAGAGGTGGGCATGGGGTAACAACAGGGCCAACGCCGATCGGTTTGGCCACAATCGGTTTGGCCACAATCGGTTTAGCCATAAAAATAAGGTGAGCATTGCCCACCCTACCAGGAGACGAGGAATTTTAAATAGTGCTAATCAAACTGGAGTCGGCTTAAGGCCCAGTGCCCTGTTCTAACTCATGGACGCAGGGCTGCGATCGTAGCCGCTAGACCCAGCCGTTGGCTTCCCTTGGATGTGGTTAGAAAAGTGGGCAACCTCTTCTGCACTAATGCCCACATCTTCCGCAACCCGTGTCAGCAGGGCTTGATCCCGCTTTTTCACCTCTCGGTGATGTTGCACCATCAAGCAACGGGCCTTTTCCGTCACCTCTAGGTGAGCGCAGGGATCCGCAGTGGCAGGGGCCGCAGTCAGTTCAGCAGGGGCCGCAGCGGCATCCAGGGGCAGAGTATCGTGGTTAGAAAGTGTCATTGTTCTCCAGACCTTTTTATGAAAGAACCAACTCAAAAAACGTGAAGGGGGGGGTTACGAGTTCGTAATCCTAGGGATGAAGCCCAAAAAATCGATGAGGAGGGGCCGCTTCATTTCTGTATCTATTGTTACCGAATTAATTTTGATTTTGCCATTTCGACATCAAACGTCACAAAACCATGACCAAGCTATAACGCTTTGTTGAGAAAGCTGGGCAAATCCCGTGAAAGCGTTAATAATAAACACCATGGTTCGTGAAGACCTCGCAACTTGGCATCTAGCACCACCCTGCAACTTTGCATCCTCTGGCACCGTTGCACCCCCTGACTTAGCTCTAGGGAACGTCGGTTCCTGATCCGCTACACAGAGCTGTGAGTTTTCAGAATCCCTATAAATCACCCCGATTTATCCCACCGATAAATTCAACCGTTCAAAACCTCGATATACCTTTATTTCCGCGATAGGCGTAGAACCCAGGCTGTCACCAGTCTGGGTTTTCTCTGTAGCGCCCTTGCGGGCCGTTCGTTAGTCTTGCTGGTCGCAGTTTTTTTCAGGTAACCATGGCCCCCAAACCTACCCGATCGCTCCCGCCCGGTTTGCTGATCCAAACCGGTCAATGGGTCTGGCGCACCCTGTGGCAAGTCATGATGGCCCAGATGGCCCCTCGCGATCGCACCGGCGCTTACCAACGCCCCCCCAGCCAGTTCCGCCAAGACCTGGGCGACTCCTGCAACCCAGACCCCAACCACCCCCACCCCGCCGAACCCGATCGCTATCGCCTCATCGTCGGCACCGGCTGCCCCTGGGCACACCGTACCCTGGTGGTTCGCGCTTTGAAGGGCCTAGAAGCGGCCATCCCCCTCACCTTGGTGGTGCCCAAACCGGAGGCCGGGGGCTGGGTCTTTGTCGAACCCTTCCAAGGCTGTAGCACCTTGGCCCAGGCGTACCAGTTAGCACAACCGGGCTATACGGGCCGCTGTACGGTGCCGGTGCTGTGGGACGATCGCCGAGGGGCGATCGTCAATAATGAAAGCGCCGAGATTATCGTTTGGCTCAACGATCGCTGCAATGCCTTTGCCGAAACGCCCGATTTAGACCTCTACCCGGCAGCATTACGGCAGACGATCGATCTGTGGAACCAGAAAATCTACCACCGGGTTAATAACGGCGTGTATCGCTGCGGATTTGCCCAAACCCAGGCCGCCTATGACCAAGCCTGTAACGAGTTGTTTGAACAACTGGATGAATTAGAGTCCCTGTTAGCAGGGCCACCGCTCTCCCCAACCCGCCCCGATGGGCGATCGGCCCCAGAACTCGCCCAGGCTTGCGATCTTAACCTTGACTCCGACCTCGATCGGCCCCAGTACAGGCCCCAGTACAGACCCCAGTACATTTGTGGCGATCGCCTCACCCTAGCCGATATCCGCCTCTTTACCACCCTCTTTCGCTTCGATGCGGTGTACCATCCCCTCTTCAAATGCAGCCGCCGCCGCATCCAAGACTACCCCGCCCTCTCCCGCCACCTGCGATCGATCTACCACCTCCCCGGCGTTGCCGCCACCTGCGACCTCAACCAAGTCAAGCAAGACTACTTCGGCAACCTCTTCCCCCTTAACCCCAGCGGCATCATTCCCCAAAGCGCCCCAGACCCAATCGTCCAAACCACCCCAGGACTCATAGAAACGGCCAAAAGTTAGCCCCAACGCTTCCGCGTGATCCCAATTCTGGTAGGATGAATTCCAACTATAGTATTAATTACTCACTCCCCCTTCCCCTAGGGGCTTGGAGGGTTTGGGGCTTCACAGTGGAATGCCAAAAAACTTCAGTTAAATTCCCCCCGGAATTTAACATCGGCGCTCCCATTGGACTTGAGTTTGGGGTGACTTGCAGCCCCTAGCCCTCAGTCTAGGAGAGTCCGATCACCGGAACTTTTTCTGCTTCCAAAGACCGGGCACTGGTGCACGGGATTTTTTAAGCTTTGATTAAGCACAGGGACACAGTTAGAGGAGAGCTATGAGTAAGCCAGACCGCGTGGTTTTGATTGGAGTCGCAGGAGACTCAGGATGCGGCAAATCCACCTTTTTGCGTCGCCTGAGCGACTTGTTTGGCAAAGAGCTGATCACCGTTATCTGTTTAGATGACTACCACAGTCTCGATCGCAAGCAGCGCAAAGAACATGGGGTCACCGCCTTAAACCCCAAAGCCAACAACTTTGACCTCATGGCAGAGCAAGTGAAAGCTCTGAAAGAGGGCAACGCCATCGATAAGCCCATCTATAACCACGAGACTGGCTGCATTGACCCCCCTGAGCGCATTGAACCCAACCACATCATCGTGATTGAAGGTCTGCACCCTCTCTACGATGAGCGCGTGCGGGAACTGCTGGACTTCAGCGTTTACCTCGACATCAGCGATGAAGTGAAAATCGCCTGGAAAATTCAGCGGGACATGGCCGAGCGGGGCCACACCTATGAAGACATTCTGGCTTCGATCAACGCCCGTAAGCCCGACTTTGAAGCCTACATCGATCCCCAAAAGCAATATGCCGATGTGGTGCTGCAAGTGCTGCCCACCAACCTGATTAAGGATGACACCGAGCGCAAGATCCTGCGGGTCCAAATGATCCAGCGCGAAGGGGTAGACAGCTTCTCCCCCGCCTATCTCTTTGACGAAGGGTCTACCATTCACTGGACCCCCTGCGGTCGCAAGCTGACCTGTTCTTACCCCGGCATCAAGATGTACTACGGTCCCGACAGCTACTACGGGAACGAGGTCTCGATTCTGGAAGTCGATGGTCAGTTCGACAATCTCGAAGAGATGATCTACATCGAAGGTCACCTCAGCAAGACCGACACCAAGTACTACGGTGAGCTAACACACCTGCTGCTCCAGCACAAGGAATACCCCGGCTCCAACAATGGTACGGGTCTATTCCAAGTCCTGGCTGGCCTCAAGATGCGGGCCGCCTACGAGCGCATCACCGCCACGGAAGCTAAGGCTACGACTGTACCTGCTGCCGCTACCGCTTAATTTTTAGCGCATAGCCCTGTTGGGCCTATTTTCTCATTAACCTTAGGGGGGGCTATGGCCCCCTTTTTTTGTTGTTTAATGCCTATAGCGATCCGACGTGAAATCCCCTATGGTCACCCTCCAACTGCGACAACTCAGTGTTCCACCGGGTCAGCGCCTCCTCATCCGCGATCTGTGCTGGTCCGATTTTGAAGCCCTTCTCACCGAACTGGGCGAAAGTCGTGCCTCTCGCATTGCTTATCACGATCGAACCCTCGAAATCAGAATGCCGCTACCCGAACACGAAGTCGATAAAGAACTCATTGGCGATCTGGTCAAAATTCTCCTGGAAGAACTTGAAATTGACTGTGAATGCTTTGGTTCCACCACCTCCAAAAACCAGCAAACCAACAGTGGTTTAGAACCCGATCAATGCTTCTACATCCAAAACCATCAGCAAATGCGGGGACAACGGCGGATTAACCCCAAGATCGACCCGCCTCCAGACTTGGCGATCGAGGTTGATGTCACCTCCAAAACCCAACTGGAAGCCTATCTTTGTCTCGGGGTTCCTGAACTGTGGGTTTACGCCAATACAACCCTCACCCTCTATGTTCTCCAAGGGGGTCAATATCACAGTGTCACCACCAGTCCCACGTTCCCAAACCTCCCCATCTGCGACCTCGTAGAAGACGTAATGACTGACAGTCAGTCGATCGGTAGAAGCCCCGCCCTTCGCAACTTCCGCCAACGCATCCGTACCCAACTGCTCTAACCCAACTGCTCTAACCCAGGGGTAAAGTTCACCGCTCTAGCCGATCGATCACCTGCCGCAACACCATCGCGGTCCAGTCAACATCCTCGATCGTCGTACCCCGCCCCAAGGTCAGCCGAATTCCCCCCATTGCCAACTCCGGCGCAAATCCCAAGGCCAACAAGACGGGACTGGGGACCGTTTTGCCACTGTTACAGGCAGAGCCGGAGCTAATGCCGATCCCGGCGCGATTAAGCTGATGCACCAGGGTTTTCCCCGTCAAGCGCTGGGGATCGGGGCTGTGCCAGCAAAAACTAACGTGGTGGGGCAGGCGTTGGCGGGGGTGACCGGTGGGCTTGAGTTGGGGCAGGTCGGCGAGGGTCTGGAACAGCCGATCGCGCAGGACCACTAGGCGTTGCTGTTCGGGTGCTAACTCCTGCTGAGCCGCCTGGGCTGCTGCCCCAAATCCTGCAATGATGGCTACCCCCTGAGTGCCCGATCGCAGGCCCATTTCCTGCCCGCCCCCCCGCAGCAGGGGTTCCAAACTCCGGCCCGATCGGCTCCGCAGCCCCGATCGCACATACAACGCCCCCACCCCCTGGGGACCATAGAGCTTATGGCTCGACAGCGACAGTAAATCCACCGGCAACGTTGCCACATCCAACGGCAGGCGACCCGCCACCTGGACTGCATCGGTGTGAAAGGGAATGCCCGCCGATCGGGCGATCGCCCCTAGCTCGGCGATCGGCTGCACCGTGCCAATTTCACTTTGGCCATAAATGACCGACACCAGCACCGTATTGTCCTGAATTGCCGCCGCCAAGTCCTGGGGGTTGACCTGCCCCAGGGGATCCACCGGCAACCGCGTCACCTGCCAGCCCTGGGCCTCTAACCAGCGGGCCGGTTCCGACACTGCCGAATGCTCCACTGCTGAAATAATCAAGTGCTGGGGCGCGTTATAACCCTGGGTTAGCCCGAAAATCGCCGCATTATCGGCCTCAGTTCCCCCTGCGGTAAAAATCACCTCCGTTGCCGCTGCTCCGATTAGAGTGGCCACATCCTGCCGTGCGGTCTCCAAGACCAAGGCCGATCGCTGCCCCCACTGATGCAAGCTGGAGGGGTTGCCCCAGTGGTGTTGCAGCACGGCGGTGAGGCGATCGATCGCGGCTGCACAGGGGGGGGTTGTGGCGCTGTGGTCAAGGTAAATCTGCATGGCCAGCAAGGAGGTAGGGAACGGGCATTAGATTTTACGGTACAGTACTACTCTAAGTAATACAACTGTATGAGTTTCTTCCATGCGGACAGACTATGATAGCCCCTGGAAACTGGCGATCGAAACCTATTTCCAAGACTTTATAACCTTTTTTCTGCCTGAGGCTGCAAATGCGATTAATTGGGCTGTGAGGCCGGAGTTTTTAGAGCAGGAGTTGCAGCAGATTATCCGAGATGCCAGTTTAGGGAAACACATCATCGACAAACTGGTTAAGGTACAACTCCGGGAGGGCGGCGATCGCTGGCTCCTGATCCATGTGGAAGTCCAAAGCCGCCATGATTCTCACTTTGCCCAGCGAATGTTCACCTACCACTACCGTCTCTACGACCTCTATCAGCAGGAAGTCGTAAGTCTGGCCATTTTGGGAGATGCCTCAGCCACTTGGCGACCCCACACCTTTGGTTACGAGAATTTTGGCTGCTGGCTCCAGTTTGGCTACCCCACCGTCAAACTCCGGGACTACGAAAACCACTGGGACAGCCTCACCCAGGACTTCAACCCGTTTGCTACAGTGGTCATGGCTCACCTCAAAACCTTGAGTACGGTTCGCGATCTAGAAGAGCGCTGTCACTGGAAAACAGAGATTATTAAAAGCCTGCTCGATCGCAACTACTCTCCCCAAGACATCAAAAACCTCTTTCGTTTCGTGGATTGGCTGATGGAACTTTCCCCCGCCCTTGAACAACGTTTCCAAGCCGAAATTGCCCGCTACCAGGCCCAGGAAAATATTCCCTACCTGAGTCAGTGGGAGCGCGATCGCATTGCCCAAGGACTAGAGCAGGGCATCGATCAAGGCGTAGAACAGGGCTTAATGACTTCTCTCAAGTTAATTCTTCGGAAGTTTGGGGAGGTGACACCAGAATTGGGTCAGCTTCTGGAATCCCTACACAGTCAAGCTTGGCTGGAGTTTTTGATTGAGCGGGGGGCGATCGCCGCCACCCAGGAAGACTTGCTGCGGGACTGTGGAGCCTATGGGCAAAGCTTGAGCGATCCGGCGGAACTGTGGGCCGGGTTGCCGATCGTGGGCTATTTGCGCGGGGGGCAAATCCTGGACTGGGCCGATCGGGTGGGGCCAGCAGCCGAAATTGCCGCACTCCAAGCCGTTTATGCTGCTGTGCTGTCCGATCGACCCTGGCCTGAATGCCTAGGATCCCAGCCCCCAACCCCTTAGCTCCAAAAGAGGGCAGGTTTAGTTCAGCCTGGGGTTTCATCCAAGATTGTCCCGCAAACCTGCCCCTACAAGCATTTTGGGCCTTTCTGCTCATTCTGTGAGAGCGTCTCCAACCGGCTGAATGTTGGTTGCAAGCCTAGCCCCTAGCCGACCCAGGTTCCCGCAAAAACCCGCTGGGCTGGCCCCGTCATTAAAATATGGTTCGTTTGCGCTGACCATTCGATCGCCAAATTTCCCCCCGGTAGCTCCAGCGTCGCCGATCGATCGGCCCGTCCCGTCAACACCGCCGCCACCAACGACGCACAGGCCCCGGTTCCACAGGCCAAGGTAGCCCCAGCCCCCCGTTCCCAGACCCGCATCTTCAAATAATCTCGCCGCACCACTTCAATAAATTCCGTATTGGTGCGCTGGGGAAAAACGGGGTGATGCTCAAACTGGGGTCCAAGTTCTGCCAGGGGAATCGCCGCCACATCCTCCACAAAAATAATGCAGTGGGGATTGCCCATACTGACACAGGTCACCGCCCACGACTGGCCCGCCACCTCCAAAGGCACTTCCTGGGCGGTTTGGTCCGGCTCTCCCAGCTTGGTGGGAACCTTGCTAGCCGCCAAAATTGGCTCCCCCATATCCACCGTTACCTGGCCATTTTCTTGGATTTGGGGCAAAATCAGACCGGCGAGGGTGTGGATACGGTAGTTTTTGGTGGAGACCCCTTCCAGATCGGCCAGAAACCGCGCAAGGCAGCGGATGCCGTTTCCGCACATTTCCGGTTCAGAGCCGTCGGAGTTGAAGATCCGCATGGTGTAGTCGCTATCCCCTTGACCGGGTAGGGCAAAGATCACCCCATCGGCTCCAATGCCAAAGTTGCGATCGCACCAGCGCACCGCCTCTTTGGGCGTAAGGCAAGGGGTTGAATCGTGGCGGTTATCCAGCAGAATAAAGTCGTTACCAAGGCCGTGATATTTTGTGAACGCAAGGGTCATAGGGAATTGATTTGCACATAACGTTAGGGTTAAGGTTTAATTCTCCCGTGCCTTGGGCCTTCCGTCTCGAAACATGGGTCCCAAATCTGTTTCTGTCCTGCTCACCGAGAGTCTCACTACTATGTCAGCCCCTCCCAAAAAAACTGAACCCATGGACACCAGCTTGCCCAGCACTCGGACCTTACAGGTCTATGTCCGGGACAAGCACCATGTTGAAGCCAAGTTGATCACCGGAGATCTGATGCAGGGCATCATGATGTGGTTGGATCCGGAATGTTTTTGTGTGAAAGAAGACTCTGGGCAACGCACCTTGGTTTGGCGACGATCGATCGCCTATGTCAGATCCTTGGGTCTGTCGCCGGAGTCTCCCCAGCCCCAGGCAGATGCAGCAGAGTAAACCGCGATTTTCTCAGGATCAGGAGGCAGCGGGGTACAGGGGGAGGGCGCTCAGGAATAGGGCCAAGGTGTCTTGCTAGGGTGTTTTGCTAGGGTATTTTGCTGAGATGTTATGGGAACTTGCTTTGCTTATGTCGCAACGTTTTGCTTTGCCGAATCAGGGTCAGGGGGGTCTCAAGCCTGCGGCTCTGGGCACTCACCTGGAAAGGGCTGGAACCCTGGTCCTGAAAACCGCCTTGGGGTTGACCTTGGGGCTGATGGGGAGCCTGACCGGGGGGGCCGGTTCTGCGGCGGCCTTGACCATCCAAATGACCCCGATCGATCCCGAACTGGGGGACACCCTTTCCGTAACCGTCACCGGCATTACCCCCGCAACTCCGCCCCCCGTTCGCCTCGGTTCCCAGCTTTATCCCTGCTTTGTCCAAGCTGCCGATCGCTGCCGCGCCCTCATCCCCACCACCCCCCTCGATCGCCCCGGAGCCAAAACCCTAGAAGTCCAAGCCGAGGGCCAAACGCGCCAACTCTCCTTCACCCTCGCCAACCGGAGCTTTCCCACCCAAAGCATTTGGTTGCCGCCTGGGAAAGACGACCTGGGAAGTGACTTAGAGTTTGACCGCGTGGATGCCTTCAAAGCCCTGGTAACTCCCCAAAAACTCTGGAATGGGGCCTTTATCCGGCCAACAGCGGGGGAAATCACCACGGTCTATGGGGTGCGGCGCTACTATAACGGCGAGTTTGCCGAAGACTACTACCATCGGGGCGTAGACTATGGAGCCGGGACCGGTACCCCCGTGGTTGCCCCCGCTGCGGGCATTGTCTCCCTGGTGGGCTATGAGGCCAACGGCTTTGAACTCCACGGCAATACGGTGGGCATTGACCACGGCCAAGGGGTGCTGAGCATTCTGATTCACCTCAACTCGATCCAGGTTTGGACTGGACAGCGGGTGAAGGCGGGGGATGTCATTGGGACCGTTGGCTCGACGGGTGCATCCACCGGGCCGCACCTGCATTGGGGTTTATATGTCCAGGGTCAGGCGGTTGATCCGGTTCCCTGGCGCTATAGCGCGTTTGAGTAGGAAGGACCATGCCCTTGTTTTAAGTTTTTGAACCGAAAGGTTTTCCTACGTTAGGCTTTTCGGTATCCCAGAATGTGGCACCCTTGAGTAGGTCTACACGACATCGGTGGTTAATCCTCTTCTTGCCTCCCTCGACGGTGAGGAGACGGTTGGCCCAGGGCGTGAGATCTGGCCCGATCGGGAGTGGTCTTTGGCATCAGATGATGAGGAACCTTGTTCATGAGTAGTATTGAAAATATTGTTGATCAGGCCCTGCGGGATGGTTATTTGACCCCTGCAATGGAGGCAGAGGTGGGTCGTATTTGTGATACGGCCTCAGAGTTATCCATTGAGGAATATATGGCCCTCGATCGCCTCATGGGTGCCCTGCTTACGGGGGAGATTGTGGCAGTTCCCCGCAAGCAGTTCATCAATGTGATGGAAGAGTTAGTCCTAACCGAGGCCATCTCCAAGGTGGCAGAAATTGAGGCCAGCAGTGAACGCACCCTCGACTTGGGCGACATTGCCGCCTATGCCCTCAACCGGCTCCCCCCCCTCTATGCCACCACCGAGGAAGGGGCACGCTACCAGCGCGATCGGGCCAAAGAAGACTTACAGCATCTCATTAGCCAACAGGTCTATGATGCAGTGTCTCGCTATATGGATCGACCGGAGTTCTATCCAGAGCGGCAGGTGCTGGGCAAGGTGGGCACGGAGGTTCTAACCCAGGTCAGCAGCTTGCTCAAGGACTACGCCCAGGACTTTGAGCAGCAACAGTAGCCAAGGCTGCGGGAGAGGGGGCTAGCCCTTGGGACTTTCCCCCTGGGGCAGGTCGGCTAACCGATGCGATCGGCAAGCCCCCCAGAGTTGCCCCGGTTTTGCTTGGCCCCAAGCGGGGAGCCACAGAGGCGCGACCCCGACCGGGATTCTGCCCCATGGAGATGGACCCTAGCAGTTAGGGTTTGGGCGGCAATTTTGGGCCAAAACTTCCAGAAAGGTCAACGCAGCCACGGAATTCCCCCGATCGTCCAGGGCCGGACCATAGCAGGCGATCGCCCCCTCTCCCGGTACCACCGCCACTAATGCCCCGCTAATGCCCGACTTCATCGGCAAACCAATCCGCCGCGTCCACAGGGACGATGCTTCATAGAGGCCACAGGTGCGCAGCACTTGGTTGACGTGATCCTGGTGGCTGGGTTTGAGGGCGGGGTGGGGCAGGGCTAGGAGACAACCCAACTGGGCCAAGTCTTGGAGGGTGCCGCTGAGACAGCACAGGCGTTCATAGGCATCGATCGCCTTGGGGGGCTGCTGGAGGCTCCCCGCCGCACTGAGGACTTCCACCAGGGCCAAATTCGGTTCTCGGCCCACCTGATGCACAGACTCCAGTAGGGCTTGGTTGAGGCCATAGTGACTGTTGGCTTGCTGATTGAGCCACTGACAGAAGGCTTGGGCACGATCGGGGCCGGTTTCCCCCGGTAGCTTGTCCGCCAGCGTAATGGCCCCGCTATTGATCATGGGGTTGCGGGGTCGTCCGCCATCGGCTTGCAGTTGCGTTAAAGAATTAAAAGACAGCGCCGAAGACCGAGAATCTACCCATTGGCTCACCGCTGCGGTGCCTTGGGTTTCCAGCAAATACAGCAACATCAAGGGCTTCATCACGCTCATCAGGGCGATCGGCCCCTGGGTTTGGCCCTGGCTCCACTGCACCCCCGCCCCATTCATCACCACTACCCCAAAGTCCTGGGGGTTCTGCTGACCGAGGTAGGGAATTCGATCGGCGACGCGGCCCAAGGCTGCTCGACTCTGCGCCCGCTGAAAGGCAAAGTCAAGGCATTGAAGGGAGAGCAGATGTAGCGTAATCATGAATTCAGGATGGGGGTTAGATCATTAAAAAAAGGGTAACCTGTCCCGGTCTCCCGGCAACGCTGGGGTTGGGGAGCCTAGGGGCTAGGGGAATTCAAAACTTATGTGTTGTAAAAGACAACGACCCCAAGGACTTGACTTACAATGGGGATCCCCCCTCTCCTGTTTAGGAGGATGTCCTATGCTTGTCATCCTGACCGAAACCCAACTTCTCAATCCCCAACAAGTGTGCCAAGCTTGTTTATTGGCCAATGATCAAGGCCAACCCCGCTGGCACCACGGCACACTGGACTGCGGCCATGCCATTTGTCCCAGTTGCCCCACCAGCGCGGCCCGGAACGCTGAGGCTCTGCCGCCCCAGTACGAGTGCGCCATGGGGTTCCGGCTGGCCCATATTCCCTAAGGTGTTTCCCTAGGCTGTTTCCCTAGGTTATTTTTGACTGTTGTTGCCCGTTTGACTGTTGTTGCCCGATCGACCCTTTCACGCCCCTATGACTTTCACTGCCCCGACCTCTGAAACGCTGCCTGCTGTGCTGTCTGCCGCACCGGTACCCCTTGCCATCGCCCCGGCCCAGGTGCTGCGGGGGCACCAGTTGGAACTGGCCTTGGGGGATATTTTGGCGCGATGGGGCGATCGGGTGCTGGCGGTGGGGGGCGATCGCAGCCTGTCCCAGGTGCAACGCCAGTACAGCCCGCTAGACCAGCGCTTGACGGTAACCTGGGCCTCTAGTCTGCCGGACTGTAGTGAGTCGGTGCTGGAGCGACTGCGGGAAACGGCGCAGGACTGCAATCCCGCTGTGGTTTTGGGGATTGGGGGCGGGAAAGCTCTGGATACAGCCAAGTTACTAGCCAAACAGCTTAGTTTGCCGATCGTCACTTTGCCCACGTCCGGCGCAACCTGTGCCGCCTGGACGGCGCTGTCCAATGTCTACTCGGAGGCAGGGGCGTTTCGCTACGATGTGGGGCTGGAAACCTGTCCCCAGGCATTGGTGCTGGACTATGCTTTGGTGCAGACCGCTGCCGATCGCACGCTCATTGCAGGCATTGGCGATGCGTTGGCGAAGTGGTACGAGGCTTCGGTGAGCAGCGGCCACTCGGACCAAACCTTGATTATTGCGGCGGTGCAGCAGGCGCGGGTGTTGCGGGATATTTTATTGCAAAAGTCAGGGGAGGCGCTGGCGGAACCGGGGGGCGAGGCGTGGCGGCAGGTGGTGGATGCGACGGTGTTGATGGCGGGGGCGATCGGGGGCTTGGGCGGTGCCCAGTGCCGGACGGTGGCGGCCCATGCGGTCCACAATGGCCTAACGCAGTTGGCCCCCTTGGCCCAGGTGCCGAAGACGCTCCACGGGGAGAAGGTGGCCTATGGGGTTTTGGTGCAGTTGCGGCTGGAGGAGTTGATCCAGGGGAACCAGTTGGCGGCAACGGCACGGCAGCAGTTGTTGAAGTTTTATCGGGAAATTGGCTTACCCTGTTCCCTAGGGGATCTCGGTTTGGGTGAGGTTTCTTTGGCCCATTTGCAGGAAGCGGCGGAGTTTGCCTGTTTACCGCAGTCGGATATCCATCATCTGCCCTTTAC
>JAYKJG010000358.1:0-4958 GCA_035286285.1 Prochlorothrix sp.
TAAAACTGCGATCTAAGCGCCCCAGCATTTGGTTATAAACCCCAATCAAGGTCGCAAACTCTAGATCAGTGCCCTGGGCTGACAAAGGCCGATCGAGGCCGGTCACTGTGGTTTGTTGCATCGCAGCGGTGAGGTTGTGAATTGGCCCCAGAGCGCGACCAGAGAGCCACCAAGCACCAAAGGCAACAAAAAACAGGGTAATAGGGACGGTAATCAAAAAAACTTGGCGAATACTGGCCATTTCTTGGTTAATGCTGTTGAGGTTGACAGCGATCGCAACACGATGACTGGGGAAGGACGCAGCAGCAATGCGCCATTGACCATGGGAACTGGGTTGGTTACTGAACTGGAGGGCAAGATTGGGCGGCAGGGGGGGGCGTTGCTGGTGGCGACGAGGGTCAAAAGGCGAGAACGGTAGCGTGTCAGGGTCTGAGTTGGGTGGGGGCGGGGGAGGAAAGAGATTGAGAGAGGAATTGAGTGAATTAGGAGCTTCGGGAGAACTAGGACTACTGTTAGGGCTGGAATTGGCGGCTTTTGGGTCAACTTGAATCCATTGGGCCGACTGGTAAAGAGAGTTACCCTCACGATCGACCAGCCACAGTGCAGTACTGGATTCCTCTTCAGTGCCCAGTTGGCGAGAGAGATTAGCCGCCAAAACCGGCCACAGGGGCGTAGGCGGCAGATGGACAAACTGGCGCAGGTGGTTTTCCAGGCGAATATCGACTCGATTCAGCTTGGCCGCATAGATCAACTGCCACGCCAGAGCACAAAAGCCAATGACAGCAATTCCCGCCAAACCGGTGGCTAAAAAGGCAATTCTGAGACGAAAGGAAGAGATTTTCACGTTTAGGCTGATCTTCAAGGTTTGCGGAAGCGATAACCTACACCTCGAACATTTTCGATCCGACTGGGCTGATCAGCAGGGTCGATTTTCTTGCGAATACGCTGAATACAGACATCTACCACATTGGTTTGGGGATTAAAGTCATAACCCCAGACTTGCTCCAGAATTTGGGTTCGGGTGAGGACACGCCCCGGCGATCGCATTAAGTATTCCAGCAAATTAAACTCCCGGTTGGTCAGTTCGATCGCCTTCCCTTCGCTCGTCACCTCCCGCGTCAGCCGATCGAGCAGCACCGGCCCCACCTGGATTTGGTTCTGCTGATCTCCCAGGCTCCGGCGCACCACCGCATGGATGCGGGCCACCAGTTCCTCCACAAAGAACGGCTTCGCAATATAGTCATCCGCCCCCAAATTTAACCCCACCAGGCGATCGTCTAGCTCATTGCGGGCCGTGAGCAGAATCACGGGGGTATTGCGCCCCGCCTGCCGCAACTGTTTCAGAATCGCCAACCCATCTTTTCCAGGCACCATAATATCCAGAACGATCACATCGTAAACCTGGCTCAGGGCAGATTCATAGGCAAGGTTGCCATTCTCAAAGTATTCCACCACAAAACCCTGCTCTTTCAGTCCAGTTTGGACAAAATGGGCAATTTTAGCTTCATCTTCTAGCAAAAGAACATTCATAACCGATCGTCAGAAAGGGGCTGGGATACCACTAGTACAGGAGGGCAGAAATGGCGGTCGTGACTAATTTTGGCCCCCTTGGGGGACGATCGCCCCAAGAATAACAAAACTGTAATTCAGAGCCGACTTGCTTTGTAATGTCCCTAGGGCTTAATCGAAATGTCCCCAAACAAGACGTTTCATAGCGCAAAGGACCAACACCCATGACTTCCCACCCCTTCGCCCCTCATCGCCCCGTTCCCCAGCATTTACTGTCCCACCGCCTTGTTCCCGCCACGATCGCCGCCTTGCTCTGTCTTGGCTCGATCGGCGTGATCCAGTCCCGTAGCTATGCCCTAGATGGCCCCCTGAGCCAGGTGCCCGAAAATAGCTCCGAGCAGGAAGCCGGTCGCGGCTTGGGTCCAGACCAAGGGCAAGGGCGCGGCCTAGACCAAGGGGAGCGGCGCGGCGATCGACCCGGTGGCCACCATCCCCGGCTAGACTTGGCAGGCGCAGCGGCCACCCTCGGCACCACGGAAGCCGCCCTCAAAGAAGCCTTGGGAGTTGCCGAACCGCCTCGCCCGAATTTTGCCTCTGCTGCAAGCCAACTGGGCATTTCCGAAGCCCAACTCTACCAAGCCATGGGCATCCCCTTGGATGCAGAAACCGGCGAACCCCTCCCGCCCCAAACTCGCCCTGACCTCAATGCCGCCGCTGGCCAGTTGGGCATTACGCGGGACCAATTGATCGAAGCCTTGGGTTTGCCCCTGGGTCCGCCCCCTCGCCCCGATTTTGCCGCCGCTGCTCGCCAGCTTGGGGTCACCGAGGCCCAATTGATCGAAGCCTTGGGCGTACCGCCCCACCCCGGAGCCAGTCAAGGTCAGCACCAACGCCCTGAAGGTCCGGGCCAGTCCGATCGCCACCAATCCCATCGCCAGCACTCCGATCGCCAGCAATAGGCCCGATTCTAAAAAATTTCCCTAAAAACCTAATTTCAAAATCTTGTCGATTAGGCTGGGGACAGAACGATTGATTTGTAGGGTGGTGCTCTTGCACAGCGGGAGTTCCACCCTTGGCTTGTTCAACCGAGCCGGTTATGCTCCCGATCGTCTCTGAATCGCGTCTTGACCGTACTGCCGCCGCACAAAGGATGCCCCCCATGACTGAAGCCACTGCCGACAAAACCAAAGCACTCTTTAAGATTCTCATTGGTGCCGCCTGGATCGATGGCGAAATTCAACCCGAAGAGCGGGAAATTCTACGGACCATGGCAACGGAGCAAAATTTAGCTGAAGATCCCGAAATTCGGCCTTTGCTCTATGAGTTGGTGCAAGTGCAGCCGGACCAGTGCTATCAGTGGATCGAAACCTACCTCGGTCGCCATCCCTCCCATGAAGACTGCCAAAGTTTGCTAGAAGCCATCAGTACCCTAGTCTACAGCGATGGCTCGATCGAAGTGGAAGAAGCCCGTTTGCTCAACCGCATCCAGGAAATTGATCTCCATAGTGGCCCAGGGGAATTCTCACCCAAGGGAGTCCTGAAGTCGATCCAAAGCCTCTATCGCGGCCTTGTTGCAGAAAAATAAACAAATCTAGCCCCGCTCAGCTAGAGAAACCCGCTATCCCGGCATTCAGCCCATTCTTACGGAGATTCAGCAGTTTCATCTCAAGTTGGCAAGTGAGCCGGTTTGCTAAGGGCAACCCCGTGGGGGATTGCCCCGGTTCAGCTTGAAAAGGTTCACCTAAATGCCGATTGCAAGAAGTAGCCCCCGCCATGGTACAGTGCCCAAGGTGAAGAACACCCCTGGGTACCCCGTTGCCACGACCGAAAAGCACAAAGGTGGGTAAAAAGCATAAACTGGGTAACCAAACAGGATGTTGAAACACACGGTTCAGCACAGGAGGCTTTGTGTCTTACTGGGTTAAGCTTCGTGAGGAGCGGCAAACCTATGTGGTGAATTTAGACCAGGTACGTGCTTTTACCTTTATTGAGCATGGCCGGGTCAGCTTTTTTGTGGCCGGTAATCCCCAGGAAATTGTCCTTACGGTCAAAAGCAATCCCCACGAATATCGCCTTGTGTTGGCCTATGTGCGCAGCCTCTCCGATGGTGCTGTAGCGGGAAATTGGGTCACCCTCAAGTACGATCGAGATATTATCGTCTTCAACCTCCACAGCATCCACAGCTTTCGTTTGCTGGCCTCCGGCAAGCTCTCCTTCTTTCTCCCCGACAGCGCCCAAGAAATCGTGTTGCAAGAGGGAACCCATGGGAATGTTTACCGCAAAGTGCTGCGGTATGTGCAACAGGTCAGCCGCGATCCCATGGATGAGTCCGTTGATCCAAAGGTTGATCCAAGGGAGTAGGCCATGGCATTGGCGTTTCAGTTTGGGATTATTGGTGATCCCCACATTGGTTTACCCCAGACGATTTGGGATCACCCCAGCCGTTTCCACCTCATTGAGGTAAGTATTCCGGCCCTGGAGCAAGCTTTTGAGCATTTTGCGGCTGAGCGGGTTGACTTTGTGCTGATTCCGGGGGATTTAACCCAGCATGGCGAGCGGGAAAATCACCAGTGGCTCGCCGATCGCCTCAGTCGTCTGCCTTTTCCGGTCTATGTGGTGCCGGGGAACCATGATGTGGTGCAACGGGAGCCAGAGGGAGGGCGCATTGGTTTGGGGGACTTTGCCCCCTGTTATCGCCAATTTGGCTATGGCGGGGGTGAGGCGGGTGACACTGCGATCGATCGCGGCGAAGCTCACTCAACGAACCAAGAGACCGATCGGAATTCCGATCGGCCCTACTACTGCCGCCGGATCCTGCCAGGAGTCCGTTTAATTGGACTTAACTCCAACCAATTCGACACAACAGGCCAGCAAAACCGGCGGGGGTCCGTGGATACGGCTCAACTGGCTTGGCTACGCCATACTTTAACCACCGTGGGCAATGATCTCGTCTTACTGATGATTCACCACAACGTCATCGCCCACTTGCCCAACCAAGACCAACACCCCCTCGGCCAGCGCTACCAGTTGGCCAACCATGCAGACTTGCTAGCCGCCCTCCCGCCCCACCAAGTCCCCTTCATCTTTACGGGCCATCTCCACATCCAAGACATTGCCCTCCGGCCCGATGTCACGGCAGAGTCACCCCAGTGGGAAATTACGACAGGATCACTGGTCAGCTATCCCCATCCCTATCGCATTTGCCAGTTTGAGCAAGATGACTCAGGCGATTGCCAGCTTAAAATCAGTTCCCCGCGAATCACGGCTGTTTTACCTGATTTTCCTGATCTGCAAGGGATTTCGCGGCAGTGGATGGGCGATCGCAGCCCCACCTTTATGGGTCGCCTGCTGATGGCTCCCCCCCTCAATCTCACAGAGGCCGAAGCTACGCCGTTGGTGCCTGCTTTGCGGGATTTTTGGGCCGATATCGCCGACGGTAACCCCCAGTT
>JAYKJG010000359.1:0-6703 GCA_035286285.1 Prochlorothrix sp.
ACGCTTTAGGACAATTTACTGATTAAATCACCCCGTCGAAAGGTTGCCGAGAGTTGCTGCAAGGAAATGTCCTGCGTCCCATAGAGATCCTGAAGAGCCTGGTGAATATCTTGGACTGCGGCGTTGAAGTAAGCCCCACTATTTTGGTGAATGAGCTGTTGGGCGAGTGCAAAATTTTGATGGCTAATCTCCTTGATCTGAAGGTGCAGGTCAGCGAGCAGTTTTTGCCCCATCTGCATGGCAATAAAGCATGGGGCATAGCGGACAAAGCTAGGGTCCGTAGGTTCTGGCCTTTTGCGGCGATTTTCTGCAATTCTGTAAAGCTGAACCGCAAGAATCACCTGTGCGCCATTTAATGAATCGGTGAAGATGAAATCATACAATTTGCCAAAATGTTCACGGGAGAAGAACTTTGCTTGCTGGGGTTTTCTTCTCCAAACCGATAGGACGGCTTCAGCCGCTACCCCGGAGGTAATATCCGTAGGCCGAGGGCTAGTTTCGGAACGCTTGCGCCGATAATTAAAGCCGAGTTGCTGAATATCCATTTCTAATCTTTGCTGACGCTCATCATTGGCCCGCAAATCTTTGAGATCTACTGGATTTTGGCTATTGGTGGCATAGGTAATTTTTTGGACTAGACCTTCATTGTCGCGGGGTAACTGGTAGAGTCGCAGCAGAACAAAGGCTTGGGAGTTCCGATCGAGACAATCAGGTTCCTGGAGGGTCTTAAAAATGGTCATGCAGGTTTGCCCCCCGTTAATAATTTGTAAGTTCTCGACTCGTACCAGGTAATCGCCATCTTGCAGGGCATTGTGGGCAAATAGATCACAGGTCAAGGTGATCCCATTGTTGTAAAAATAGAAATTATTGTTCTCATTGCTGGTTAAGGTGGCGCGGATGCCCTCATTGATGCGGTTCCCCTGTAACCCTAAGTAGCGACGAATATTGCGCTCTAAAAGCCGTTCCCCATGTCGCTCAATTAGGTTAGCAATTTCGCTGACAGAAATCCGACCGACCAGTACCCGGCTAAACTCCATATCTTCAACGATGGCTTTGCCACTGAGCTTTAAAGTATCGTTGACGGGTCTAGAAGCCTGAAGAATTTTGACTAAACGATCGTGGTTCAGATGTTCCCAGGTGACTTGCTCGCCAAACTGGGCACGATCGATCGCTTCTTGAGCAGAGACAGTCCAGTTCAGCCCATTGTTACAAGCGAGTGCCCGCACTTGGGGAATATAGCCATCTCGAATGAGGCTACGGGCTTCTTCTACTTTTGCGAGTAGTCGTTCGTTAATATGCTCTAATGGGGCTGTGGGGTTAAATAAAGACTGAATTGCGTTGATTAAACGGGTGATTCCTGCTTCAGGAAAGTTAGAACTTCCCTCTAGGTTATTCCTGTACTTTGCCTGAAATAAACTAACGGTAAATTCACCATCATATTCTTCGGAGATATGCATGGCATCTACCCCAAAATCGCCCCCGCCTTCCGTTAAGCAGTCAAAAGCGCTCTCTCCATCTAAATCTAGGATGGTTTGCACACACAGATAGACAAAAGCCAGGGACTTCAGCCGATTCTCATCTCTGAGTTGTAATTCTTCAGCGGCCTTTTGACGGATCTCCTCGACAATGGAGGCTAAACGTTGGTCGATAATGGATGCATTGATATTCATATCTTTATCGACTGGATGGAATTCTCTGATGCTGGCCTGGTGACGGGCAAAAATTCTGCCTTGGGCGCGAAAACCGCGCCCCTACAAGACCTTTGGGAGCGTAGGGGTCAGGTTTCCTGACCCACCCTCTGCGCCTCGGTTTGACCCCCTTTGGTCAGTCAATTAGCCCGATGCCTTAGCGCACCACTTCCAAGTCTGGGAGAGAGCCGGGACGGATCCAAGCAATGCGTTGAATGCGGCGGGTGCGGGCATAGTCGCGGGTGGCCTCTGTGCCCATCTCTGGGTGTAGATGTAGCTCCACGCGCACCGGCTCCGCCGTATCCCGCAGCTTTTGGGCATAGGCGATCGCCTCGTTGTAGACCTGGGGCACCGTCGGCACCACTAACCAATCGCTGGCGGGGGTGAATTGGGGCAACTGGCCCAGGGTCAGCATTACCTGTTGTAGGGTCTCGATATTGAGGGAAAAGCCGATGCCGGGATAGGAGGTTTTGTCGGGGTTGTAGAGTCCTAGAAGCTGGTCGTAGCGGCCCCCTTGGCCAATGAGCCACTGGCCAGAGTCGGTTTGGCGGACGACCTCGAAAATAATGCCGGTGTAGTAATCGAAGGTTTGCACCAAGCTGAGATCGAGGATGAGGGGCGATCGGGCACCAAAGCTGGGGAAGCGGGTTTGGAGGTTTTCCTCCAGTAGGCTGACCAAATTTTTCAGGTTAATAACCCGCTCTTGCTGTTCGGGGGTGAGCTTGAGCTTGCTGACCCGTTGCAGCACCGTGGCCGGTTCTCCCCGCAGATCGAAGAGGGTGAGGGCGTAGGTTTGGAGGTCGTGGCTGAGGCCGAGGGTTTCTAGGCCGAGGCGATCGAGGTGGGCAATGGCCTGACGAACCCGATCGCGCACCGCTGGCTCAAAGGGATCGAGCAGGGAATGGGTTAACCCCGCTTCGCCCAGCACCAAGAACCAGGGCAGGGGGGTGGCCCGATCGGCGGCTCGATCGATCGCCGGGGGCGCACTGGGGGGAACCAGTCCCAAGCTCACCAGGCAATCCGTCAGCAGCAGCAGCGCTTCCACATCCGCCAACAGTCCCCCGCTGCCCAGTAACTCAATCCCCGCCTGGTAATATTCCTGGGGAACGGTGCGCCCCCCCTGGTGGAACTGGCGGAAGACATTGGCCTGGTAATACAGCCGCAGGGGAAAAGAGGCTCCGGCGAGGCGGGTGACCGCAGCGCGGGCGATCGAAGCCGTGAGTTCCGGGCGCAGGCCCAGTTCAGCCTCATCTTCGGCCTGGACGGTGACCACGGACGATCGTTGAATTGCATCCCCCGCCATCAGCGTATCCAACCGTTCCAGGGTGGACGTAATAATGCGATGGTAGCCCCAGGCCCGGAAGACTTCCCGCAGCCGTGCTTCGACCCATTGTTTCTGGGTGACATCCAGGGGCAGGAGATCCCGTGCGCCCCGAGGTGGTTGATGAACCATTATTTTTTCTTACCCCCAAATAAACCGCCCAAAAAGCCGCCCCCATCGGGCTTACTGTCTTTTTTTCTGCTGGATGCTGCGTTGGACGCTTTGCCCGCACTGGCACTGCCCTTCGGGCCGCCCACATCCACCACTTGGCCCCGTTTTTCCAGTTCCTTCTTGGCTTTTAGGGCCGTGGCGTTAGTGGGATCCAATTCCAGCGATCGCTTCACAGAAACCCTCGCCATGGGTAGGTTCCCCTGGGCCAAATACAGTTTACCCATCAAAGCATGGCAGCGACTGTCGTTGGGGTCAATCCGCATGGCATCCCGCAGGTCCATCGTGGCGCTGCGGAAATCTTTTTGGGCAATGTAGTCATCGGCGCGGCGCAGGTAGTTTTCGAGGGAGGAGGTGGTGCGGCTGGCGGCGGGGGTGCCTGGAGCGGGGGTGCCGGTGCCGGTGCTGGTATTACTACTGCTGGTGCTGCCGGTGCTGGTGTTACTGCTAGTGCTAGGGGCTGGGCTGGGGTCAGCGGGGGCTGAGGTGATGAGCTTTTTGTTGGCGCTGGCCTGCCGCATGAGGTAAACCAGGTTGAGTTCGCTCAGTTGCCCGATCGCCTCTAGGCATCCCGATAGCGCTTCGTACTGAGTGTGGGCTAAGGCCGTTACCGATTCCGTATAGGCGTGGTCCAAGTCATCGGCTGCGGCTAGGGTTTGTGCCGTGGCCCCCAAGCTGTCGATCGCCACCATTTGCTGCACGGCCTGTTTGCCCTTAAGCTGAATCAGCAAGAGGTACTCTTTGCGCTCTTTTTCTTGGGAAAGGGTGTTATAGGCAGGGCCGACGAGCTTAGAAAAGACCTGGGTGGCAACTTGGGCTTCTTCCGTCGCTTCCTGGCCGATAAAGCTATCTGGGTGGAGTTTGCGGGCAATTTTGAGGTAACGCTTCCGAATGGAGTTTGCGTCAGCCGTGACCGGAACCCCTAAGATGGCGTGGCAATCGGTGAAGTCGTCGAGGGAAAAGAGTCCTTTGGTGACTTGGACAGACATATTCCAGCCCTTGTAAATAGCAAACAGTAATGGCGGACAGTAAATGGTAAGCAGTCAGCGGCGAAGGGAAGAGGGGACAGAATCTGCCCTTTGCTCTGCGTTTTGGCATCTGGCAGTAAAGCTCATGCTCTATCTTAACAGTTGTTTTTGGTCACCTAGCTGCCCCTAGGGTTGGCGGGGGTGGGGGCTAGAGGCCGAGGGGCTGAATTTGGGCTTGGGCGAGGGCTTGGCTGAGGTCGGCTTGGAGGGGGCCGTTGGTGGCGAGGATGCGGCCCGATCGCAAATCAAAGGCTTGCTTGTGGTCATAGGCGGTGACCCAGCCTCCCGCTTCCCGCACCAAGACGACCCCCGCCGCCAAATCCCAGGGCGATAGCCCCCGCTCCCAGTAGCCATCTAAGCGCCCACAGGCCACATAGGCCAAATCTACGGCGGCAGAGCCGCCCCGCCGTACACCTTGGGTGAGGTGGGTGAGGTGGCAGAATTCGCGGTAGTTATTGTCATCGGTTTCGCGGCGATCGTAGGCAAATCCGGTAACCAGGAGGCTCTCGGCCAAGGTTGCGGTTTTGGAGACGGCCATGGGCTGGCGGTTGAGGGTGGCACCGAGGCCCGTTGCGGCCCGGAAGAGTTCTTGGAAAAAGGGGGCATAGACGACCCCCACTTGGGGTTCTCCGTGGATGAGGAGGGCGATGGATACGCCGTAGAAGGGGTATTGGTGGGCGTAGTTGGTGGTGCCGTCGAGGGGATCGATCGCCCAGAGAAAGGCTTCGTCTTTGGCTTCGGTTTGCCAACCGGATTCTTCTGCCAAAATGCTGTGGTTGGGAAAGTGGCGCTGGATGACCCCCAGGACGGCGGCTTCGGAAGCCCGATCGGCCACGGTGACTAAATCTCCCGATCGGCCTTTTTCCTCGATGCTGTGGCGATCGAGTTTGCCCCAGTAGCCCTGGAGAACGGCTCCTCCGGCGAGGGCTGCTTCGGTGGCCACCTCTAGGAAGATTTGTAATTGCTTGGGATCCATGGTTAATCAGTACATAACATCAACACACGACATGTAGCTATTGAGGCGGGGACGGAGTTGGTAGGGGTTGCGCCCCCGTGGTTCCTCTCTTGGCGACCAATAACCGGGGCAACCACGGGGGGATTGCCCCTACCAGAATCGGGGAATCTGCCAACGTGAACTGGAACCGCTCAAAACCGGCCTTTAGGGCAGTCCTTTCACTTGGTCCGTTAGCACAACGACACTGGGCGCGTCTACCACCAGCGCCTTAAAGCCCTGGCGGCTGAGGTCGGTGAGGAGGGCGAGGGCGGTGGTGCTGTCGGCGGTGTAGGAGGCGAGGAGGTAGGGCCGTTGGCCAAAGCTGGCTAAACCGGGGATTTGCTGGCGGGCTTGGCGCAGGCGCTGGGCTACGAGGGGATCGTTGCTGTAGTCCACCAGAACGGCGTAGCCTGTGCCGAGGGCTTGGGGGGTAAAGGTGCGAGGGCTGGGGGCTGGACTGGAGGCCGTGCTGGGGGGATTGGGGGAAGCGCTGGGGGAGTTGTCGGAGGGACGGGCGACGAAGGATTGTAAGCTGGCTGATTCTTTGATGTAGTCGGCCCAGGCATTGGCATCCTCAGGGGTGCGGAAGCCGCCCATGCGGGACACGGTGTTGCCTAGGTAGTCGCAGGCGGGCACGGAGACGGAGGGGGGGAGCGATTGGCGTAGGCTTTCCTGGCTGGTGGGGTCGGGGGTCAGGACTAGGAGGAGATATTCGCCCGGAGCCGGGGGCGCACAGGCGGGAAGCGCTCCGCTGGGGTCGGTTTGCCCTAGGCTGGGCAGGGCTAGGCTTCCCCAGGTCAGCAGACCCCACAGGAGGGAGGTGCCCCATGTCCTGGCGAGTTGCGGCGGTTGTGGTCCAGGGGGGGAGCTTGGCTGGGGAGAGAGGGCGGCTGGGGCTGTATCCCTGTCCAGGTCAGGGTTCCAGGGGAGGCCAAGGCGGGGGCAGGGGTTGCGATCGCCGATCGACGGGGAATCGATCGCCCTGGGGCCGCGATCGATCTCCGGGTCACCGGCGGTTGCCGATCGAAGGTGGGTAACCCTGGGCTTGGGGATCCTGGGAACAGGAGGACAGGGGAATCTCATGGGAATAGGTTGTGTGATGGTTCTCTCAGGCCATGGGAGCGGTTGGGACGCAGCCGCGATCGACAGCATACCTAAACTCACCCTATATAAACCACCCCTTTCTTCCCAGCGCAAGGCTTCACCCGTCGATCGGGGTCAAAGGGAGACGGAGCGACGGAGCCTACACAGTGGCCAGGGAGGCCAGCGGATCGGGAATGCCTTCGGAGGGGGCTTGGAATTCGCCCGTGAGCACAAACTCAAGGCGCAGTTTGAGCCAGGTAATAAAGCCGCGATCGGTGGAAATAATGGCGGCGGCGGGTTGGGGACATTTGGCCTTAACGTCCGCCAAGGCAGGTGCAGCCAAGAAGGCGGGTTGCTTGACTAGCCAAAAGTCAACTTCTTTTTCTTGTTCTTGGTAATTGCGGTAGCGCTCCCGAAACAC
>JAYKJG010000360.1:0-6822 GCA_035286285.1 Prochlorothrix sp.
GCTAAGGAGTTCTTCAAGGAATTGTTTGGCAAATTGATCGTGGGGATTGTGGGGCATAGCAGGGCGAAGCACAATGCACCCCAGATTATACCGTTACTGGAGAATCCACATAGGCAACGGGATCTTCTACCGTCACCGTAATGCCAAAACCTTCCAATTGCTTGGAAATACGCTCATTGGCAAGGGCCAGTAACTGCTTGCGAAACTCCACAGAACTATCCCCAGAACCCAGAATAAAAAAGGTCACCCGCGCTCGATCGAGGCCCCCTCGCTCATTGCGCAACAGGGCAATACTGGTGCTACCGGGGTCAATGCCCAATAAACTGTTCGTACTATCCTTAATAATCTGAGAAACAAGCGCTCCCTCTTGATCTTGAAGGGGATTGGCAAAATCCATATAGAGCATCACCATCACCTTTTTGGCGCGGGTGACGTTTTCAATCCGGGTATTAATCAAATCTGAGTTGGGAATGATTAAAAGGGTGCTTTTGCCGGAAATTCGGACCTTGGTAGACCGTAAACCGATCGACTCAACGCGGCCTAGCTCATTCTGACCATTGAGGCGAATATAGTCCCCCGCCATAAAGGGCTTGTCCAGATACAGGACGATCGTGCTGAGTAACTGTTCTAGGATCTTTTGGGCAGCAAAGGCGATCGCCAAACCACCAATCCCTAAACTCGCCAGCAGTCCAACAAGGTTAAAATTCTGGCTCTGGGCAAAGGCCACCGCCGCAACCACACCAATCATGACATTCACAATGGTCTCCAGCACCATCGCCACTTCTTCCGAGCCTTTTCCCTGGGGATTGAGGACGTTGATGCCATATTTCAGAAAGAACTGCCGAAAAATCCGGGATACTAACCAGGCCGTGCTAACGGTAGTCGCAAGACCCAGGAAAGGTCTACTAAATTCATAAATCAAGCCATAGTCCGGCCAGAGGCTCAGGGCAAGACTTAAAAAGACTAAACTGGCAACGGTGCGAAACAGAGACTGTACTGGATCGATTAAAGCTTTATAAACCTCAGAAACTGGCTCCGGTGAGAAGTTTTTAATCAGAAAACGGACGATTCTAGGGGTAAACTGTCCCAGAAGCAGGGCGATCGCAGCATAGGCCAAGAACTGTAGGATCTGGCGTAACCCCTCAATGAGGGCCTCCCTAGGCACCAGTTGGCCCAGCGCTGTATTCAGAAAATCAAGGATTTGGGTCATGGTCGTGGGTCTGAGTCAGAGCTTATACCGTAATGGGGGAATCGACATAAACCGTCGGTTCTTCAATGGCAAATTCAATGCCATACTCCTGAAGGCGGCGATGAATTTCTTGACCGGCAAAATCCAGCAATTGTCGCCGAAATTCCATGGAAACATCGCCGGATCCCAGGATAAAAAAGGTAATTTGGGCTTGGGTTTGGTACTGACTGCGACTGAGGTGCTCTAGGGTCCGAAAAACCACATTGGTGCTATGGGAGTCGATGCCGGAAATCCCCTGGCTACTGTTAAAGACGACCTGCCGCACCAAGGCTTTGTCTTGATCGCCCAAATTCTGATAAAAGTTGAGATATAGGAGGGACATCACCTTTTTTGCCCCCGTAAAGTTCTCAATACTTTCCCCCGCTAGGGTACTGTTGGGAATAACCTTCAGTGTGCCTTTACCAGAAAGACGCACTTTGGTCGATCGTAGCCCGATCGACTCCACCCGGCCAAAGGTTCCATCACTGAGACTAATGTAGTCATCCACCGTAAAGGGCCGATCGAGGTACAACACAATACTGCCTAGGAGTTGCTCCAGGGTTTTCTGGGCGGCAAAGGCGATCGCAATGCCCCCCAGTCCCAAACTCGCAAACAGACCAACAATATTGAACTGGTGGGCTTGGGCAAAGACAATGAAAATCAACACCACCACCACCCCATTGAGCAGCAAGCGACCAATAATCAGCAGTTCACTGTTAAGTTTACGTCCCCCTCGAAAGGCAATATCCACCAGATAAGTATCCGACAGTTGGCGCAACATCTTGGTGAGCAGCACTGCCACGAGAACCGAGAGCGTTAGGCTACAGATCAACTCAGTTTCTTGCACGAAAAGGCTGGGAGAGGCAAAAACGAGCAAATTCTCTGTAATTGCAAAGAAAATCACGATCCGGTTGAGAGATTTGTAGGAGTCAGCGAGGGTGCTGTAGCTATCTGCGATCGTGGGGGTAACCCAGCGCCGCAGCAGATAGCCAATACCCCAGGGAAAAGCCAAACTCAGCAGAGGGGTGGCAAAACCAAGGGTGAGGGCAATAATGACAAGCTCAGGTGTACTAAAGGGCAGAATTGCCTCAAATTGCTGCCATAGATGAGTCATCAAGGACAAAACTAAGTCTTGGGTTTCAATCGTTTCAGTCATTGGGGCCTTTACGTGCAGATCTGGATCGCGGGTCTCAGCCTCTAGGAAGCGAAAGTTACCTAGTTTCAGGTTTTTTCGGTCTCTTCTAGGAACAGTTCACCGATAAGCGGTCCCAGAGCGTTGTGTAGAGGTCTGGAGGCACAGGCACGCGCAGGGCACGACCCAGGCGGTTTTTCTTTTGGGCGGCTTGGAGGCAGGAGGCACAGGGACAGAGGTAGGCCGATCGTCCCATGCCTTGGTCCAGTTGAACGACTCGATCGCCCGCCACTCGAACCACCCGCCAAAACTCGGCTTTGGGGGCTACTTTACGGCAACTAATGCAACGACGGTAATGGGGAGGCATAGGGCTAGCTCTAGGGGAAATTTACGGGCCATCCCGGCAGAGGCCATCCTGAGTTAACGCAAGTCAAAGCGATAGGGAAGGCGGCTGTAGGCGTGGCGGGGATCATTAAGCTGGGTCAGCACATGCCAGTCGTGGCCAAGGTCTTGAACCAAATCGGCGAGGGCCGGGTTAAGCTGCGTGCCGGAAGGTATAGGGCTGGGAGTTATAGGGCCGGGAGTTATGGGGAAGTAAGCCGTTGGCAACGCGGCATTGGGGAAGGCAGCGGCGGGAAAAGCGCCGGTTGGGACAGTACCCGACGGCAGAGGGGGCATCGTCGCGAGTAGGGCCGTGGGACTGGGCTGAAGGCCGCCGATCGTGCCAAAACGTTCCCCCTGGCCCCAAATTTTAGGATTCATCACCGCCTGAAACGGAAAACGGAAAGGAGCCTCTAACTCAGGGCTGGTAGCGCCGGATTGGCTAGCGTCGGATTGGGTAGCAGCTTGAGTCTGGGCACGGGGCGATCGAGACCGATTGGGAGTAGCCCCCATGGGGACATCACTCAAAAGCTGATCGAGCACCGCCTCTTCCAAACTGGGCTGCACCGGATACTCATCCACGCCCCAGTCTTCCCCTAGCTCCGCCGCCGCCACTGCCGCCGCGATCGCCGCCTCCAAACCGCCAATTTCATCCACTAACTTCACCTTTTGGGCCGCAGTTCCCGACCACACCCGCCCCTGGGCTACTGCTTCTACTTCCGCTGGGGGCAACGATCGGCCTGTCGCCACCAGATTAATGAACTCACGGTAAATTTCATTGACAGAACGCTGGAAGAGCGCCAGTTCCGCCTCGGTTTTGGGCCGTGATACCGTTTCTAGGTTTGCATAGGGGCCAGTGGTGACGGCATCCCAGGTCACACCGTTGTTATTGGCAAATTGCTGGAAATTGGGCAGTAACCCAAAGACCCCGATCGATCCGGTAATCGTATTAGCTTCCGCAAAAATGCGATCGGCGGGCGCTGCCATCCAATAACCCCCCGAAGCCGCCACATCCCCCATAGACACCATGACGGGCTTAACTTCCTTCAATAGCTCCACCTCTCGCCCAATTAAGGCCGCTGCCGTAGCACTGCCCCCCGGACTGTTGATTCGCAGCACCACTGCCTTCACCGACTCATCCAACCGTAACTCCCGTAAAAGCGCCGTATACTCCTCACTGGCAATCACCCCCTGCCCCCCAGGACCGCTCACCACTTCCCCCTCGGCATAGACCAAGGCAATGCGGTTATCGCTTTCCGGTGGTTGTTCGCCAATTTGGCCCGTTTCCACCTTCAGCGCATAGTCTGCTAGGGAGATAGCCGGAATCTCTGCTGTGGGATCCTCTAAGCCCATCAACGATCGTAGTTCTGTCTCCACTTCATCTTCATGCTTGAGGGCATCCACAAACCCCGCTGCCTCCGCCTCCTTGGGCAACAAAATTCCCCGCCCTTGGGCCTGGGCTTGCACTTGGTCTGCCTTAAGCTCACGCCCCTCCGCCACCGTCGTCACCAGGGTTTGCCACAGGTCGTTAATTAACGCCAAACTTTGCTCCCGGCTGGCCGCACTGAGCTTTTGCTCCGTAAACGGTTCCACCGCCGACTTATACTTCCCCGCTCGGATTACCTGCATTCCAATGCCATATTTTTCCAAGGCACCAGCATAGAACTGAATTTCTGTCCCGAAGCCATTGAAACTTAGGTCGCCAAAGGGATTGATCCAAAGCGCATCCGCCCCCGATACCAGGTAATACTCCGGCTCACTCCAGCCCACCCCATAGGCCCAGACGGGCTTTCCGGACGTTTCCTGGAAGTCCTGAATTGCCGCCCGGATTTCTGATAAAGCAGCATATCCCCCCACATTGGGCGGAAAATTATTACCAGCCAGGTATAATCCAGTAATATTATCATCCGTCGCTGCTGTTTCTAAGGCTTGGCGCAGAGAACGCAGGGAGAGAGCCGACAGATTCTCAAAGTCACTAAAGCTAAACTCAAAGAAACTACTGGGCAGGGGCCGATCGGTCACTAAGGTCGAAAGATCGTAAACCAAAAGCGATTCTTCATCCAATGCCACCCCTTCCTCTTCCTGCTGGACCGTACTGGCCAAAGCAATAATCAGCACCAACAGCCCCCCGAAACTCAGGCCCATAAAGAGGAACAGACCCAAGACGGTAGCAAAGACGTTTTTGAAGAAATCACGCATAATTTTGATGATTGGCGAGGGGTTTAAGGGAAGTGAAACGGACCCAGTGGGGAAGGGCAGGAGTCAGGCTTTGATTGTTTGATAAAGAGCCTTAAAGCGTTGTTGTTGCAACCGGTGATCGACGATCGGGGCCGGATAATTACCCCGCTCCAATGGCTCCAGTTTACCCGTTAGGATAGAGCCGGTATCCGCCGATCGCAATTCGGGAATCCACTGACGGATATACTCCCCCTCCGGGTCAAATTTCTGGGCCTGGGTGTAGGGATTAAAAATCCGCAGGGGCTTCGGATCCATGCCGCTGGAGGCACTCCACTGCCAGCCCCCATTATTAGAGGCCAAATCCCCATCCACCAATTTCTGCATAAAATATTTCTCTCCCCAGGACCAGTCAATCATCAAGTCCTTGGTCAAAAAGCTGGCCACCACCATCCGACAGCGGTTATGCATCCAGCCCGTTGCGTTTAACTGCCGCATCGCCGCATCCACTAAGGGAACCCCCGTGCGACCTTCACACCAGGCTTGGAACCGATCGGGGTTATTGTCCCAGGGGAACGATCGCCATTGCACGCGATAGGGACCATCGGCCAGTTCCGGAAAGTGATAGAGAGCGTGGTAGTAAAATTCCCGCCAGATGAGTTCTTGCTGCCAAGTTTGGATCTGTTGGCGGGTTTCGTCACTGCGGGCCTCTGCCCAGGCGGCTTCGGTCACAGCCCAGGCCGTCCGAATGCCCACCGTCCCAAACTTAAAGGCCGCACTGAGGCCCGAAGTCCCCGCCACTGCCGGATTGTTGCGATCGTCTTGATACCGCAAGAGGCCATCCTGGGCAAAGGCTTCCAGTTGCGCCACAGCAGCGGTTTCCCCCGGCTCCCAAGGCAAGGGCTGATCCCAGCAAACCCCCAGGGTGGCCAAATCCGGATCCATAGCCCCCAGACTCCCGGCCTGCTCCAGTTCAGCGGCACTGAGGCCGATCGCGTCGGTCAAAGGGGGATAGGGAGTGAGCTTGGGCTGCTGCTGACAGTTGCGCCAAAAGGGGCCATAGACGGTGTAGGGGGTGCCGCTGCCGGTGGCGATCGCCGTGGGTTCAAACAAAATTTGGTCCCACTGGGTCTGAACCCTAACTCCCTGGCGCTGTAAAACCTCCAAAACTGCCCGATCGCGCTCCTGTCCCGCCGGTTCCACCTCTCTATTCCAGTAAACCGCCTCAGCCGCTAAGGTTTGAGCCAGTTGCGGCAGTAAAGTCTGGGGCGATTGGTGGAAAATCAGCAGTTGGCTGCCCACAGACTGGTACTTTTGTTTTAGTTCCTGCAAGCAACGCCATAAATAAACCACCCGAATCGGGGCCATATCCTCCCGCTGCAAAATCGCCGGATCCCAACAAAAAACCCCCACCAGTTTAGGACTGTGCTGCCGCGCCGCAGCCAGTCCAGCATTATCAGACAAACGCAGGTCACGGCGATGCCAAAACAGAATCAGGGGCTGGCTCATGGTAGTTTAGATTAAAAAGACGGTTTATGACCCAAAAATACTGAAGGGCACCTCAAAATGCAGTATACTAGAATTAGTAACTTTCCTGAAAACTCTAGTCAATTGGGATCTCAGGAACTAAAAGCATTACAAGGTATCTGGCTAGAGCGCAAGGGTGAGCTAGAGAAGACTGGGACTTTTCAGGATTTTATTCTCAAACTCCAGCGGGAGTGGGCCATTGAAACTGGTATTATTGAGCGTCTCTACACCTGGGATCGGGGTGTCACAGAGATTTTGATTGCACAGGGCATTGATGCCAGTCTCATCGCCCACCAAAGCGGAATTCAGCGGGAAAAGGCCGATCAGGTCACGGATTTGATTAGGGATCAGTTGGCAATTGTGGAAGGGTTGTTTGCCT
>JAYKJG010000361.1:0-10025 GCA_035286285.1 Prochlorothrix sp.
TGGGCAGAGTGGCTGATCCTGTCTAGAGCAAACCAGGGGTCACCCTATGCGTCAAACTTCAGCCTTGATGTTCAAAGTCAGGCCCAGCGGGCTTATACATTGTGGCGTGAGACCCTCAGATACCATAAAAATGTTGCCTATCCCACGGAAGTAATGCAGATGAATACTGCTGCTGAATGGTTTTTAACTCATTCTCGATCGTTATGAGGTTTTTATGCCTAAAGTCAAATTGAGCTACCACAACCCCACTCCCCAGGCGAAAACAGATCTAATTGATGCGCTAGGGCGGTGCTTATCTTCAGAAGAAACGATGGGGCAACCCCTTGTCTATGAGTATGATTTGCAGAATGGGTCGCTGCGGGTTTTGGTTATTTGGGATCGGTGGCAAAAACTGGCATTGGAAGATCGCACAAAGGTTATTCTGACCGCATACCGGGAACAGGCGGGGCCGAGGGTTGCCCTGGCTAGTGGGCTGACAGTGCTGGAAGCGGTGATGGCGGGTTTTTTGTCGTTTCGGATTATTCCAGCGGTGCGGCGGAGGGATAAGGTCAACCTAGAACGTTGTTGGGAGGGGATGAAGGAGTTTGGGGCTTCGGTTTTGTTTGAGGATGAGCCTCGGCTTTATTTTGCGACGCGAGAGGAAGCAGAGCGGGGTATCGAAGTACTGTGTCGAATGATTCCAAAGAGTGAGGAGGTGTGGCAAGTTATCCAGGAAGCGGGGGGATTAGCTCACAGGGATGGTTTGAATGGCAAGTTAGAAGCGGAGGATATTTAATGTACTGAGGTTAGTTCCTCAGAACTTATTTCCTACCCTTAATCAATTTCCATGAGTCCTTAAATTCTGACATTATCCTAGGGCTACACCCTCCCTACAAACGCCCTTACACAAACTATGGCGTTGCCTAAAAAAATGAATAAAATTAGCCAAACACAACAACTTGTTAGCGAGATTAACCGTTTGCATCGTGATTTTTCAAAAGACTACTTTGAAACAGGCCGCGTCGAAAAAATCAACCTCTCTCGAACCATTACCCGCGTACCCATCCCTCATATCTACAACTATCGCCTAACCTTGCACGAAAGCATCAACGACTACCTGATGACAGCAGACATCGACATCAAATATTTTTATCGAGTCAAAACCCGCGAAAGCATCGACGACAAACTTGAACGGTTCTCAACCCGTGAAGATCAATACCCCGTTAATAACTGGCTTAACGATATCTTTGGCGCACGGATTATTTTAACCGCCGCAGAAATAACAACTATTATGGACCTGCTCGACGACTGGCAAGATGAACTCAGCCTAAAAAACTGGTACTTGCGCCACAAAGAAGGCTATAGAGGCTTGCATATTTACTTTAAAAATAGAAGTAACTTCTACTTTCCCTGGGAACTGCAAATCTGGGATATAGAGGATATTCAAAGCAATATTCAAAACCACGAAAAATTCAAACGAAACTTTGTCTAAACCCAGCATTCTCCATAAAGCCCTTGTCCCGCTGAAGATTCCCGCCCTTGCTGCTGAGGATAACTCACTATGGCCTTGATCCTGCTTTCCCTGATTGTAAATGTTTTAGTAGCGGGCTACATGGGCACCGCGATCGGCTTTTCGCTACATCGCGCCCTGCCGCGCCTAGACGAAGTTTTCGGACCTGATACCCCCGCTCGGCGAATCCTTGCCTGCCTGTATTGGGCGATCGCCGCCGCCAGCCTCCTCGCCATCGCCAGCGAAAAGCTGAGACTCCCAATTATCACCATTCTTTTCCCCCTCCAAATTTTCTACAAACTGCTCACCCTCCTTTTGATCACCGATCGCCGCAACCCAGTACCCTGGGCTAACCTAGCCATCAGCCTCCTCCACGTCGCATCCCTTTATGTTGCCTTCCAACTCGCACCCTAGTCATATTTTTGAGGTGTCCCCTTGGAAATCATATTGCTCTTAGGCATTGCCCTATTCGGAGTCATCGGGTTCTTAGTGGTGAACTCTATGCAGCAAGGGCAACAAAGCGGCTCCTCGGCCCCCCTTGAACCCATACCCCCAACCACCGATCAGTATTTGATTCAAAAATTGGGATTTCAAAAAGCAGAAAATAAAAGATTTTCCTTCCCAAGATATCTGGGTCAATATCAGGAGCGACAGACCGATCTTTACATTGACTCAGATGAATTTTTTACCATTCAAATGTCCTTCAATAATGCCAAGAACTATATTTTTCAAGTTCAAGAAAAATCTGGACATTCATTTATCGATAAGCTGATCCTGGCTCTGTACAGCCGCAACGACATTTTTCTCGATCGTCAGTCTGGCAGAAAATTTGCCATCTACACCAGACCCGAAACCCTAAGGGCAAAACTATTTGCAACCAACTCTCCGATTTGGGCAAGCCTGCGAAAATTCCCTTCCTTTGACCATTCGATCGAAGTTGGGTTTTCCGTCAAGTCTACTACTTCCCTAACCTATCAACATGCCATTCATGCCATCAAATCAGCCAGGATGGCTCAGCTTCTCAAGGCGATGGATGAGTGTTGCAAAGTTCTAGAGTACCTTTAGATTTTGTAGGCTGTGTTTCTGAAATCATAGTGCCTTTGCTGACCGCAACACACCCTACCGCCGCAAGACTGACCAAAGACTCTGAAGCCATGCCCCCAACCCTAACCCCTCCCCTGACCCTCGATCGCTTCCTCCAACTCCCTGAAACCAAACCGGCCCAGGAGTATAGCAACGGCAAAATCAGCCAAAAACCGATGCCCCAAGGCAAACACAGCGCCCTCCAGACCGAACTCGTCATCTTCCTCAACGCTGCCCTCAAACCGCCCAAAATTGCCCGCGCTTTCTTAGAACTTCGATTTACGTTTGGTGGCCATTCGATCGTCCCCGATGTCACGATCGTCCAATGGGACAAAATCCCCCGTGACCCCCAAGGCCAAATTGCCAACCGCTTTGAACTCGCCCCCGACTGGACGATCGCAATCCTCTCCCCCGACCAAAGCTCCACCAAAGTCACCAAAAACATCCTCCACAGCCTCAACCACGGCACAAGCCTCGGCTGGCTCATCGATCCTGCCGAAGAAACCATCCTGGTCTACCAACCCCACAACAGTCCCCAAGCCTTCGATCGGCCCAGTCAGCAACTCCCCACCCCCAACTTTGCCCCCAACCTCACCCTCACCGTCGAACAACTCTGGGCATGGCTCTGGGAATAGGAAGAGTTACAGACGACTCAAGCCTTATTTTTTGCCCCTAAAATAGTACATATAAACTATTTAGGCCACCAACGGACAAACCCCAGAGACAACCCGCCCAGCCCAGACGCTAGCCAGAATCATCCCCAGGGTTTGCCACAGGACCGATGGCCTGCGGGGTTAAGGGCGATCGATCGCCCCCCTAATCGCTATTGGCCTCCGGATGGCGATCGGACAACTGCTCCGCCTCCGGACAATCATCCGACACCAGCGGTTCCACATTCGTGCGCGGCACCATTGACAACCGCTGCATCACCGAGCCAATACTCTCCAGCCGCACCATCTCCTCCCAGGAGCACACCTCATCGTCTTCCTCTGTCTCATAGCGCAGCGTCACCAAATCCCCCTCAATATCGAGAATTCGTGCCCGTTCAATCCAGCGCTGCTGATCCCGTAAGAAAATCCACACTTCACGCCCATCGCAGTGGAGTTGATAGATTTTTCGGTGTAACATGGGCTTTTTTCTCCTGGCCAACAAAAAGTCTCGAAACCGGGTGCAACGGGAGGACGAAGCAACCTGGGTCTCTCACCCCGCTCCAGAGGAACAGCGTTCACACTGGGACAGATGGGGTAGATTGATCCAATGGGTAACTTGCCCCTATTCTAACGAGAATCTAGACCATAGGCGCAACGATGCTACTACACCTCTCAACTTGGCCTGAGGTTGAAGACTATTTAACCCGCTCCCAGGGCATTATTGTCCCGATCGGCTCCACAGAGCAACATGGCCCCACCGGCCTCATTGGCACCGATGCCATCTGTGCCGAGGCGATCGCCCACGGCGTAGGCGACAAAACCGGCGCTTTAGTGGCTCCCACCTTCAATGTCGGCATGGCCCTCCACCACGGTGCATTTCCCGGCACCATTAGCCTGCGCCCTAGCACCCTGATCCAAGTGATCCAAGATTGGATCCTGTCCCTCGTGCGGGCTGGTTTTCGCCGCTTTTTCTTTATTAATGGCCACGGGGGCAACGTTGCCAGTCTCAAAGCCGCCTTTGCGGAAACCTACAGCTACCTGTGCGACCTGGGGCTAGAGGGGGCCGAAACCGTCCAGTGCCAAATCATGAATTGGTACATGTTGCAGGGGGTCCACGCCCTAGCGCGGCAACTCTACGGCAACGAAGAAGGCTCCCACGCCACCCCCAGCGAAGTTGCCTTGACCCAATACGTCTACCCCAACGCCATCAAAACAGCCCCCCTAGACCCCCTCAAACCTTCTCCCGGCGGCATCTACAGCGCCCCCGACTTCCGGCGACGCTATCCCGATGGCCGTATGGGATCCAATCCAGCCTTGGCCACCCCAGAACAGGGGCAACGGTTTTATGAAATTGCGGTCCAGGAGATGGCAACGGCTTACCAAAACTTCCTCAATACCCCTCTGCCCTAAACCGTGCCCCTGCGATCGGAACTTACTGCCCCTGCAACGATTCATGAATAGGGCAGGATCGAAAATGCCTCTGAGCAGGACGACAAGGGGGATCCTTGGGGACTGGCTTACGGGGTCGTGTCCCTGGGGTGGCTCCCTGGGTCAGATTGCGGGGCATCCCACGGGGTCATTCTTTCCTAAAACCCTGATTGCGGCTGGCCATCAGCCCGATTGCGGCTGGCCCTAAACCGTCTACAATTGCCCTATTCTGCTGCCCTATTCTGCTGCAAATTCATCCTCTCAAGTTCAGTCTCCCCCGTTCAATTGTTTTCACCCACGCTTCAACCCTTGATCATCGCAATGCTAAGCCTAAGCTCCCCCCCATCCCACACCGCTGCTGCGCTCCCTAGCTCTACCCGGAACCACGCCCCGCAGGGTACTCGTCCCGCTGTAATGACCCTGCCGTTTGCCGTTGCTGCGATCGGCGATCGTCGGTGGGGGCTGGGGCAGCGGTGGTTCCTGACCGGTTGTCTCACGGGGCTGGCGGTGCTGGGGAACTGGGTACCGGGGCTGGTTGGCCAAGCTCCCGGTCTAGGCGAGGCGGCTTGGGTTTGGTCTAGCGGCGGGGTGGTGATGGCCCAAACGCCCAGCGCCCAGGAGGAACCCCCTCGGATTACGACGGAGGAGGTGGAGAAGTACGCGGTTGCGGCTTTGGCCTTGGAAAATGCCCGCCAGGAGCTAGTTAACCAAATTGGGGCCAATGCGATGGCGGGACGGTCCTGCGGGGATGTGGGGCAGGTCAGCGGCTTGGATCCGGCGATCGTGAATTATTGCCAAAATTCTAAGAAAATTGTTGAAGATACGGGGCTAACTGCCGATCGCTTCAACCTTATCTATCTGCGCCAACGCAGCGACACCCAACTGCGCCTAGATATCCTCGGCATCATGGCCCGCACCTGCATTGATGACAACAACCGCGTTGCTCCCACCTTTTGCCGGGATACCATCCGCCCCGAAATGAAAAAGCAGTGCGCTGCCCAGGGGAGCCAGATTGCGCCCTCGGTTTGTTTGCGGCTGCGGATTGAAGATTAGGAAGAATAGGCGAAATTCGGCAAAGCTAGGCAATGCTGCCGCGTTTGCGGGTTTCCTTATAGGACGTGCCGATATTTTTCAGCCCTGCCCGAATCATTTGCTGCTCAAGCAGGGCAAAGAAACGCTGACGATCGCCCCCGCGCACCACGGCTTGGTTGTGGGCTTCGGCAAGGGCGACGGGATAGCCATAGCCTTTTTGGATTTGGGCTAGGGTTAGGCTCAGGCTGCGATCGAGCAGGGCTGAATCCTGGGCAACCCAGGCCGGAAACTCTACCCGCGCCACTTCTGCGCCCCCATGGAGGTGGCAAAAATAAATCTGTTGGTCTGGGCTGTAATGGTCCAAAATGCGGGCATGGCTGCGCCAGAGCGGTCCCCGTTCCCCCGGTTGCAATTGGCTGCTCCAAAAGGTGGCATCCCGCAGGGGCGCAAACACCCGGCAGGGAGCCTGGTCCGTTTGGCCGGAGCAGTGGGTTTGGCAGTCTGGCTCGTCTTTGGGGCAACTTTGGAGGCGCAGGAAGTTCAGGGCTTCGCTGCTGCGGGAGGCACTGAGGTAGCCCACAAGGGGCACTTGGAGGTGTTTGAGGCGATCCCAGGCGGCTAGGATGGGCGGCAGCAGCCGATCGCGGGCTTCACCGGGCAAGGCTTCCAAAAACCAATAGATTAAGGAGCCATCGGTGAGGGCGATCGTGGGGGGTGGGGTCGGGGCGCGATCGCTGGCGTTATCAAGACCAGTCCTGTTTGTGTCACGGTTTTCTACGTCACGGTTCTCTACGTTACTGTTCTCTGCCTCACCGTTTTCTGCGTTACCAAGACCGCCATCGCTCCAATGCCCCAAGGCAGACTCAGCGGGCTGGAGCGCCTCGGCGAGGTCTGCTAACTGCTGCGACTCAGCTACGGTGCGGCGATGGCCCATCCACTCTTCCGTACTAATGCCCCACTGCCTCGAAATATAAAGATCCTCCGGCTGGTAGACCACCTCCGGCACACTGTCCAACAAAGGATGGCGACCCTGGCCGTAGTGGAGGGCAATGCGGCCAATATTAATCAGGTAGCAGTAGGCTATTTCGTGGTGATTGGGGGCAATTTGGGAGCCGTCGGTGGCGATGACCGATTGGACCTTGGGCGGAATGGGGACTGGGCTGCGGGTGGTGAGGGGTTCCATGGGTTCCGCAGCGGTGAACCCCAGCCGATCGTGCCATTGGGCTTGAAGGGCCAACAGGGAGGCTTGGCGACCTTGGGCTAGGGTCAGCAGATGCTGTGCCCGTTCTAGGCGGATCCGGCTGGCGGCGGCCTCTTGGGCAAGGTGCTGGCTAATGCCCTGCATTTGCAAGGCCAATTTGGTTAAATCAAGCATGGCGCTAGCCCCAATGACACTGGTTCGAGTTACTGGAACCCTTTGCCGCCGCCTTTTTTGCGTTTGTTGCCTTTGTGGTTTTTAGGGCTGCTGCGATCGTCCGGTTCTGGGTCACTGGCGGCAAGTTCGGCAGCGGTTTCGGGGGCGGTTTCGGGGGCAATTTCAGCAGCGGGTTCGGCAGTACCAGATTCGGCAGTACCAGATTCGGCAGTACCAGATTCGGCAGTACCAGATTCGGCAATACTAGGCTCGGCAACGCTTGGCGGGGTTTGGGACAGTTCCGCAGCGGCGTGATCGGATTGAACTTTGCCCGGTGCTGCGTCCCGTTGTTGCCGCAGGGCTTCTAATTCCTCTTGGATCGTGGTGAGGGCAATATCAAACTCGACCTCGCGGGTGTTGTAGTCTTGGCGCAAGTAGCTCAGCTTTCCTTGCAAAACCTGGCAGGTTACCCGCAAATCTTGCAAATCGATATTGGTGCTGGCGTGCTCTTGGGCATAGGCCGAAGCCTGGACTTGGAAAAAGTCTGCTTCTTCCTGGCACTCATACAGCCGCTGACCCAGGGTTGCTAGTTCTTCTCGTAGAGCCGTGGCCTCGGTTTGTTGTGCGGTGACTTGGGCACGCAAGGTTTCTAATTCTGTCTCTAAGCTGGAAATTTGCCCCTGAAGCGTGCTGACTTCGCCGCTGAGTGTTTCGTTTTGTTGGGTTAGGGTTTCCACTTGGCCTTTGAGGGCGTTGGCTTCTGTGTTGAGGGTTGAGTTTTCCTGGGTCAAGGTTTCCACCTGGCCATGTAGGGTTTTGACCTCTGTGTCCAAGCTGGCCTTGGCCTGGGTGAGGGTCGTAACGGTTTGGGTGAGGGTTTGAATTTCTTGGCGATCGCGGGTTTGGTCGCTCTGGAGAGTGCTGATTTCTGCCTGCAATCGATCGGTTTCGGTTTGGAGATGGCTGTTGTCGGTCGTTAGGCGATCGGTCTCGGTCGTCAGGCGATCGTTATCAGCCTGGAGTCGATCGGTTTCGGTCGTTAGGCGATCGGTCTCGGATTGGAGTCGATCGTTATCAGCCTGGAGTCGATCGGTTTCGGCTTCAAGGGTCGATCGAGCAGTTTGCAAGTGGCTAATCTGGTCCTGAAGGTCTGTGACCTGAGCCTTGGTCGCGGTTTGGTCGGTGGTCAAACTTTGGTTGCTGGCCCGGAGGGTGTTGGCCAACTGCTGCTCAGTCTTGAGTTCTACCTCTAGCGCTTTGTTGCGGCGGTTCAATGCCCACACCATTACGCCCCCCACGACTAGGGCAAGGCTCCCCAAGGATCCATCGGTTAACAAGGAAGTGGATTCAAGTGCTAATAAGATCATCAGTCCAGATCGCTCTCCAGTAGATTTAGACCATGCTCAGTAGATCGCAAAAGTGCGGCCTTTAACCCAGTTTAGGCTTTAGCAAGAGGCAGCTTTGCCACTTTCACCATAAATCTTTCGATCTACCAATTCTCCCGCCGCCGAAGCCAACCCTAACCCAGCCAAGGGAGTGAGAGCATTGTACAACTGTCGCCCCACAGGTTACTCAGTCGGTTACTCCGCCAGCCAAGTGGAGAACGGTTGACTAAATTGGTGCAGCGTCAAACACCGCAAGCTGGGGTCTGTTGCGGCCTGTTGGCGATCGCGGGTCGTATTGTACCCCCAGTCCGCTAAAAATAGCTCGATCGTCACCGCTGCAATTCCCTGGACTTCGGACCCCGCTGCCGCTGGGTCTTGGTTGTGCTGGGCTTGGTACTGGCGCACTTTGTGCAGGGTGGGGAGGCGATCTTCAATGAACCAGATGCGGGACTGGGGCGGGAGGGTCTGGGCCAGCCGATCGAGGGTTTGGGCCTTGGGCTGTTTGACTTCTTTGCCGAAAATGCGATCGCGATCGATCTCAACCCCGGCCTGCTGCAAGAGGCGGTGGGCAAAGCGGCCTTCTTTGGTGGTGATGATCACCCAGGGGAAACCGCTGGCTTGGAGGCTCTGGAGCCGATCGATCACGCCGGGATAGAACCGGTGGAGGGAGAGCCACCGATCGAGGTTTTCGGTAATTTGGCGATCGCGCAGGCCATCCAGGGTTTGGGCGATGGTCTTGGGGTCTAGGTGGTCTTGGGCAATCAGGTGCTGGGCCTGTTGGGGCCAGTCGGCTTGGAGGACGGTTTCCTCAACCCCCCGCAGCAGGGCTTGGATTAAGACGGGCATTTCCCAGCCGGTTTCAATCACGGGCCGCAGACGGCAAAATTGTGCTTCTAGGGCGGGTAAGTCGGGGCGATCGTCCTGGGGCCAAAAGACCCCATGGGCTAGCCAAGCACTGTGGAAATACTCCCGCAGACCATCGCAAACCACACCGTCAAAGTCGAGGGCCAGCAGGTCAGGCTCTTGGGCAATAGGGGCAGAGGAGAGAGCCATAAAAATATTAAGGTTAAAAACTGGGGTGCTAGGATTCGAACCTAGGAATGGCGGGACCAAAACCCGCTGCCTTACCGCTTGGCGACACCCCACTGATGACGCGCTATCTAATATAGCAACTGATCCCCGGATCTTGTCAACCGGTTTCTTAAATTTTTTTTCGATTACTTTTTTCGATTAATGCAACGTTCTGGGGGCAGTGTTGGGGGATTGTCCCGATCGTGGCGTTTTGCTGTTTTCCTGCGATCGAGGCTGGGGCGGATTGACGGAGTGGGGATCGTTGCGTAGGTTGGGGGGTGGTTGGGGTGCATTTCACGTTTGCCAAGGGGCGGACTAAAGTCCGCACTACGAGCCTTTGAGCCAGGTTAGGGGCTGGGTTGCTCCAAAGTGAAATGCACTCCATCTATAGCGATCCGAAATTAATTATAAAGACTCTGGCTCCCCTCTCCCCTCCTGGGAGAGGGGTTGGGGGTGAGGGGTCTTCAGATATCACAGCGGATCACTATATGCGACCAACGATCTAGAGGACTAGGGGGAGTACCGTTGCCATG
>JAYKJG010000362.1:0-7761 GCA_035286285.1 Prochlorothrix sp.
ACCCCGATCGTAATCGGTTGGGTCACCTCTTCCACTAAAAACTCCGTCGCTTGGCGGGCCAAGGCATTCACTAACCAGGGCTGTCCATCGGTGAGGTAAAAGGCATGTTGAATCGCTTCTGGGGTGAAAATCTGGCCCGTGGCCTCGGTATGCTGCTGATAAAGGCTTTTTACCTCCTCAAAGCTGAAGTTTTTGAGGGTGAGGGATTCTACTTTGATATTAAAGGGGCTGGACGTGTTCAGTCTGTCACTGCCACCGGATTTAATTTTATAGTCCCGCACATCCCGCATCCCGATTAACCCCAACGAGTGGGGAAATCCCTGGGGGCGGCGGGGGTAACCATCGCGCAGTTTGCGTAAAACCGAGATCAATGTTTGGTCTTGGAGGGAGTCAATTTCATCAATGAAGATAACAAGGGGACGAGATGAGCTTTTTGCCCATTGCTTGAGGAACAGACTCATATTTTGACCTTCGCGCCCTTCTGGGTCGAAGGGGGGATGCAAGTCTTCCGGCAGCCAAATATCAATGGCATCTTGCCAGGATCTGAGGATGGCAACCTCAGCCTGGTCGGGTTGATGGGGGAATGCGGCCCCCACCTCTACGGAGACCATGACAGCCGTGTATTGCCCACTGTCGGTCAGTTCCTGAGCCAGGGCAAGCATGGCCGTGGTTTTACCCACTTGGCGGGGGGCGTGAATCACGAAGTAGTTTTGCTGGTCAATGAGGCGACGCAGTTGGGGCAGGCGGGCCGTAGGCGACAGCATGTAGTGGATGTCGTCCTTACAAGGACCAGCGGTGTTGAACCATTTGGGCATTGGGGGACTTGGCTCCAGGTAGAGGGTCTTTCTAACCCTAACATTTTAGGTAGTGCCACAGCAGTCAGGATCAGGGTAGCCAGATGGCTGATGCCACCGCACCGAGATCCTGACCCTTAACGGACTACCACATTTTACGGAGCAGTGCCAGGGGAGCCGCTGCCCGCCTCCTGCTTACCCGCCTCCTGGTTGCCTGATTCCTGGGGCAAAATCGGCATCCCATCTTGCAGGTTCAAAATGCCAGAGACCACGATCGTCTCCCCCTGCGCCACACCGCTCACCACCTCGTAACGATTCCCCTGAACTTGCCCCAGTTCCACAGGCCGTAACCGGGCCACCTGCGCAGGCGCATCGGGGGGTAATTCCGCTGGATCAGCCGTTTCTGCAATATAAACAAAGGTCTGGCCCCCCAAACGGGCGATCGCCGCAGTGGGCACCAACACCCCCACCTCCTCCGACCAAGTAATGCGGGCCTCCACCTGCTGATCATCCTGAAAGCGGCCTTGGGCATTGTCTAGCTGGGCCTGAACCAGGACCGTTTGGGTATCGGGGTTGGTTTGGGGTGCAATAAAGCTAACCCGACCCGTCGTCAGCACCTCAGCAGTCCCCATCGCCAGAACATCCACCCGCAAACCCAGCCGCAGTCGATCGCGCTGCTCCACTGGCACCGGAATTTTAAGGAGCAACGTGCTATTTTCCGTAATCGTCGTAATCACCGTACTGGGATTGACATAATCACCCAGTTTGATCTTGAGATCGCCAACAATCCCCGCAATGGGGGCCGTAACGGTGCGATCCTTGACATCCTGCGCCACCGTAGCTTGATTGGCACTGGCTTGGCGCAAGCTAGCCTCCGCCTGGGCCAGTTGGGACTGGGCAACCGCAATTTCTTTCAGGGCAGAATTCAGGCTTGCCTTCGCCACATCCCGATCGCGGCGGGCTAAATCTAACTCCCGCTGAGACTGCGCCCCCTGGCTCACCAGGGATTCTGTACGCTCAAAATCCGCTTGGGCCAAGGCTAAATCGGCTTCCTGCTCCGCCTTTTGGGCACGCAAAACCTGAAGGGAGGCAAGGGCAGTATCCTGGGCCGCACGGGCAGCGGCAACCGTGGCAGCAGCGGCGTTGAGTTCGGCTTCGGTGCGATCGGGGCTGACTTGGACGATCGCCGCACCGGGACTCACCCGATCGCCCGCCACCACAAACACCTGCGTCACTCGGCCCGATACTTCCGGCTGAAGGAGCACCCCCGCCAGAGCTTCCAGACGGCCTAGAAATTCCGAACTCTCTTGCACGGTCCCAGACTCTACGGGAGCCACCGTTACAGCAACCCCAGGGGGCATCTGCATCTCTGCTGCTGGGGGCGTTCCCAACAACCGCCATGCCCAAAAGCCACCCCCCAAGACCACCAAGCCCACCCCTCCCACAATCCAACGGGAGAAGCCAGAGCGGCGATCGGGGTCTGGGGCAGTGTCCGAGGTGGGGGGGTCCAGGGCGAGGGAGTCCAGAGCAGGGGAGTCTGGGGCTAAAGTGTTGGGGACCAGGGAGTCCGAGGGCGGGGAGTTTGGGGGGGAATCGTTGGTGGGAAGATTTGACATGGGGTCGGGGGAATGGGGGGCGACAGACTGGGATGCTGCTTACACGTTAAACCGGAACAGCATCACATCGCCCTCCTGGACCACATATTCTTTTCCCTCACTGCGCAGCAAGCCCTTTTCCTTGGCCCCGTTCATGCTGCCCGTCGCCACCAAATCCCCATAGGCCACGGTTTCCGCCCGGATAAAGCCCCGCTCAAAGTCGGAGTGGATCACCCCCGCCGCCTGGGGAGCCGTCATGCCCTGGGTAATGGTCCAGGCGCGGGTCTCCTTGGGGCCAGTGGTGAAATAGGTACGCAGCCCCAACAGGTCATAGGTGGCCCGAATCAACGACTGCAAGCCGCCCTCAGTCACCCCTAGGGACTCCAAAAAGTCCGATCGCTCCTCCTCCGGCAGTTCCACCAGTTCCGCCTCCACCTGGGCCGAAACAACCACCACCTGGGCATTTTCCTGGGCTGCAATGCCTCGCACCTTCTCCACCAGTGCGTTTCCTGTCGCTAGCTCATCCTCGTTGACATTCGCGACATAGATCAGCGGTTTTTGGGTTAGCAGGTCTAAGGGCTTAATCAAAGCCACTTCTTCGTCGGTAAAGGCCAATTGCCGCACGGACTGGCCCTCATTGAGTTGGGCGACGACCCGCTCTAACAGGGTCATCTCCCCTTGGGCATCTTTGCTGGTGCGGGCCTGCTTACGAATGCGATCGATCCGCCGCTCAATTTGGCTCAAATCCGCCAGAATTAGCTCTAGGTTAATAATTTCAATATCCCGCAGGGGATCGATCGATCCCGCGACGTGAATAATATCGTCGTCTTCAAAGCAGCGCACCACCTGGGCGATCGCGTCCACTTGGCGAATATGGGAGAGAAACTGGTTCCCTAGCCCCTCCCCCTGGCTTGCGCCCTTGACCAAACCGGCAATATCGACAAATTCAATGCGCGTCGGCACCGTTTGCTCGGATTTGGAGAGATTAGCCAGCACCTGAAGGCGAGGATCAGGGACTGCAACAATGCCGGTATTGGGTTCGATCGTGCAAAAGGGAAAGTTAGCGGCTTGGGCTTGGGCATTGGCCACGAGGGCGTTAAAGAGGGTGGACTTACCAACGTTGGGCAGTCCGACAATTCCGGCTCTGAGCATGGTGTAGGGCGATCGGGTGAAGTGGCCAATTCCCCTCCTGGGAGGGGTTAGGGGTGGGTTTCTCCAAAGGGCGGAGTAAGAGAGGTCTTGTTCCCCTCCTGGGAGGGGCTAGGGGCGGGTTCCTCCCCTACTGCGGCGTTTTTTGTAGATCTGGGCGCTCTTCCGCCACGATCGCCCCGTCCACGGGGCAAACCTGCAAGCAGATCCCACAATCAATGCAAGTCCCGAAATCAATCCAGTACCAATCAGTCCCCTTACTATTTCTCCCTGGCCCCTCATGGATACAGGCCACCGGGCAAGCGTCTACACAGTCCGCTACGCCTTCACAGGTGTTGGTTACGATCGTATGAGCCATGGCAAGATCCTCTTCAAAAAAACTTAGGGAAGTCTGGGGTTACTGACCTCAGGCGTTGCTGATTGACGGGATGACGGCGATCGGGGCAATCTCCCCGTGGGTATCCCGGCAGTGGGTCGCTGACCTGTCGCTGACCTGTCGCTAACCTTAGGAGGGTTGGGAGGTCAGCACCCACGACCCAGCAGCCTTGCTAGCATATCGCACCGGGATCAACCCCGTAAAGCCAACCCCCCCAGGGGGTCGGATCCTGCTGCGATCGCCCTGAAGCCAGTACAATCAGAGGCTGGGGATTCCCCTGCGGTTCAAACTGACGCTATTAAAGACGCATAAAAACCCACAACGGCACCATGACCACAACCACCGATAAAGAAAATCCTAAACCCACGGCTTCCGGCGACGACAAAACGATCGTGCGGGACTACTTCAACTCCACGGGCTTCGATCGCTGGCGGCGGATCTACGGCGATGGCGAGGTCAATTCCGTCCAACTGGACATTCGCCGGGGCCACCAACAAACCGTAGACACCCTCCTGGACTGGTTCAAGGCCGACAATAACCTCAAGGGACTAACGGTCTGTGATGCGGGCTGCGGCGTAGGCAGCTTGAGCATTCCCCTGGCCGAGTCGGGCGCAGTGGTTGCGGCTAGCGATATTTCTCAAAAAATGGTGGAAGAAGCCCAGGAACGGGCTAAGGCAACCCTAAAGCAAGGTGAAAATCCCGCCTTTTCAGTCCAGGACTTAGAGGCCATTAGCGGCAACTACCACACAGTGGTTTGCTTGGATGTGCTGATCCACTACCCCACGGATAAAGCCGCTGAGATGATTAAGCACCTCCTGAGCCTTGCAGAGTCTCGGATTATCCTCAGCTTTGCCCCCAAAACCCTGGGTTTGGTCCTGCTGAAGAAAATTGGCGAATTTTTCCCCGGTCCCAGCAAAACCACCCGCGCCTACCAGCATAAAGAGCAGGAAATCTTCAAAATTCTGGCCCAGGAGGGCTGGATGGTCCAGCGCCAAGCCATGACCAGTACACGCTTTTATTTCTCCCAAATGATCGAGGCCGTCAAGGTGGCTCCCGGCACGGAAATTACGATTCCCAGCAGCGATTTAACCCCGGCTTTGGGCTGGACTCCCTATGCGGAGCGGCTCAATGGCCGTTTTGCCATGGTGGGCTTGATTGTGCTGGTGATTATGGAGCTAATCACCCGCGAGGACTTCTTTACCTGGCTGGGTTTGCGCTAGTTTTATCGGGTAGGCATCGAGATCTCCGGTTTCTTTTGGGGGAAACAACCCGATTGAAGGGGATGGGGACGGAAACCGGGGATCTTTGCCTTAGGGAGTTATTGGACGGCAAAGCCGCTGTATTGGCGTAATTTGGGGGGATCAAAGGCGAGAACGATGTCCTGGGGCGGAACGCCGAGTTCTACGAGTTGGTTGGCGAGTCCTTCTTCGGTGCCGTCTTGTTGGATCCAGATTTTACCGTTGACAATATCGGCGTGGAGAATCACCCCATAGACTCGCTTGGAGTCGCGCCAACCGACGTAAACCAGTTGATAATGGTCGTTTTCGGGGTCGAAGATGGTTTGAGCTTGGATACGATCGTCCCAAGCCCGTTGGGCGCGTTGTTTCAGGAGGGTTTGGAGATGGGTACGGTACTGGGTGTGGGAATCCATTGGCTAAGGGTTTCCTGGTTGATGTTGTAGGTGATGAGGTAGATTTGGTTGTTTTGAATCAGTTCTTGCAGGAAGGGGGTTGCAAAGAATTTATCGTAAAGGTTATCTGGAACAGCGAGATATAAGGCACGATCGGGATCCTGTTTGTCTAGGGCAGTGCGATAGGCGATGAATTGCCCCATGGCGCTATAAAATTCGGTGATTTTGGAGGGTCCGGCGAAGGTTTTGATTTCTACGGCGATTTTGGTCTCGTTGCGTTGGGCGGCGATCACTTTTTCGGCTCCCAGGTCGATCGCAAGGTCAAAGCTATCGGCAGAGAGGGCATAGGGGTCGTGGGTGATGGTCCAGCCGTCTTGTTGGAGAGCCTGTTTTACAAGGTCGTGGAAGGTGTCACGGGCTGACATGGGGGTTAGGGGGGGTTATGCGTGGACAAAACCTATTTCTTTGACAATTGTAGCAATTCTGTTTTGAGGTGTAGGGGCAGGTTTCTTGCGTTATCTGTCGCTTTACGCGACTCTCTCTAAACCTGCCCTCTTTTATTGTTGCCATTTCTCGGCTGATGGCAGATTTGGGGCGCAAGAGGGCGGGTTTTTGTTGTTGGTCGGTGGGTGACAGGGGGTGGGGGGGTAAACCCGCCCCTACGGGAAATTATTTGTTTTTTTGGGACGTAGGGGCAGGTTTCTGACGTTATCTCTCGCTTTACAGGACTATCTTTCTAAACCTGCCCTCTTTTATTTTTATGATTTCTCGTTGATACCGGGATCTGGGGCGTAGGAGGGCGGGTTTTTGTTGTTGGTCGGTGGGTGACAGGGGTTGGGGGGTAAACCCGCCCCTACGGAAGATTAACGACTCTCTCACTAAACCTGCCCTATTGTGGTATGATGGCAACCATGGCAGCAGAGTCATTGAGAGCTTGTAAAGCTTAAAAAACAGCATAGAACAAGTGTACTACTGTTGCCGCAAGATTTCGATCCGCCAGAGGCGGAAAGGGTAAAGAGAAGAAGGGAAAAGGGAAAAAAGAAAAAAGAGCAAAGGGAAAGGGAGCCTCAGGCCGGACAGCACACCACCCGCAACCCCACGCTGGAGCTGCGAGGTAACGGCGGAAAGAAGTTGCGATGCGCAGACCGACAGTCCACAGGATGGTCGTACCAAGAACCGCCGCGCAAAAGCCGCGTTTCCTTACTTATTTCATCGCTATATAGTAATATAGCACTAAATTCATGGGTCCAAGCAATACTGCCATTATCTTGACAAGCCTTGGGTTTTTTCTGATAGTCCTCATAATAGTGATCCTGACACCACTCCCAAACATTACCGTGCATATCCTGCAATCCCCAAGCATTGGCCGGAAAACTGCCCACAGAGGTGGTAACTTGTTTCCAATCGGCTGTTTTTGAACCGTTATAGCTCTGATTACAACCATAATTAGCTTGGTGCGGTTCCAGGCGATCGCCAAAATAAAACGCCGTTTCTGTCCCCGCCCGACAGGCAAACTCCCACTGGGCCTCCGTCGGCAACACAATCTTGCCCCCTTGCAGTTGCTCCCGACACAGTTCCGTTAGTTTTTGACAGAAAGCCACGGCCTGATCCCAATTCACCCCCACCACAGGCCGATCCTCCCCCAGAAACTTAGCCGGAATCTGCTGCATCTCCCATTCTTTTCCGGTCCAACAAAATGCTTTCCCTTTCACCGGATTCTCCCCCATCACCGCCTCATACTGGGCCTGAGTCACCGGATAGCGCCCCATCCAAAAGGGCGGCACCGTCACCTGATGACGCGGTAACTCACGAGCAAAAAACTTCTGGTACTTCTCTTCTCCCGCTTCCTGCTTCAACTGCCGCATTTCCGCCTCCGTCTGCCCCATCCAAAACGTCCCCCCCGGTATCGGCAACAACTCCAGCTTCACCGGATCCGGCTGCTTGCCAAAAAAGCCTCTTTTCTGCGGCTGTAGCCGCAAAGTTATAGGTTTTAGCGGTTGAGGTGGAGCCTGCGGAGCCGGACTCACATCCTTCGCAGTCGCAGTTGAGGCCGTTGTTGGTTGAGCCTGCTGCACTGCAATACTGGCAATCGCATTAGCAGCCCGGAGCCGATCCTGGGAATCTGCTGCCCCATGCACCAGAATTTGCTGATATAACGCCTTAGCCCCTTCCAAATCCCCATCATGGAGCGCATCACTCGCCTGGGCCTTTAAATCC
>JAYKJG010000363.1:0-3814 GCA_035286285.1 Prochlorothrix sp.
ATCCTTGTGACAAGGCTCGTAGTCCGGACTTTAGTCCGTCTCTGCGGCTCTAGCCATCCTTGTGACAGTGTGACTGGGTTACGGTATGACTGGGTTACGGCGTGACTTGGATGCGGGCGAGGCCAGCATTTTGGTAATAGTGGCCCAAAATTTGCTGGTAGTTATAGCCCTGGCTGGCTAACCCATAGGCTCCCCACTGACTCAGCCCTAGGCCATGGCCAAAGCCGCGACCCTGAACCACAAAAGTGGTCGGCACGCTGGACTTGTTGCCGCCGCTACTGCCCCCCGCTGGGGCCACCCGGAACAGGGAACTCCGCAGGTCTAGGGCGCGGCGCAACTCGTTGCCCGACAGCACCCGCTGACCGGCATCGCCGATGATTTTCATTTCCCGCACCCGGCCTTGGGGCGTAACGGAAACTGGGGTCATGCTGATGATATTGCCAACTCCGGTGATGCGTTGACGCATTTGGGAGGCACTAAAGGTTTCTTGCCACTGGAAAACGGGAGCATATTGGTCAAAGTCAGCCACGCCCCGCAGGTAGGGGAGGGGTTGAGACCAAACATCTTCCACGTTTTCGGTATGTCCCCCGGAGGAGGAGTGGAATACGGCTTCGATGATGGAGCCGTTGTAGGTGAGGACTTGGCCAGCGGTTTGGCTAACGGCGGCTTGGGTGGAGGTGGTTTCGGCCCCAATGCCTTTGTAGACTTGCCAGGTGGTTGTGTCGCCTAGGTCGTAGCGAGCGTTGCCCTGGGTGTTGCGTTTGTGGAGGGCAAAGGAGCGGGCGGCAACGGCTTGGGCCTTGAGGGCTTCTAGGGGCCAGTTGCTGGGCATTTCGCTGCCAACCACACTGTAAAGGTACTCATCTAGGTCTACGTAGTTGACGGCTAGAATTTCGCCATCCTGGACGGAGAGAAGGGCGCGACCACGATACCACCGATCGCCGATCCAAACATAACCGCCTTGCTGGGGTTCTACCCAAAGCTGGCTGGCGTTCCAACTCCCTAGGCTGACTTGGCCGCCCCGGTTACGGGCTAAGGATCCGGCCATGGCGGACATTTGACCCAGTTGCCGCCCACTGCTGTCGCGGACGATGGCAGCGGAGGAGGTTCCCACTTGAACTTGGGAGACTCCATCTTCGACGGCGACCCGCAGTTGCAGGGCAGCTTGGGCCGGAGCCGCTAGGCTCACGGTGCTGAGAACCCAGCCGGAGGCTAACCAGCCTAGGGCGCGGTGGACCTGAGATGGTTTCTGGACCGGCGTGGGGGGGAGCGCAGAGGACGCGGGGGGCACGATCGAGGCCGGATCCGCAGACTGTCCCTTAAACGGGTTCCGCTGGGGGCGAAACCCGGTGGTCAGCCGAGCCAACACCCTAGCAACGGGGGAGGAAGGGGTGACGGTGGGCTGGGAAGGGGATGGAAAAAGACGGGAAGGGGTTGTGTAGGAAAAGAAAGACTGCCGGTTCATCTGCAAAATATAGGGGTGACTGGAGTCGGGTTAAGGAAGAGGCCGATCGCGGCAAACGCTAAAATCGTAGCCTCAGACCAGGGCATTGCTGCTGTGCGGGATCAGGGGGGTAGGGCTTGCGCCCCTGGGCTGACCTGCTTCGGGCCAAAACCAGGGCAGCCCCTTGGGGGCTAGCCGCTACCCATTGCCTTTCCTCGTCCGGCGGTGCCCAGCCTAGAGCTAACACTCCAGATTTAGCATAGATAGCTCTAGACTTAAAGTTCTGACTACGCCTACCTTGATTTGTTGCGGTAGGCTCGGAAAAGTCGATCGAAGTACCCTAGAAATTGTGCTGTTAATAGCACAAGATTTAGCGGGGGTGCAACGACTAAGGCTGGGGCGGTTCCCAGGCCAGCAACCGGGGGGCATCCACGGGGGGCATTGCCCCTACCGACACAGGGGGGCTTGTCCCTACCGACTGGGTGCGTCTGCCAACGTAAAATGAACTCCTCTTTTGTACTATCCTTCGCTGTGGCCTGAGGCTTTCCGTGCAAATTACCTTCTTAGGAACCAGTTCGGGTGTCCCTACCCGATCGCGCAATGTATCCGCCGTCGCGCTGCGTTTGCCCCAGCGATCGGAAATTTGGCTGTTTGACTGTGGCGAGGGCACCCAACACCAATTTCTCCGCAGCGACCTCCGCATTAGCCAACTGCGGCGCATTTTTGTCACCCACATGCACGGGGACCACACCTTTGGGCTGATGGGATTGCTGGCCAGTTGTGGCCTGTCGGGCAACCCAGAGGCGATCGATATCTACGGCCCTCGCCCCCTCAAGGACTACCTCCAAGCCTGCGGCCAATATTCCCAAACCCACCTCTCCTATCCCCTTAAGATCCACAGCGTCCAACCGGGTCGCGTTTGGGAGGATGCTGACTATACGGTGGATTGCCGGTTGCTAGAGCATCGGGTTTCGGCCTTTGGCTATCGGGTGCAGGAGCGCGATCGATCGGGGCGGTTTGATGTGGCCAAGGCCAAGGCTCTGGGGATTCCGTCAGGGCCGATCTATGGGCAACTCAAGGCCGGGAAAACCGTGACCTTAGAAGATGGCCGGGAAATTTGTGGGCAAGACCTGTGTGGGCCAACGCGACCGGGCCGAAGCTTTGTGTACTGTACCGATACGGTTTTTTGTGAGTCGGCGATCGAACTGGCCCAGGGAGCCGATGTTTTGGTCCATGAGGCCACCTTTGCCCATCAAGATGCTGCCATGGCCTTTCAGCGGCTCCACTCCACCTCCACCATGGCGGCCCAAGTTGCCCTTGCTGCGGGCGTTAAGCAATTAATCCTGACCCACTTCAGCCCCCGCTATGCTCCCGGCAATGCCATCACCTTAAATAATTTGCTAGAAGAGGCCCAGGCGATTTTCCCCAACACCTGTCTCGCCAAGGATTTTATGGACTACACCATTCCCGATCTGGACCCCGATGCCTAGAGTCCCTGGCAACCGAAGCCCCTTGCCTGCCTAACTTCTTCCCTTGACTGACCTCCTGTTCCCACGCTCCGGCGTGAGAATGCCTGCCGGGGCGCTACTCGATGTCGTGGAGAATGCGACCCACCCGGTTGATGACAATGTGGCAGTAGGCCGGATCGATGCCTTTGAGGTTGGCAAGGTTAGGGCTGGTGTCGCTGTGGCTGGTATTGCTGTGGCTGGTATTGCTGTGGCTGGCGTGATCTGTGGTGCTCTGGGTGTTGGTAGCTGTATCGCTAGTTGGATCGAGATCGGGGTTGGAATTGGGACTGGGATCGCCCTCGATCGCCCCCTCCACAGGCTGTAAACGCGGCACTCGATCGCCCTGGGAACAGGTATAGGAGCCTAAAAACTCACCCCGAAGATTAAAAATGCGGGTGTTATAGCCCGATCGGCTCGCCTCACCCCCAAAGGCATGGATAAACTCGTAGCGGCTGAAATAATCCATGACACTCCAGCGCTGGAGATTCACCACCAAATCCACCCGACCAGGCCGATCGGGATTGGGCAAATAGGTTAACCACGTCGTCACCAACTTTTTATAGGTCGGAGACTGGGCCTCAAACTGCTCCTGCATCCACCACAAACTCGGCGGCGTTAGCCCCTGCTGGCAGATGGTATCCGGCGTGAGGATTAACGCTGGATCTAACTGCTCGGCAGTGCTTTGACACCGCACTGGCTCCCGGTTGGGATCCTGAAGCACATTGAGATTGAGAGGACTCAAATCTGGCGCAGGGCGGACTAAAGCCGTGTGGGTTGGCTGGGCTAGCTCCTCCGGGTCGGGATCGGTTGGGAGGGGGTCCGTCTGAGCCAAGGCGGGAGCCTGTCCCCCCAGCAGTGATCC
>JAYKJG010000364.1:0-4214 GCA_035286285.1 Prochlorothrix sp.
TGGGACAACACTGAGGCGCACCGTAATCACAGAGCGCGGTGGCCCGTACTTAATGGCATTGTCCAGCAGGTTGAGGACGACTTGATACAGCCGCGATCGATCGCCCTCTAGGAACAACTCCAAGGGGCCATGGTAATGCAAATCGATCTGACGACGGCGACTAATCGGCTCCAAACTGTCCCAGGCTGTGTTGACCAAATCGACAAAATCCAGCGACGCAACCATCAGCATGGGCGATCGGCGCTCAAGGCGGCTTAGATCCAGCAAATCCTGCACCAAATGGCTCAAATGCACCACCTCCCCCAAGAGCCGCTCCATCCAAGACTGCCACGGGGGCGCAACCCGATCGACCAGCGTCTCTGCCACCAGCCGAATCGACGTAAGGGGCGTTTTCAGTTCATGGGCCACATCGGACACCCAGCGATCGCGCTGCTGCGTTAATTGCACCGCTTCCCGGCGATCTTCCAAAAACACACCAATGCGGCCCAGCGCCAAGGGGATGCCATAGCCCCGCAACTCCAAATTAGGCTGGGGCTGGGGATTGGCCAGATCCGTCCCCACTAAATTCAAACTCCATTCCCGCTGGCAAGGGGTCTGGCTCTGGCGGGTTTTCTCAATCAGTTGATCCAGGTCATAGGACCGGAACAACTCCAGCAACAACCGCTGCCGCCCCCGATCGACGTTGGGCAGCTTCAGCAAAGCCTGAGCCGCAGGGTTCCAGCGCTGTAACTGATTATCGTCATCCACTTCCAGATAGGCGAGGGGCAAATGCTCTAGCAGTGTCTCAAAATCGGCCAGAGATTGCCCTAGGCGGTTTTGAGAGTCTTGGTAGTGAATCAGAATCCCGAAGAATGGCGACGTAAGGCCGAGACTGCGGGGGGAGCGCTGATGGCGAAGTACCTGGATCAGCAGATACTGTTGGCGACGGTAGTACAGGTGATAGAGCAGCACCAAACCCGATCCGGCCAATAATCCCGCTCCCACATTAAAGGCAGTCATCCCCCCATTTGTCCCATTACCGACTGGTTTACTGCTGGTTGACCGACATAAAATTCTGCCGGGGGCGCGAAAACCACGCCCCTACAAGTTTTACCCAAGCTGACCGATACAGAATTTTGCCGGGGGCGCGAAAACCACGCCCCTACAAGTTTTACCCAAAACGATAGCCAAATCCCCGCACGGTTTGCAAATACTGGGGGTGGCTGGGGTCAGCCTCTAGCTTTTCCCGCAGCCAGCGAATATGCACATCTACGGTTTTGCTATCGCCCATAAAGTCGATGCCCCAAACCCGCTCTAGAAGCTGCTCACGGGACCAAACGCGGCGGGGATAGTTGAGAAATAGCTCTAAAATCCGAAATTCCTTGGGGGAGAGGTTCACCGGTTCGCCGTGGAGGGTGACCCGGCATTCAGAGGGGTAGAGGGCAATGTGCTGGAACCGCAACACGGGGGAGTCAGTCGCTGCTGCGTGGTGTTGCGATCGCCGCAGGAGGGCACGGCAGCGGGCCACCAGTTCCCGCATCCCAAAGGGTTTGGTTAGATAGTCATCGGCTCCGACTTCTAGGCCCACGACCCGATCGGTCTCGGTCCCCTTGGCGCTCAAAATCAAAATCGGCACCGTACTGCCCTGCCGCCGAATAAAGCGACAGAAATCGAGGCCGTTGATTAGGGGCAGCATCAAATCTAAAACAATGAGATCGGGTAACTCTGGGGGGGGAGCCGTTGCGCCATAGGCGGAGCTAGACCCTACAGAAGCAGCATAGAAGAGGTCTAGGGCAGACCGTCCATTGCTGTAGGCTTGTACGGTGTAGCCTTCATCCTGCAAAGCCAGGGTGATGGTTTCTCGAATTAAGTCCTCATCTTCCACAACCAAAATCGTCGCAGTGCCGGGATTTGGGAGGGTAGGAGTGGTAACAACAGAATTGTGCGCTTGTATTGTCGGCATTATGCCTCATTCACGCTGAGTGACGCTTATGTAACAGGTCGGAACTGCTCAAGTTCAAGCTAATTGAGGGCAAGCTGATATCGTGCGGGAAAGTTCCCACCACGCCTTCATCAAGGGATCCATGCAGATCACGGCAAAGCGTAACGGCTCGGATCATACCATCAAAGCAGAATCCTCAGGGAGGGGGTCCATGGAAAAAAGTAGTCTAGATAACAGTATTTTGACACATCTTTAGGGAAATCTTCCGATCGGGGTGCCTCTGTGGCTGTGGCAGAGCCGTATCGACGGTAGGGGCCGGGTCTTCCGGCCCTCTTGGGAGATTGACGAGCGGGGACAAAATGCTGCATGGGGCCGGTTTTTTGCCCCGATCAAGACACGCGCCCCTACCGTTGAAAATAGGGTAGCTTGTAGCCTGTATCCCACTCAAGTCTTGGCCGCTATAGAATTCGGTTATGCCTTCACCCCAGACCTTAACCCCGCGCCTTGCCACGCCTGAGGCTTTTCAGCCCTATGGGCAGGTGATTTTGCCGTCGGCTGACGGTAAGCCCTTCGATCGCGAGGATGCCCAACTGGTCCTCGCCCCCGGTACCCCCCGCTTCTATATCATGCGTCTGTCCCACAAGGGTCGCCGCTTCCACCGCATTACACGGCATCAGCGTTGTAGCCAGTGCCTCGGTTCCCTGGGCGGATTGGCTTGGTGGCTGGCGGTTTGTCCCCCTAGCTTGGGCGATCGACCCGATCGATCGCAGCTTCAGGTTTTCACGGTTCCCGGCGATCGCTTCTTGAAGCTCAACCCAGGCACCTGGCACGCTGGCCCCCTCTTTGAGGCGGAATCCCTGGATTTTTACAACCTTGAACTCAGCGACACCAACCTTACGGATCACTTCACCCATGATTTTAAGGCGTTGGATGGAATTGAGTTTGAAATTTCGGGATAAATCTTGAATTTACTCCCGATTTCGTGATGTGGTCCTGTGGCTGTCTGGGTTGCACCAAAGTGAAATGCACCCTGAGGGCTTCTCAATTGGGATGCCCCCCTTGCTGTTTACTTTGACAACCTTTTAGTTTCATATAAAGGCTTGTTAAAGGTTTCCCAGAAAAGATTTGACCCAGAGCCTTTAGAGGGTAGAGTTGGGAGGAGATTTTTGATAGAAGGGCGATAGCACAACAATAAATCTATGGTCAGTACTGTTTCTAATCCCCGGACGATCGAGGCTGCTGCCACCAAAGCCATGGTGGAAGAAAGCATCTTAGCCCCTCGTTTCTATACTACAGACTTTGATAAAACCGCTCGTTTTGATCTGTCGAGTCAGGCACAGGAATTTGAAGCAGTGCTGACCGAGATGCGGAATGACTATAATCGCCACCATTTCGTCCGCACCGATGACTTTCAACAGTCCTGGGACCATATCCAGGGCAAGGAACGCCAAGCCTTTCTGGATTATCTGGAGCGCTCCTGTGTGTCTGAGTTTTCCGGTTTTCTCCTGTTTAAGGAGCTATCGCGTAAACTGAAGGATCGCAATCCTGTCCTGTCGGAACTGTTCCATTTAATGGCCCGTGATGAAGCCCGTCATGCTGGGTTCCTTAACAAGGCGATGCAGGATTTTGGTATCTCTTTAGACTTGGGTAAGATTACCAAAAATCGTACCTATACTTTTTTCCCGATCGAGTGGGTTGTCTATACAGTTTACCTCTCGGAAAAAATTGGCTACTGGCGCTATATTCTCATCTACCGCCATTTGCAACAGCATCCTGAGCATCACCTCTATCCTCTCTTTCACTATTTTGAAAGCTGGTGCCAAGATGAAAATCGCCACGGGGATATTTTTAAGGTGATTCTGCGATCGCAGTCTAAGCTTTGGGACAATTGGGCCTCTAAGCTGTGGAGCCGGTTCTTTTTGCTGACGGTGTTTGCGACCCACAGCCTGACGGTCCATGAGCGCTCTACGTTCTATGAAATGTTGGGCTTGGATCCGACTCAGTTTGATGCCGATGTGATTCGGGAAACCAACAATACTTCGGCACGGGCTTTCCCGTCGGTGCTGAATGTGGATCATCCCCAGTTTTTCCCTCGCTTACACCGCTGTGCCGATCGCAACCTCAACATCAAGGCCATTGATGCCACGGCCCAACCCCAATGGGTCAAGTTTTTCCGCAAGCTGCCCCATACGATCGCCATTTTCTGGAATTTGGCCTGCATTTACTTTGCACCGGGCATTGATGCTGAACAACTCCGAACCGAAGTTTGCTAGAAGCCGCGATCGACGGTTGA
>JAYKJG010000365.1:0-3403 GCA_035286285.1 Prochlorothrix sp.
ATTTCCATGCTAGAGTATGGGAAAACGGTTGCAGAAACCTGTATTGGGCTTTAAACTTCATCTCAAAACCCCCTCTTCAGGATCAGGCTCAAGGGTCAATCTCCAAAGATTAATCTCACCATTATACGCCAAATTCAACCATGTATTTCCCTCGAAATAGCCTTCCTCCTAGTGTTTTCGTCGCTTTAGGGTTAATCCTCTGCTTAGGAGTGCGAGTGACTCCCGCCCAGGCAGATTATCAACCGCCTGAGGGTGAGGTTCCTTTGGAGTTAACGGTGAGCAATGGGCCGCGAGGCGGCTGTTTGGCAACCACCGATCTGCCGTTTATGGCGATCGCCCCCGTTTCCCATTTAGGATACAGCGCCACTCCCCAGCCCACCTTCTTTTTTTACGTTCCCCTCCGCGAAACCTATCATCTGGATGTGGACATCCTAGATGCCAAAAGTACCTTCGTGGAGGCCCTCGAAGCCACGGGAGACCAGCCCGGACTAGTTCCGGTAACCCTCACCACAGCGTTACCCCCCGGAATTTATACCTTACAGGTGGCGATCGTCTGTGCTTCTGGGCGGGGCAAGTATGCTGCTGAGTTTGGTACAACCTTCCGCCAGACCGAGGCAACCCAGGCACTGACCCAAGCAGGATCCCCAGGAAAAGGGATCATTTCCGCTGATTCTGCGCTTTCGTCTGCCTATGCGGCTCAGGGCTACTGGTATGATGCTTTTAGCCTTGCAGATGAGCGTCAGCGTCCTCTTCTAATCCAACAACTGGCCCAGTTTGAGGGAGAACCTCGGCGATCGCAACTCCAAGATCTAGCGGCCCATCTGACAACGGAACTGGAGGAGCAGGAGGAGCAGAGCGGCGACCTATTAGGGATAACCCCTAGCCATAACCCCTAGCCATAACCCAGCGTGATAGACCTCGCCAATGTTATAGCAACTGGGTCAGGGCCATTTGCAGATCCTGAGTCAAGGCCGTAACCGCTGCTTTTGCGCCCCGTCGGTTCTCCTGGTACTGTGCCCAGTAGCTCTCTACCGTTAGGGGTTCCCCAATCGTCACTTCTACCCACTTTCGCCCTAAAATCGGACGAAGCAGGGGATTCCCTCCCCCTTTGAGGCGGGTAATTAAGTCCCAAATTAAAAGACTTGTTTCAGCAAAGCGATCGACACTGGGCTGTTCCCGCACATAGGATCCCGTCACTGCCACAAAACTTTCCACAATCCGCATATGCCACAGCCGTAACGAGGCTTCTTCCGCCACCCGATCGGCTAAACCCCGCTCCAAAGCACTTAATTGGGTCCGATCGGCTAAATCCTCCCGATAAATCCAATCCCAACCCGCCTGCTCCAAGCGCCGACAGCGGCCAATAATATCCCCCTTAGCCGTCAAACCAAAGTATTCTTCCGCAACGCTCAAGGCTTCATTGAGCAAGCGTTGCAGCCGCTGGGGGAGATCGAGGGTTTCCTGGCCCGGTTTGGGAAGATTACGGTGGTAAAAGCGGCGGTAAAACTGTTCTAAGTGATCCAGGAGGTGTAAACCCAGGCGATACAGGCGTTGGTAGCGACAGCGATCGGCCTCGGTGGTGAGGGTGGGTGGGTCGGGAAGGGCGGGGTTGGGTTGGGTCAGCGGGGACAAGCCTGTATCCAACTCCAGGGTGGTCAGCAGGCGATCGATCTCGGTCCAGGGAGCCTTGAAATAGTGGTAGCGCAGGCCGATCGGCACAATGGCGACGCTCGTGGAATGCTGCTGTGCTTTTTGTAGATCTTCTGCGGCCCAAAAGGCCAGTTGGGCAATTCCTGGCTCTAGGGGGCTAATAATGTCATTATGGCCATTAGTCGCTCCTTCAGGGGCCGCAGCAAAGGGAAAATCTCCCGTTACTAACAACTGTCGCGCTGTCCGCAATCCCTGCATATCCAGTTTGCCCCGGTGAATCGGCACTCCCCCCAGTCGGGAGTAGAGCCAGCCGACCCAGTTTCCTGCCCACAGGGGAATGCCCCGATCGTAGAGAAAATGACTGTGGATGGGTTGGGATAGGGGCCGATCGGGGGGCCGGTCTTTGGGAGAGGTTCGGCGGGGGAGGTGCTGGGCTAGGAGGTGGAAGAGGACCAGGGGATCGTCAATGCTGGGGTGACGGAAGGCAAGGATCAAGCGGGTTTTGCCCTGCTGGAAGGCGTGGTATTGGGTCTGGAGCCGATCGAGGTGGGCAACCTGGATCCGATCGAGTTTGCTACGACGCAGCAGCAACGGTAGCAGAGCCTGGGTGAGGCGCAGCACCCAAGGGTTAAAGTGGGGGGGAATAAAGGCGAGGGGGGGCTGATATTGGTGAATGTCAGACATAGGTTAGGGTTAGGGTGAAGTTTAATGCTAATTTTGGGGTTAATGCTGGAATTAATCGGCGGAAACTAAGGCAGAACTGACGGCAGGGCTACAGCAGGGCTACAGCAGGGCTTTGGCATAACAGGGCAGAACGCCAGTCCCCACGACAGTCCCCACGACAGTGCAAAGCGAGACTCCAGTTCCCCGTACCCATTCCCGATCGCCCCAGCCCCGATCGGCCACAATTCTGCCTACAATAACCAATGGGAGATCATCCGCACATAACCCGATGACAGACCCCATAACGTACTCGCTGACATAATTGCTTAGAAGGAGATTGGCCATGAATCGTCGTGATTTTCTCAGTTGGGTCGGTGTAGGCACCCTAGCCTCTTCGTTACCTGTGATTTTAGCCGCTTGTTCCAGTTCAGAACCCGCCGCAGAAGCACCCCCAGCGGATGGCCCCCAAAGTGCCGTAGGGCAGGCCATTGACACAGCGGAAGGGGCAGCGACCACCCTGGCCGAGGGCGGTGGTTATGTGACAGCGGGAACAGTGGCGGAGTTGGATGCGGCGGGGTTTTTAGCGATCGAAGATCCCAAAAAGGTCATTGTGATTCGCGATCCAAATAATGCAGCGAAGCTTGTGGCCCTGAGCCGAGTCTGTCCCCATGAGCAGTGCTCCGTAGACTGGCAAGGGGAGAACAGTGTGTTTTTCTGTCCCTGCCATGATGCGGAGTTCAGCGTAGCAGGGGCAGTGGTTAAAGGCCCTGCGAAAAAACCCCTTGCACCCTATGAGTCTAAGATTGAGGGTGGAAACGTGATGGTTAAGGTGGCTTAGTCCTTAATTTAAGTCAAATTTCCTGATCTCGATCGTCCTAAAATCATTCTCAAATCATTCTCAAACTCTGCTAGGGGCGCGGTCCTCGTGCCCCAGCGATCCTCGTGCCCCAGCCCTAGGCCAGTAGCTGGTTGACTGACAGAAAATTCTGCCCTGGGCGCGAAAACCGCGCCCCTACAAGACGTTTGGGAGTGTAGGGGTCAGGTTTCCTGACCCGCCCTCTGCGCCTCGGTTTGACCCCCTTTTGTCAGT
>JAYKJG010000366.1:0-2740 GCA_035286285.1 Prochlorothrix sp.
CGATCGCGCATTCTGGCATCACTTCCCCCGTCTTCAGAAAGGCTTCTAGGAGGCGTTGGATTCGACCCTGGTAAAAAGAATGCCTGACCTTAACCGGACTCATCACAATTTGCCCCCATCGATTGAGTTCCACCTTAAACGGAAGATTCTGTAACTGGGGATGCTCACAAACTTCTTGCCAATTCATGGGGTCATCTCTGGGAGCTAGGGAAAAGGGTCAGATTGCGATGGATACGGCTTATAAAAACCACTGGGGATCTAAAATTTCTTCGAGACTGGCCTCGATCGTTGCTGGAAAAGTTGCCAAGGGTAAATTGCTCCGGGTGGCGACCAGTTCTTGGGCATCACCGTAGAGTTCAGGCACCATGGAATTTAAGTAGGGGCGAAGACTGGGGCTATCTTGGAGTTCTTTGGCGATTTGTTTGCGGAAGGTGAGAATTTCAGTTTTCCAGTGGTTGGCGTTGCGATCGCTTTCGCTGTGCCAATACTTGAGTTTGAGGAGATGCTCTAGGAGACGAGTGAGGAGGCTCTCCAATTTACGTTTTTGACGGCGACCCAAATCTTCTACTTCCTCAATCAAATTTTCCCAGTCGATCGCCTCCCAATCCTGTTCCTGAAGTTTTTGGACTGTGGCAGTAATCCAATGATAATAATCGGCTTCATAGGGTTTTGTGCAGGATGGGGGTAATGAGTTTTTCAGAAAAGTCATAGGGGTTGGGTTGGGTCTTGCGGCTGGGTTCTATTGCACTTGGGCAGATTTCCCAATTTGGGTAGGGGCAATCCCTCCGTGGTTGCCCCGGTTGTTGGCGGTCAGAGGGGAGACACGGGGGCGCGACCCCTACCCAAGTCGAGGGTTTCCCAGGGAAATGCACCCCTTTGATCCGGCTCTGACCAGCGATCGTCGGGCTGAAACCCTACTTACTTCGTCTCTCCCCTGAATACTTACCATAAACTCAAGGTTTTCAAAAAGTTGGGGGCTAGGCTTGTGGGGCGAGGGTTGGGAGATTGGGGCAGTGGGTTTGGGCGCGATCGATCGCTTCGGGAACCAGGAGAATGCGGGCCGTGAGGCGAGGGCGGAGATGCTGCCATTGCAGGGGACTGAGGGGCGGGAGCGGCGTAATTTGAATCCCATCGGGAACCTCCAACTCTTCGTTGAGCATTAGCTCCAGGGCGGCACTGGCCATCAGGGCATCAAGATCGAGGTCGGGCGCTTGGGCAATGTCGATTAAAAGGGTGATTTGGAGAGTTTCGGGGTCAGTTTCCAGGGAATCGGCGTAGTGGACGGCTTGGCGCAGGGCAGCGGTGAGGCTGGCTTGGAGTTCCTCTTCGGGCTGGGTCCAGTCGGGGAAGGCGATGAGGGTGTGGTCGCAGAGGTTGAGGGGGGCGAGGGTGGTGGCGATGAGGGTATCGGCGACGGTGGTGGCCATGGTGGCCCAGGAGAATTGGCGCACCTGTTCCAGTCCGGCGGGGATGAGGCTGTTGCGTACTGTGGGCTTTTGCACTTCGCAGAGGGCTTCCGCCATGCCGTCGATGTCCTGGTCAAAGACGTAGAGGGCGGCTTCTCCGGCGACTTCGGGGATGGAGGCGTTGGGGCAGGTGATGACGGGGCAACCGCAGGCCATGGCTTCGGCGATCGGCATCCCAAAGCCTTCGTAGCTGGAGGGGTAGACCAGGGCGATCGCGCCGCCATAGGCCAACCGCAACTCTTCATCGCTGAGATTTAAGGTGTGGATGGTGATGCCCTGGGCGAGGTCGCGGAATTGGGGATCGACCTGGGGATAAACGCCGGTGGCGACAATATCAAAGCCTTGGCGGGTGGGGAGTTGGGCGATCGCCTGGTAGAACAGAATCAGGTTTTTGTAGCCCCCAGCGCCGGAGCCAATGGTCAGGAAATAGGGCTTGGTGATGCCGTATTTGTGTTTGAATTGGGCGATTTCTGCGGCGCTGGGCGGGGTAAAGGTTGGACTCACGCCACAGTGAGCAACGGTGATTTGTTCTGGGGCGATGTTGGGGAAAAACTGTTGCAGGTCTTGGGCGGTGTTTTCGGAGATGGTGAGGTAGTGGCTGGCGTGGTTGATGGCGTGGTGTTTGGCGACCCACATGGGATCGTTGAGGTCAACGGGTGCCCCTAGGCTCTGCATGACTTCGGGGATCATGTCGTAGCCCATGAAGACGGTGGGGGTGGTGAGGGGGGTGGTGTAGTAGGTGGAGATGAGTAAGTCGGCGTTTTCTTCGTCGCAAATTTGCTGGAGCAGTTGCCGATCGTCCTCTAGGTTCTGATAGCTGAAGGGGGGGATGGTACGGTAGCGAAGTCCGGGGATTTGGGGGGCGGTTTGGCCACGATCGAGGATCACGATATACTTGCCAAATTCGGTGTTGGCCCATTCGGTGAGGATCGATCGCCACACCCGCGCAATCCCCGTCTGATAAAGCTGGAAAAAGACCCCATCAATACAAATGCTAGAGAGTTTTTGTTTAGGTATTTGATAACTCTTCTGATATTCATCCCAGCCACTGATAGTATAGCTTTTAAGGTGCTTAGGAATAACCCAGTTAATTGTAGGATCAGGAATATGCTTAGCTGGTTGAACATCACCTCGCCAAGCTACACCCATGATTTGAGTTGTGCTATAAATTAATGTTTTCCACCCATGATCTCGTAAGTAATCTAACCCTTGAGCAACATCGGGAGAGTTTAGATCATGGAATAAAATTGCTGCATCTGGTGCTGCATAGGGGG
>JAYKJG010000367.1:0-3102 GCA_035286285.1 Prochlorothrix sp.
GCCAGGTTAGGAGCGACAAGAGGGGGAGCAATGTCGGCACAGGTTTGGGGTTGCCAGTCTTGGATGCTGCACTGGCTCATGTTGTCCTGGAGTTGGGGTTCCTCGGTTTGGCGCTGGAGCAGGGAAGTCCAGGGTTCCGCAACGGCCTCGGCGACAAAGGTACCGGACCAATCTGGATTGAATTGGTACAGCACCACCCGGCTACAGTTCAGCAGCGATCGCACCTCTTCGGCGGTGACCTGAAATAGCTCCTGGACCTCCACCGTGGATAACATCCGGCTCAGGATCCGAGTCATGGCCTGCTCCCGCTCCATGCCCAGCCGTAGCTTGCGCTCGCTCCGTTGCAGGGCTTTGGCCGTTTGCTCCCGCACCGTAACATCCAGCACGATCGAGGTAAATCCCACCTTTTCGCCCGTATCGGTGACCAGGGGGGTGTTGTGCCATTCACAGAGGACAGTTTGCCCAGTTTTGGTCAGGTTTTTGTTAATTTGGAAGCGATCGCCGGGGTTATTGGCCAACTCCGTCAGCATTTGCTGCATAGTCTCCCGCTGCTCCTGGGCCACCAACACCGCCACCGACTGCCCCATCATTTCCCCCGCAGAATAGCCAAATAACTTTTCCGCCGCCGGGTTCCAGCTTTTAATGCGCCAGTCTAAATCCCACTCCATCACTGCAACGGGGGTTTGCTGCATCAACAGCGACAGCCGCTGCTGGTGGGCCTGGACCTGGGCCGCCATGGTCTTACTTTCGGTGATATTGGTCCACATGCCCTGGATGCCCACCGGTCTGCCCTGCTGGAAAATCACCGTGGCCACATCGTGGATCCAAACCACTTCACCGGCTGCGGTACAGAGCCGGTACTCTAGCTCATGGCTTTGGCCGGTTTTCAGGGCGGATTGGGTAAAGGGCAAAACCCAGTTGCGATCGGCGGGGTGCAGACAGTCCGCCCAAAAGGCGGGTTTGGTCAGCCAGTCGGTGAGGGGGTAGCCCAGCCACTCCTGCACCATGGGGGTCATAAACTGGTAGCGCTCGGTTTCCAGGCTGTATTCCCACACCACCGCATTGAGGGACTGCATCAGGTTGTGGTACTTCTGTTGGGCCTGGTCCAGGGCTTGGGCGATGCGGCGGTGTTGGTGGGCTTCTTGGTGGAGGCGGTGGCGGGTTTGCCGGAGGTTGAGTTGGGCCATGACCTGGCGGCTGAGGGTCAGCAGGCTTTGGCGGTGTTCGGGGCTAAGGTCGCGGGGCTGGCGATCGTAAACGCAGAGCGTCCCCAGGACTAGCCCTTCTTCAGTGATGAGGGGTGCCCCAGCATAGAACCGCAGGTGTTCTTCCCCCTGGACCCAGGGCAGGGCAGCGCAGCGATCGTCGCGGCTCAGGTCCGGAATCACCAAAAGTTGATCGCTGAGGAGGGTGTAGGCACAGCAAGTTTGGTGCCGGGGCATGTGGGTGACTGTGAGGCCAACGGCGGCCTTAAACCATTGGCGATCGTGGTCGATAAAGCCCAGCAGGGCGATCGGGGTTTGGCAAACCCAAGCCGCCATCTGGACCAGATCGGTATAGTCTGACTCTGGGAGGGTGTTGAGGATTTGGTAGGTTTGGAGCCAGCGCAGGCGATCGGGTTCAGAGGGGGGCTTGGGGGCGGTCATAGGGTAGAGATAACAGAAGAATGCAAGGGCGAAGGAGAGCGGAAGGGCCTTGAAGTAGAGGATCGAAATCCCCGGTTGGTCTTGCCAAGCTTACAGAGCCTTGCCGGGGGCACAGAAGAAACCGGGGCCGGGGAGGGGCTTTTGCTTGCCATGGATACAATCTGAGAGGGCGGATTGGGGGCTTTTGGCAAGTTACAACGCTATTCCTGGGCTGCTCTGCCGATCGGCTGTGGTGTATCTCTTTTGACGGTTACTTGAGCGTTCTAACCGGAAGAGACCGGTCCCGGTCTGGCTCTAGGTATCCCTGGTTTTATCTTTCCATGCCTCGAATTTTTGCCGCAATTGAGGGGGTTCCCCTTCAGTATTATGGGTCGTGGGGTAGCGAAATTACTAGGCTAGGGTCTGAGGGCAATCCCAGGGAGGGGGTTCCAAATCTCGGCGCGATGGGGTCTAATCGGTGAATCCAAAAGATGATGAGGGCTGCTACCGATGTTTGAGGAGATGCAACAACAGATTCAGGCGGCGATCGGGCAGGTTTTGGGGCAGGTCGGGGGCGGACCGGGGGCGATCGATCGCGGCGAGGTCGATCGGCTGGTGGCCCAACTGGAGCAACTTCAGGAACTCCAGCGGCAGCAACTCCAGGAGCTACGGGAACAAAAACAAGTCCTGCAAGGGGTCCAGCAGCGCCAAGATGCCCAAACCCAAGAACTGCGCTCCCTTCGGGCAGAAATGCAGCCCAGTTTGCCCCATGAGGCCGATGAAGTGATCCCGTCTCCCCCATCGCCGCCGCCGATTTTTCGGCATTTAGGGCGGGTTTTGCGGCCTGTGGGAAAGGTGAGGAAGCCTTTGGCTTGGGTGACGGTGAAGCCGGTACAGTGGCTGGTGTGGAAGCCGGGATGCTTCCTGGTGCGGTGGGTGGTGTGGAAACCCCTGAATTATGGGGTCTTTGGGCCAGTGGTTTACGGTCTGCAACGGTTGGATCCCACTTGGCGCGTTTTGGGGGTGGCGGAGCAGGTGGAGCAAAAACGCTGGGAAAAGCGGCTGGATAATCTCTCGGCGGCGATCGGTGAGCTAGGGCTGTTCAAGCTAACGGCAGCGTTATTATTTATGGTCAGTTCGGCGGTGTTTCTGGTGGAGACTATGGAGCGCGGGCGCGATCGGCAGTATCAAGCCTGGGCAGTGGTCAATACGGGAGCTTCCGTCGAGCCGGAGTATGAGTATGTGTTTGAGGACGAAGAAAAGCAAAAACTCAAGCGCGATGCAGCCGGGGAACCCGTTAAGCAAGTTGTGCGGGGCAGTACGGGGGAAGGAGGCCGAATCAAAGCCCTCCAGGAACTTTATGCTGCTAATCAATCGCTCTCTGGGTTACAAGCCCCCGGAGCCTATTTGCCCAAGCTCAACTTAAAGAGTTGGGGTTGCTTTCGTTTTTCATGCTTGAAATCAGTTGACCTCTCCG
>JAYKJG010000368.1:0-4533 GCA_035286285.1 Prochlorothrix sp.
CTTCCCTGCTCCAGCGCCAAACCGAGGAACCCCAACTCCAGGACAACATGAGCCAGTGCAGCATCCAAGACTGGCAACCCCAAACCTGTGCCGACATTGCTCCCCCTCTTGTCGCTCCTAACCTGGCCGCTCCTAACCTGGCCGCTCCTAACCTGGCCGCTCCTAACCTGGCTGCTCCTAACCTGGCTGCTCCTAACCTGGCCGCCCCCGGCCCCAACTTCCCCCCTGCGGCCTCCCTGACGGCGGACCGCTTAACCCCCAAACTGGCCCCCCCTGGTGCCTCTCCCGGTTCCGCCGACACCTATCTGCAACTCAGCAAAGGGGGGGTTTTTGCCCAACACCTCAATATTTGTCGGGTGGTTGCAGATATTTATGAGGCCCACTTTACCCCCTGCTATCTTCAGATGCTGGAACGGATGGAGGTGCGGGCCTATGTGATTACGGGGATTTACGAGAACGATCGCCTCTGGGGGCTACTAGCCGCCTACCAAAACAACAGTCCACGGCAGTGGCACTCCTCGGAGGTCTCGACCCTGGTCCAAATTGCGGGCCAATGCTCCGTTGCCCTCCAGCAAGCCCAACTGGTGCGCCAACTGCAACAGCAAACCCTAGAACTGCAACGGGCCAAGGAAGCCGCCGAAGCCGCCAACCAAGCTAAGAGCGAGTTTTTGGCCAGCATGAGCCATGAACTGCGCACCCCCCTCAATGTCATCCTGGGCTTTACCCAGGTATTGGCCCACGACTCCAACATCACCCCCAGCCAAAACCAAAGCCTCAACAGCATCCTCAACAGCGGCAACCATCTTCTCTCCCTGATTAACAGCGTCCTCGATCTGGCCAAGATTGAAGCCGGTCGCATGACCCTCAATGGGGAGGAGTTTAACCTGGGTCACCTGGTGGAGCATATCCACGCCATGCTGCAACAGCAAGCTGCCGTCAAGGGGTTACAACTCCTACTGGAACAACAGCCAAGCCTGCCCCACTATGTCTTGACCGATCAACAAAAACTGCGCCAAATCCTCATTAATCTTCTGGGCAACAGCATTAAATTTACCCCCAGCGGTTGGGTTAAACTGCGGGTCTTTCTCCACTCCGAAGCTCCCCCCAATCCGCCCCCGTTCCCCTCACCCCATAGCCCCTCCGCTGCTTCCCCCCCGCCCCAACTCAAAACCCTGTGCCTAGAAGTGCAGGATACGGGAATTGGCATTGCGGCTACGGAACAGCGGGCTATTTTTGAGGCTTTTGAACAAACCCAGCGATCGCGGCAGGTGGCCGAAGGATCGGGGCTGGGCCTCACCCTCACCCACCACTTTGTCACCCTGATGGGCGGCACCATTAGCCTGGAAAGCTCCGTCGGCAAAGGCAGCATCTTCCGGGTCTATCTCCCCATCTATGCCCTGGAGCGCACGCCCCAAAAAGCCCCCCAGCGCCTGCGCTACCACCTCGACGGCCAATCTCCCCCCTACCGCATTTTGGTGGTGGACGATCGGGCCGATAATCGGCTGGTTCTGGTGCATCTGCTCAACAGCGTTGGCTTTGAGACCGAGGAGGCCAGTAATGGCCGCGAAGCGCTGGAAATGTGGGAAGGCTGGCAGCCCCATTTAATTATCATGGACATGCATATGCCCCACATGGACGGTTATGCCGCCACCCAACGGATCCGCACCCTAGAGCAACAAAGCCTGGGCGATCGGGCGATCGCCAGGGAGAGCAGCGAGGCAGAAAGGGCCGCAAGCCGAAACCGCCCCCATAGCCGGGACACCCTGGGGCGGGGGGGATCCCTGTGGCCCTCCCCAGCGGCCTTGGTTGAACCTGCGGTGCCGGTGCCGATCATTGCCCTGAGTGCCAATGTCTTCGACAGTCAACAGGCCGAAATGTATGCCGTGGGCTGTGATGCGGTCATGGGCAAGCCCTTCGATGCCACGGACCTGTACCACACCATGGGAGACCTTTTGGGCGCTAAATTTGAAATTACCGAGGTTGCCGACAATACCGGCCTGGAAACGACCATTAGTGAACTGAACCCCGCTGCGGCTCCCCCTGTTGCGCAACCCCGAGTTTTTCAGCCCCAGGATCTGGATCTGTTGCCGCTGGACTGGAAACAAGAGTTATACGACTCTGCTGCCCGCCTCAGCGAACAGGACTGCCTCGCCTTGATTGACGATCTTTCCCCGGAACATGAGTCGATCCAGCGATACTTTACGGAACTTGTCCATGATTTTCGCTTCGATGTCTTGCTAGAGTTGCTAGAACAGAGTCAAGGCAAGGCCGCCTAGGGTCGGTTGGGCTGTTTTCGTCGATCGCGCCCGTTGCGCCCGTTTGACGATCGCCATTGCTTAGCCCACGTCGCCTCAAACACAATGCTCTTCCTGCTCCTGGTGAATCTGTGCCTAACCTTATTCGGTGCTTAACCTATGAGTTCATCCCCTTCATGGCCTGATGCCTCAGGCGTGATCACCTCCCCTGGCGCTTCTGCCGCTGATGCCAAGCTGGCCCATGTCCTGTCCCCCACCGCTGCCTATTACATCCGCCGCTTAATTCGCCAAAACTTCGATCGCCTCCAGTCCGTTGTAGCTTCGGGGGCCAGTGTGGATGTGGATCCCTTCAGTGACCTCACTGCGGTGCTGAGCAGTCTCTATCTGGAGGAAGAGGAAGCCCTTAAGGTTGCCGCCGAGCTAGACCGCCTTGCCCCGCTGCACCAGGGCTTATCCAGCCGCACAGGAGGCTATCGCAAGGAACTCCAGGAATTAGAAACCCGCATTTTTTGGCTGCTGGGCCTTAAATATAAGTCAGTGGCGGAGTTGGGCAGTATTTTGGTGGTGGATGACACCCCCGACAACCTCCGGCTGCTGACCTCGACCCTAACCCAACAGGGCTACAGCGTCAGTTCGGCCATTAGCGGCAAGCTCGCCCTCAAGGCGATTAAGAGCAAAGTCCCCGACTTGGTGCTGCTGGATATCCGAATGCCGGAGATGGATGGCTATGAAGTCTGTCGCCAAATTAAAAGCGATCCGACCACGCACCACATTCCGATTCTGTTTCTGAGTGCGAGCCACGAAACTGAGGATAAGGTCAAGGCGTTTTCCTTGGGGGGAGCGGACTATGTGACCAAGCCCTTCCAAATTGAGGAGGTTTTGGCACGGGTTCAACACCAGCTTCAGCTTTACTCTCTCCAGCAGCGCCTAGAAAAGCAAAACACTGAGTTACAAAGATCAGTTAAGAGTTACGTTAAGTCAGAAAGTACGCTACAGCAGCAGGAGCAGTTTTTCCGCCATATTTACGAAGGGTTTAACCAGGCGATCGCCGTGGTGGATGTGTTGCCTAATGGCAAATTTCACTTTGTGGAGACGAATTTGGCCTATGAGCGGCTGACGGGGCTGAGTCAGGACCGGCTGCGGGGGCGCACCTTGGCTGAGGTGCTGAAGCGGGACCAGGTGCAGGTGCTCCAAAGCCAGTACCAAGCCTGTGTGCAGCAACGGTCAACCTTGGTCTATGAAATGGATTTTCCTGGCCCCGATGGTACGGCGCGGCTGTGTGAGACCACCTTGGTGCCCATTACCCATGAAACAGGGCGGGTGGTGCGGATTATTGCGACGACGGTGGATATTGGCGATCGCAAGGCTCTAGAGCAAGCGTTGCACCAGCAAAGTCAGTGGTTGCAGGGGACGATCGCCCATCTCGATCTGCTGAGCTTTGTGAAAGATCGGCAGGGGCGCTACGTGGCGCTCCATCCCCAACTGGCTCGCCTGTTGCAAAAGACCATGGCGGACATTGTGGGCCACACCGATCTAGAACTGTTTCCCGAAACGGCCCAAGACCTAGCCCAAACCTTGGTCCAGCGGGATCAAGCGGCCCTGGCGGGGGAGGTGCAAACGGGCGAGGAGCAGTTTCCCGTTCCTGGCGGGGTGAAGACGTTTCTGGCGAAGCGCAAGCCCATCACCAATGAGCAGGGGGAGGTGATTGGGGTGCTGGGGATGTTGCGCAGTCCGAAATAGGGTGCATTGCACGGTTGCCAAGGGACGGACTAAAGTCCGTACTACTGCGTTGGGGTGCTTTACCATTGACTTAAAGGTTGACCCGAATTTTGTCCTTGCGCATTGTCTGGAGGCCCCATGTCCGAGTCTGTTGTTGAGTCCGTTGCTGAGTCCGTTGCTGAGTCTGCTGCTGAGTCCGTTGCGCCTACCCCTGAGGCGGTTCCGGCTGGGGCTGAGGTCTCACCGCCCGCTGCGACTCCGGTTTATGACTCCGAACACTATCGCCAAGCCCTCGTCCGCGATGGAGAACGGCGGCGGCAGGAGTGGCAATCCCGGTACCAACAGCACCAACGGCGCTACCGTCAGCAATTACGCCAATCCCCAGCCAAAACGGCCCCAACCTGGATTCCCTCGGAACAGTACCGCCAAGCTCTAGTCCGCGATGGCGATCGGCGCTTTGCGGAGTGGCACCAAGCTTACCTCGCCCACCAACAGCAATTCCGCAGCCAACAGAGCCAGAAATAGCGATCGCGTAGGGGCAAACCCCCCGTGGTTGCCC
>JAYKJG010000369.1:0-16749 GCA_035286285.1 Prochlorothrix sp.
GGCAATTACAGCGCCGATCGCATCTTTACGCCCTTCCGATCGGTCAACCGCGACGGTGTAGACCATTTCCGACTCCTAGGAAGCACAACCTTCGCCGTAGAAGACCAATTTGGCGGCGGTGACCAAGACTTTGATGACATGATCATCCAGGTCACCTTTGCCTAACCCTTAGCCCAACTCCCCCCCTCACCCCCTTCGCTCAACAACCGGGCGAGGGGGGTTAATCTTTTTTGGCCCTCCTGAAACCGTCATCATTCTTAATCTTGATGAACGTGAGTTCGACGACCCTCACCCCCTAGCCCCCTCCCCCAAAAAGGGCGAGGAGGGTGGTTTCATAAAACGGCTAGACTCGCATAAACTCGTGGATCTTTCTGGGGCCAGCCCGAAAAACCCCCAGGGCGGGTTTAGGTAAATCATCGCTTAGAATCCTAAACTGTCTCGAAAACCCGCCCCTACACAACCAAAATCTCCCGTAGGGGCGGGTTTACCCCATAAAACCAGACGACCCAGCCAGAATCTCCCCAAACCCGCCCTCTTTTATTCCGCGAGACCCGCACAAAGTCGTGGGGTCTTCTGGAGCCAGCCCGGATCCAATGGACTGGAAAAAGCCTGAAACCCCGATGGTCTCATCTGATCCGCCGCCCCAAATTTTTTATGAAACCACCCTGCTCCCCCAAAAAGGGCGAGGGGGAGCAACCTGAGAATCAGGGTCTTAGCCCCTCTCCTGGGGGAGAGGGGTTGGGGTGAGGAATTTCCAGCACCTGGGTCGAACTCACGTTGATTAATACGACAGGCTGAAGATTGTGTTTTTGTCCTGGGAATGCTACAAGGCTTGTTAAGAATCATTTTCACTAAGACCGAGGCTCAGACCCCGGTCCTGTGAGGCATTTACTGAGGAATTCACCGATGAAACAACCATGGCAATCCCTATCCATTGTGCCCATGATTCTGGGTGCTGCCCTAGGGGCCGATCAGGCCGCTGCTCAGGAGTTCAGCGCTGAAGAGACCTCCGCTTCCCTGGACCAGTCTGCTCTGGGTTGGGCAACAGAACTGGGGCAACTGCGCTCCGTGAGCCAACTGAGCGATCTTCGTCCCACCGACTGGAGCTACCAGGCCATTCGCGCCTTAGTGGAGCGTTACAACTGCGTCGCGGGCTACCCTGACGGAACCTTTAGGGGAAATCGTGCCCTAACCCGTGCTGAAGCTGCCGCCCTCGTCAATGCTTGCATGGACACCGTTAATGATCTGATTACAGCAGCTACGGCAACTGCTGTGACGGATGAAGACCTAGCAATTTTGCAACGCCTACAGGAAGAGTTTCAGGCTGAACTGGCAACCCTGCGGGGCCGAGTGGATACCCTAGAGGCTCGCACAGCGGAGTTAGAGGCTAACCAGTTTTCCACCACGACCCAGATTCAGGGCGAAGTGATTTTCTCCCTCAATGATACGTTGGGAGATAACGTCGATGGTAGTGGTCCGGATGCGGATAATGCTGTTTTTGGCAGTCGGATCCGCTTGGGCCTCAGCACCAGCTTTAGCGGGGAAGATTTGCTATATACCCGTCTTTTTGCTGGAAACGTCGGCGATCGCAGCGGTCAGCTTGAATATGCAACGGATACCGTCACTGGGAACGAGGTAACGGTGCGATTAGATGACCTATGGTATCGCTTTCCCGTGGGCGATCGCGCAGAGATTCAAGTCGGTCCCATGGGCATGGAACTGGACGAAATTACCCCAACCACGGGCTGGGAATACGGCGGCTTTGCCGACTTCCTGGAAGGGGCTTGGACGATGTACGACGATGTGAGTGAGTGGGCGGGTCTTGGGGGCAATTACCAAATCACAGAGACAGTGAATATTGCCGCAGCCTATTTATCAGGTCAGGGAAGCGATGAGCCGGAATTTGGCTTTTTTAACGATGATTGGAGTGCATTTACCCAGTTATCCGTGACCAAAGACCGATTTCAGATGGCGGTCTCCTATCTCCATGAATATGACAAAGACAGCGATGATGGTTTCTTTGCGGGACTGGGCACCCTCAAAAGCCAAGATCCCTTTGGGGGGGCCGATGCAGCTACCCTGGATGAGGTAGGGATCGGCTTGAGCTACCAAGTTACGCCGAATTTCCTGCTCTCTGCCTTTGGAACCTATGCTTGGCTCAAAGATCAGGTGAATGGCGATCTTGCAACGGCTTACAGCGCAGGGCTAGGGTTGGTGTTTCCGGATCTTTTTGGTGAAGGCCATGAGGGGGGCATTGCCTTGGGGATTAATCCGACGATCGTCAGCAATGAGAATGCGATCGTGGGGACAGACTCCTCCATACCCCTGATTGTGGATGCCTATTTTAACTACCGCATCAGTGACGCGATTACGATTACTCCCGGTGGTTTTGTGCTGCTCAACCAAGCAACAGACGCTTCCCCAGTGGGTGTTTTTGCCCTTAAAACCACGTTTTCTTTCTAAAAAAGGCAAGAGTCCCTCTAACGGGACAATGGGCCTAGGGGCGACAGGGCGCGTTCCACCTGCTGCACCACCGTTAAAGCCGCATAACTGACCCCAGCAGTGCCCTCACCGGGGTGGGTTGAGTCGCCCACGAGCCAGAGACCGGGGGCAGGGGTGCGCGTGGCAAAGCCAAAGGGGCCAAACGTGGGAACCCGCTGGCCAATTCCGCCGACAATGCCCCGATCGCGGGCAGTATAGCGGGCAAAGGTACAGGGGGTTCCCGCTTCCTGGTGCAGAATTGTGGAGGCGTTGAGGCTGAAAAACTGACCGAGGCGATCGAGCGCCTGGGCGGTGTACTGTTGTTTTAAGGCTTTATAGGCCGATCGATCCAAATTCTGCCAGCGCTCCACAGCAGTAAAGGAAGAGGCCACGATCGTGGCACAGCCCTCCGGTGCCCGTCCATCACCGGGCCGACTCACGGAGACAAACAGAGAATTATTTTCGCCGATCGGTCCCGCTGCATCGTACAAAAACTGTAAATGGGGCGGACAGTCAGGGGGCAGAGCCGCCTCGGTTACGCCCAAATAGACCACAAACGCCCCCGATCCTGCTGGAAGCTGGCTCACCCGCTGGCGGTAGCCTTGAAACGCCGGAAACCGAGGGGGCAACAACTGGACTAAATTCTGCACCGGCACATTGGCAATCACCTGCGCGGCCTGCACAGTGCGACAGGTCCGATCGGCTTGATTCTGGACCGTAACCCCCGTAATCCGTTGACCTTCGGCCTCGATCGCCGTCACCCGCTGCCCTAGGTGGATCTGGCCCCCCCGATCGCGGATCACTTCCCCCAGTCGATCGGCCAGCACCTGCATACTCCCCGTCAAGTGCCACAGCCCTTGGGGCGCTTGGGACACAGCCAAAGCCGTCGCCGCATAGAGCAACGCTGTTTCTTCGGCATTAACTTGGGAGTACAGCTTGAGTTGCAGATCCAGAAAGGTGCGCAGGCGGCGATCGTGGGCCAAACCAAACCAGCGCAGGGCATCCCCCACGGTTGCCAAGGTATAGGGCACGGTAATCAGAGTCTGGGGCCGTAAAGCTTGGCAAAGCTGGGCCAGATCCCAGGGACTGCGGGGGGGCAAAATCGGATCACGGCTCTGGAAGTCCCAACTGGCTTCAAACAGTCGCCGCAATAACTGCCAAAAGGGTTCACTGCCGGGAAATTGGCGCTGACGCTCGGCTTGCCATTGTTGCGGATCGCGCCAAACCGCAATGGGTTGGTTCTCGCCCGGTAGATAGACCGCACAGGCGGGATCACAGGGAGTCGCTGCTGGAATCGCAATCCCCAATTCCGTGAAAATGCGGTGATGAATCCCCCCCGGCTCCAGTCCCGCCACCTGGGTTGCCCCCACCTCAAAGGTAAAGCCCCGCCGCTGAAAGGTGGAGGCACAGCCCCCCAGCACCTGGGCCTGCTCCAAAAGGGTCACGGGGTAACCGCGATGGGCCAGGAGAGCCGCCGCCGTCAAACCGCCAATTCCCGCCCCAATCACGAGAATTGGCGCGTTGGAGCTAGGGGCGCTGGGGTTAGGGGCAGATCCCACAGTGGCAGTCGAGGGGACGGCGGGAGAGGCGATCGATCGGGGATCAGAAGGGGCAACACCCATAGTTTTGCAGTGATTCTGAGGAGATTGTTTACAGTTCTTTACAATTCTCCCCTAGTGTAACGGATTCCCGCGCCATCGATCCCCCGATCACCGATCGGCCCGTCCCCGCTACAACAAACCTCGGTAACGAATAAACAGCAGCACCGCAGCCCAGGAGCCAAGGGCAACCTTCACCGCAACCAGAAAGTTGAGGATTGGAATCCAACCGCCACTGGTGAGCGTTCCCAAGGTGCCCTCCGGGAGCGCAAACCCCAGCAGACTCAAGATTGAACAGACAATAAAGACTAAAACAGAGACTTTTTCCCAGCGGGCCGCTTGCCAGCGCTGATACAAAGACTCCATATATTCCGAAGACGCGGTGATCGCCACTAAGCCAATGGCAGTTCCCCCCGCAACCCCCGCCGCAAAGCCGCCTCCAGGACTGAGGTGGCCCCGAATGGCCAATTCCACAGCAATTAGGGCGGAAATAGTCGCGCCGAGGCGAGCCAGGACGATCGAGGGCTGATCCGTAAATTGGTGAACCGTAGTGGTGGGCTGCTCATCGGACAGCAAAAAGCGCACTCCCATAACTGCCAAGGTAAAGACCACAACCTCAAAAATCGTGTCATAAAGGCGGTTACGGAAGATAATCCCCGAAACAACGTTGGGAACAGCGGTTTCTTGAACTAAAACTTCCACGATCGAGGGTTCCCCGGCCCTTGCCAAGACCGAAAAGGACTCTAGGGTTAAGTTGGGGAGAATCAACATTTTGAAATAGAGGGCGATGCCCGCGATGATATAGATCCACTTCATGGTTAGGTTTGGGGGATGGAGGAGTCGGTAGAGGGTGGAGAAGTTGGGCCGCTAGAGGCTGGTTCAGCGAGATTAGTCGCATCGGCGAGGGTAACCGTGACTAAATCTGAGGGTAAGGTCTGAAGGAGGCTATAAATTCGGGGTAGGCGGATATCAAGGTGATATTTTGGCAGGGAGGTTGAGGGATTGAGGACCGGGGCCGGAGCATTTTCGGGGGATAGAATCCAGGTGATGCCGTGGATTTCTGCGCGGTGGAGGGCGGTTTCCAGGGCCGATCGATCGGCGTAGGGAACCCACTCAATGCGGAGATGGGCAGGGGCGAGGGCCAATTGCAGCGGGGACAGCAGCGGCTCTAGGGGGTGGGACTTGGGAACAGGGGCAGCGGGGTTCGGGAGGGGGATGGAGGTGCCTTGGAGCGTGGGCGGCGGATTGGGGGTGGTTGCAAGGCGGCTGAGCAGTTGGTCGAGGGAGAGGGAGAGGGAGGTGGGCGGGTGGAGGGGCTGTTCTAGGTAGAGGGCGGGAATGCCGAGGCGCAGGGTGAGGGACGATCGCACCGCCACCGCATACAGCGTAATCGACAACATTGTGCCCACTAGAGCTTCCGTCAGGGCCACATCGGCAGCGCCAAACAGGGCATAGACCAAGGCGGCAACGGCTCCCAAAATCCCCCGAATCACCAGGGCATGGTAGGGATTAACCTGGGAAACCGTCATGAGAGCCGTGAGGGGCAGCAGGGCGACGATCGCGAAAATATAGGGCTGCTCACTGTTGAGAAAGCTCAGCAACTGCCCACGGGTTAAGGCACCGATCGCAGGAGAAAACATACCCATCAAGCCATGAGGGTTAAACATTCCCGAAAAATTGCCCAGAAAACCAGTCCAGGCAGTTAATGGGATCGATTCAGTCCAAATTTGCAGGTTTAGGCTCATGACAAATCTCCTTTCTAATTTTCCCCAGGTGTACGGCTCGAACAGTAGGCCAAAACATAGCCCAGCACTGTATTCCAAATAGCTAAGGAAATCAGAGCTAGGAGCAGTAAAGGCCATTCGCGGGGAATCTTAAGCAAAAGTCCGGCGATGATCGCCATGGAGCCAAGGGTATCTGCCACAGAGAGGCTATGGAGCTTATACAGCACCGATCGATGGCCCACCAAAGGCCACGTACCCCAAAACCAAAAAAGGATACCGAGACCAATCAGGCCATAACCTAGGGTTGTGATCATCCCTTTACCTCCTGCACTAAATCAACCGATGGCTCAACTTCTGTATCAATAAATTCCCCTTCATTCACCCGTCGAATGACATGGGCCAGGAGCATCAGCGCCGCATTGCCAACACTGAGAATTAACACCCCCACCACCCCAATCATCCAGTCATCCCGCAGCACGGAAATCACCAGAATTAAGACCGATGTTTTCGTGGCAATACTGGAAAAGGCCAGCAGCTTCTGCCAAATGTCGTTATCCTGCCAAGCCTCATAAATGGGAATCAGCAGGGCCACAATCATACTGAGGGGAATGAGGGTCATGGCATTAAGCTCCGGGGCGAAGATTCAGAGATTTGGGGGGTGATCCTGTGGACTTCATACCAGCCCCGCTCCTGGTATTTGAGCACGATCGTTTTAGGGGTGAAGGTAATCAAAAAGATATCCAAAAAGATCAAGGCAGGGGTGCGTTGGGGCTTCACCTGTTCTAGGGTGATAATCTCACCATGGTGGGGGCGAAAGATAATTTCGATCGCCTCAAGATAGGCTTGGGGAATGGCCCAGAGGATTTCCCCAATCACCCGCAGCCAGTCTTGGAGCCGCCCAAGCATGGATTGACCACGGGGAATCAACAGGGCCAAGGTAATGCCAATCAGGACATTAGGCCCACTCAGATCAGCGGTCAGCAAAAACCAAATGCTGAGACGCATCAGTAAGTCTAAGACTGCAATCATGCCACCACCATCCAGAAAATTAGGGTCAACATTAGGCTCATCGCCCCAATTAAATGCTCGAATTTCTCTGGGGCTTGGGAAAGCTTAACATTTAGCCGAGGCAAAACGGTATGGTACAGGGTCCAGCCGATCGCAAGGGTGACGATCGCCTTGATGATTTTGGGCACCGTATAGGCTCCCAGATAAATCAGATTGCCCAGCAAGAGACTGCCAATCAAAACCCCTAGGGCCGGTAATAAATTGCGACGCACTGCATCAGAAACAGGAATCACCGCAACGGGAATCGCCGCTTCAATCGCGCCTGCCCCAGCAGTTGCCAGTCCATATCCCGGAGCAATCCCCACCGATTCCCCCTCGCTAATTCCTGAACCAGGGTCAGAATTGCCACTGGCCTGACGGCCTAGATTCCCATCTGTATCACTGGCATTTCTAGCCCGATCATGACCGGTACTACTCCAGGGCCAAAGGGGCGCGATCGGCAGAAAAATAAACTTTGCAAAGGAAATTGCCGTGCCCACTGCGGCAATAGTCATCGCGGTTTCTTGCCAGGGCAGTAAATAGTTTACCGTCAGGGCTTTGGCCCCAAATCCCGCAAATAGGGGTAGGCCCGCGATCGAGCAGCTAGCCAAGGCTAAAGCGCCCCAAAGAAAGGGCGGAAGGGGCGTTGTTTTGAGGACTTTAAAGCTACGGCTGGGGAGGTTACCCGCCGTCAGGAAGAGGGAGGCTTTGACAAGGCCGTGGGTTAGGGCATAGAAACCACCCACAGCGGGGGCCGCTAGGACAAACCCAAGCTGGGAAATAGTATGGAAAGCCAGCATTCGTTTGCTGTCCTTGGCAAAAATGGCATAGGTGACCCCCAAAAGCGCCGTAGCCACCCCAAAAAGACGAACGACCGGATCAATTTCGGGCTGAAGCAGGGCTAAGCGGAGCAGGGGCAAAATACCCGTTTTAACGACTATGCCGGATAAGAGGGCCGAAACGGGGGTTTCTGACTCGCCATGGGTGAACGGTAGCCAGAGGCCAGAGGCAAAAACCCCGCCTTTACTCAAGAGGCCCAAAAAGATGAAGGCGATCGCTTCCTTGGGAGCTTGGGCCAACCCGACAAAGGCAAAGGAGTGGTTGGCTTGGTAGACCAAAATTGCGCCCAGCAGATAGAAAAGCATGGACGTGTTGCCCACAAAGAGATAGCACAGGCCCACCCAAATCGATCGATCGCTGCGGGAATAGGTAATCAACAGAAAAGCTGAAATACTGATGACCTCTAGGGCCACATAGAGACTAATAAAATCAGCACAGACAAAGGCAGCATTCACGCTCCCTTGCAGAATGATGACCTGGGTATAAAAGAAGGCACTTTTGCCTTGGTGCCAACAGTAAAAAATGACGGCAAGGGTGACAAGGGCATTGGTTAAAATAAAGTAACCGCACAGGGCATCCAGTTGCAGCGTTACGCCAAAGCGATCGATTAAGTGCAGGATTTGAACTTGATCGCTCAGGCTCAGGGCAACGCCATAGACCAGGGAAACCAGGGTCACACCGAGGGCGAAAATGCGATCGAACCGGGGCAATAGATAGGCACTAAAGCCCACAAAAAAGGGCAGGGCAAGCCAAATTAAGCTAATGGCCAAGGGGGGTAGACCCTGCCAGTGAAACAGGCCCAGCTCTAAGGTTGGTTTCAAGGCAGCCTTAAAGGTGGCTTCCAGATCAGCGGTCGGGTCTGCCCCCTCGGCGATCGCTGTGGCCAGCCATAGGGAGGGGGGGTGCATCAGTGAAGCAAACAAGCTCTGAGGAAATAGGTTTAAATCAACGTTTGCCAAGCGGCTAGGAAAACAGGGGGAAATGAGGGTCACGATCGAGAGGAGAACAGGGTTCATGGTTTGTATCGGTTCTCAATGTCCTCAACATCTAAAGTCGGGTTATCGCGGGAGAGTTTCATCACGCCCACTAGCATTAAGGCTTGCATGGAAAAGCCAATGACGATCGCCGTCAGAATCACCGCTTGGGGCACCGGATCGGCATAGGCAATGGGGGCCGAATTGCCATCATTGGCTTCAAAAATTGGGGTGAACAGTCCCGATCGGGAGGCCACCAACACATAGTAGGCAACGACTCCGGTACTCATCACATCCATGGCGATGGTTTTCATCATCAGGTTGCGCTTGAGAATAATGCCGAAAAAGCCCACTAGAGTGGTTGCCATAACACAGGCTTCAAGAACTAGCATGACTGGCGCTCTGTAAAGAACTCAATCGGTTCAAAACCGTAGCTTGGGCAATGAGGTTCAGGAGGGCTGGTTGACGGACAAAGAATGGGTGCATTTCACCTTGGAGCCATCTAGCCCCTAACCTGGCCCAAAAAGCTCGTAGTACGGACTTTAGTCCGTCCCTTGGCCAAAGTGAAATGCCCCCGTGAAATGGACTGGACCCTCTAGGGTTCCCCCACGTTTGTCCGTCAAGCAGCGATCGGAATGCACCCGTGAGGTGTCCTGACCCTATGGTTCCGAAGGCGCTCCTACTTGGAATTGCTAAAGAGCGCCGCAAAGAAATTAGTGGGCTGGGGAGGAGCCTTGACCTCCGGTTCCGGGGCCGGGGAGTCCTTCAGTGCCCACTGCAACAGGGGCGGAGCCAGGAAGGTGGTCAAAATCACCATCACAATAATGGCCGCTTCCAGGGGCTTATCCAGCACCCCACTGGCGGAGCCAATACCCGCAAACACCAGACCCACTTCCCCACGGGGAACCATGCCAAAGCCGATCGCCAAGCGGTTAATTCCGGGCTTACCAAACACGCCCCAACCGGTCACGACCTTACCCGCGATCGCCACAACAATTAAGAAGCTAGCAATCACCAATCCAGCCCGGTTTTCCGGCACGATCGGGTTCAGAACGCTCAAATCTGCCTTAGCACCAACGGTCACAAAGAAGATCGGCACCAGAATATCCGCAATGGGCATCACCTGCTGATCCAGTTCCTTGCGCTTATCGGTTTCATCCAAAACCAAGCCCGCCGCAAAGGCACCGAGAATCGCTTCTAGGTGGATTAAGTTGGCCAAAACCGCCATAAACAGGGCAAAGGTAAAGGCAGGAATCAGCAGAGCGCCCCGCGTTTGCAGTTTGTCGGCGATCGCCATAAAGCTGGAGTTGAAAAACTTACCCAGCAGAACCGAGCCAACCAAGAACGCACTGGCGCTGCCAATCAAAAACAGCACATTGAGCAGATCCACTTCGCCAGTTTTGGCAAGGCTCGCAACCACCGCCAAGACCACAATGCCCAGCACGTCATCCATGACGGCAGCACCGACAATGATTTGGCCCTCTGTAGACTTGAGATAGCCCAATTCCGAGAGAACCTTGGAGGTAATCCCGATACTGGTAGCCGTCAAGGCAGCACCGGCAAAAATCGCCGGAATAGCGGGGGTATGGAAGAAAAACATCAAACCCAGGGTACCCAGGGCAAAGGGAGTGACCACCCCGACAACGGCGACGATCGCCGCTTGGTAGCCAACTTTGCCCAACTCGCGCAAATCCGACTCCAGGCCGATTTCAAAGAGCAGAACAATCACCCCCAGTTCGGCCAGCACCTCAATGACCTCGCTCTGGCTCTGGAAGATTTGGGTGACTGCTGCTGTGTCCAGGTTGCCCAGCCATTGCAGGCTCTGAATAATAACGGAATCGGTCGCACCGGCGCTATTTTCCGGGAACATCAGCAAATGGAAGGCGGAAACCCCAACCAAAACGCCTCCGACCAACTCACCGAGAACCGGCGGCAAATCAAGGCGCTTGGACAGTTCGCCCCCCAGTTTGCTGGTGAAGTAGACCACAATGAGGCTGAGCAGAACGCCCGTGACCACAAAGGAGCCATACTCAGCTTGGGGCGTTTCAGCAACTTCGGCGAGGAAAAGGGAGGCCGGTTGGGCGCTCAGGGGTGTGCTCCACAGGGCGGCGAGGGGCTGCCAAGGGAGGACAAGGGGAGGAGTCGGAAACATAGGGTAATTTCCTAGTGTATTGGCTTAAATGGGCTTATCTGGGTTTATTTTGACTGCTTTTTATGAAGTTGCGCTTAAAAAAGGATCGATCGAGGCTTTCAAACCCTTGAGAAACGGCTTTCCAGTCGCAGTTTTTGGGTAAACCCCTGGAACAGCCCCGATCGCAACAGCAACCAATCAGCAACGTCAGGAACCTGTAACGATTCCCACAGGTTCAGGTCATGGTATCGAGACCATAGACTCATGTCTATGCACTGCTGGAATGCCATTGACATTAGTCTAATCCTAAAATAAACCCAAAGAAAACCGATAAGCAATCCCTAATTTAAGATCAAAGCTAAATAAGTCCCTCTAGCAAAACTTATACTGTGGCCACAGAGATGGCGGCAGGGGCGGCGGCAGGGGCTGAAACCCAAGTACCGTGGAAACCGTAGGGAATCACCTCCGGCAGCAGCAGGCGACACACGGGGTCGGCACCGGGCCGATCGGCCTGCCAAACCCACAGTTCACTCTGGTGCTGTGCCCCATCAAAAACCAAGGTCAGCAACCAATCCCCCGCCCAAATCGGTTCACAGGGGTAGCGGTCTTCCCCCAGGTCGGTGACGGTGATAGCTCCGCTGGGATCCAGATAGCCGATCGCCCCAAACAATTCCCCGGCGGGATCCCGATCGGGGCGGTGCTGAACAAAGGCCGTCCCCTGCCCTGCCTTGCCCTGGGAGTCGCGGGGGGGCGCTTGGCCAACACAGTCGGGGCGAACCTGGGGAAATTCAGCCCAGGCAGCACTGAGGGGCTGGGAGTCGAGGAGGTGGGCCGTTTTGGGGTCCAGGACCATGCGCCAGAGTTGCCCCGGTGCTTGGAGGGAGACCTGGCCGGTGGCCACCTGTTTGAGGTATTGGTTGGTGGTGAAGTCTGGATAGCGGACCAAATCCACCCCAAGATTGCCCCGATCGTCGAGCCAACCATTGCTGTAGTGCCACTGGAACCAGGGATCGACGCTGTGGCGGCTGACCAGGGCAAGGCTGTGGCGATCGCAGATCAAAATTTCTGTACCTAGCTCCGGCTTCCAAACCAAGGAATCGCTAAAGCTTTGCAGTTGCAAGGCCGCAGGCCAGAGGTTCAGGCGCACCGGGGGAACGCAAAAAACCAAATAGTCCCCTGCCAGGGCAAAGTCATGGATCAGGGGCAAGCCCTCCAGGGGAATGGCATTGCGCCGCTGTAGCTGACCGTGGCGATCGTGGCAGTAAAGCTGCAAGGTGGCCTGGGGGCCAAGGCTGACGGCAAAATTATAGATTAACCCGGAGCGGGGATCCCGTTTGGGGTGGGCGGAGTAGGAGTCCTTGGCAGCGAGACCGAGGCGATCGAGGCCGTGGGTCTCTAGGCTGTGCAAATCCAAGGCATGGGGTGCGCCCCCTTCCCACAGGGCCAGTAACCGATCCTCTAGGGCTAAAACCGAGGTATTCGCCGCATTTTTTAGGTCTTTGCCCCACCGTTGCCAAAGGGGACCGGGATGGGTCATGCCATAGTTGCCGAAGCAAAAGCGATCGGCCCGGTCTTCCTGCTCAAAGCCCGCCGATCGCACATAGCGATAGGTCGCGGTCGCCTGATTGTCCACCCCGCCCCCAAACTGCACCCCCACGATCGCCCCATCCCCATCAAACCAATGGCCCACGCGCTGCCCCCCCCGCTCCAGTCGTCCCGGCCCATTGTGGTAATAACTGCCCCGCAAATCTTCCGGTAAGCGCCCGTCAAGGACAGGCAAGACCGTCGGGGGAAACTCGATCGCCGGTTGCGCGAAGGCTCTGCTCCAAGTTTTAGCCATGGGGAGGGTGAGGATTGTGAAGGTTTAAGAAAATGTAGCATTAGCTCAGCAGCACAAGACCCAGGGCGATCGCCACCACAGCCCCGATCGTCGTATTAATCAAATTCACCACCTCATTGGTGAGCCAAGCCCACTGGCTTTGGAGCGTTGCCCCAATCACACTCTCCAGATTCGTTGCCACAAACGCCGCGATCGCACAGATCGCAATCCCCCCAGGACTGACCAAACCCACCGCCCAGCCCACCCCCGCCAGGACGATCGAAGCCACAAACCCCGCGATCGTCCCCTCCAAGCTCACCGCCCCCTCCGTCCCCCGTGGCACCGGGCGCAGCGTTGTAATCAAAAACGTGCGTTGGCCATAGGCTTTGCCCACCTCGCTCGCCGTCGTATCCGAGAGCTTCGTCGCAAAACTCGCCACATAACCCAGGGCCAGCAAGCCCACCCAGGGCGAAGGGGTCTCCGAAGGGGTTTCCGGCTGGATCCCGGTCAGAGCCAAAACCCCCAAGCCGCACAGGGTGCCCGTCAGGGCCGATCCCCAAACATTTTCGGGACCGCGCATCCCCGATCGCTTCTCAGCAATCCCCGCCGCCTCCTTTTCCGCCATCCCAATGCGCGTCACCCCCGACCCCACCAAAAAGTAGAACATCACCACCCCATAACCGGGCCACCCCAAGGTACCCCACACCAACACCCCCAGCAGCCACGCATGGGCATAGCCCGCCGGGGTTAGTAATTTCTTAGGGGCAAGAAAGGCAACAAGAATTAACGCTGTATTGAGAATAATGCCGATTAGCCAGGGATTCATAGGCTTAGGGGGGTATCACGACTGCATGGGGTTGGTCTAGGGATTTGCTGCCGATCGGCGGTGGATCGGCCCAGGGAGCCGACCGGAAGCATTCCCCCCCGATCGCAGGAGAGGGAGCAGGGACAGGACGGGGGAATGGGGAGCGCAGGGGCGATCGGGGGATGCTACCCAGGGATTAAGCGCCTGGAAGCAAAGCCTTTAATAAACAAGTGTAATAAAAACCGGTCAGTGCACGATCGTTGCCGCTATAAAGGCAAAAATGAGGTTAACCCGGTGCGGTTGAACCCAACCCAGCCCCGCCGCCCCCCACGGCCCCTACCCGTATTGGTTAATGTCCCGCCATGCCTGAATCGAGTCGCACCTTAAATCCCGTGAACGAAGTCGAATCCGTTCACACCCCAGGGTATATCCAGCCCCATGGTCTGTTACTGGTCCTTGCAGAGCCAGACTTCAGAATTGTGCAGATTAGCGCCAATACACAACAACACCTGGGCTGTCGTCCAGAGCAAATTTTAGGGTTGCCCATTGGAGACATTCTGGAGTCTGGCGACCTCGATCGCCTGCGGGGCTGTTTAGAAGGACAGTTTGAATATCTCAATCCGCTGGACTTTGTGGTGACCGTTGCCGATCGCTCCCAGTCGTTCCAAGGAATCTTCCATCGATCGCCCAGCCAGCACCTCATCCTAGAACTGGAGCCAGTTCCCCCCGCCTCCGCCAACGCCAGCACCTACTTTGTTGACTTTTATCGCCTCACCAAAGCCCCCCTCCAAATTACCCACAGCACCAAAACCTTCCCAGAACTCTGCGATGCGATCGTCGTGGAATTAAAACGTCTGACCGGCTTCGATCGGGTCATGCTCTACCGCTTTGGGGACGATCGCCATGGCCAAGTCATCGCCGAGTCCCGCGAAGAGCACCTAGAGCCATTTCTGGGGCTACATTACCCCGCCACAGACATCCCCGAAGCCGCCGCCCGCCTCTTTATCCTGAACTTGGTACGACTCATTCCCGAAGTTGGCTATGCCCCCGTGCCGATCGTAGACCTAGAGGGAGTCGGGATCCCAGCGATCGACAACCCAGCAGAGCAACAGGCTCTAGAACGCGCCAAAACCATAGACATGAGCCGCTGCGGCTTGCGGGGAGCCGTCGGTTGCCACTGCGCCTACCTACAAAACATGGGCGTTCAGGCCACCTTAACCATCGCCCTAGTCGTCAACCATCAACTCTGGGGTCTCATTGCCTGCCACCACGACAGCCCGCGCCATGTGCCCTATATGGTGCGCACCGCCTGTGAATTTATGGGCCAAACCCTAGCCTTGGAGTTAGTTGCCCGCGAGGGACAAACCTTCCTCGAACAAAAATTCCAAACCCAAGTGCTCCAAAGCCGAATTCTCCAAGCCCTAGGCACCGATGGCAATCACCTCAAAGTCTTGCAAACCCACCAAGACACCCTCATGGCCCTAGCCCAAGCCACGGGATTCGCCTTCTACGGCAACGAAACCTGGTACAGCGTCGGGCAAGTTCCCCCAGAATGGTACCTGCGGGAACTCCTGATCTGGCTCCCCGATCGCCTGGATGCCCAAGGTGCCTTTGTCAGCCACTCCCTCGCCCAAATCTACTCCCCCGCCCAAGACTTTGCCGCAGTCGCCAGCGGCCTCCTCGCCCTCTCCATCACCCAAACCCGACCCCAATACCTCCTCTGGTTCCGGCCCGAACTGCCCCAAACCGTAACCTGGGCCGGAAAGCCAACCCCCCAGACCCAAGTCCACCCCAACGGCAACCTACACCTCACCCCCCGCGCCTCCTTTAAGGCATGGCAGGAACTGGTTCACCAGCAGGCCAGACCCTGGGAAGACTGGATTTTGGAAGCCACACTGGCGGTGCGCAGTCACATCATCTCGCTGCTGCTGCGACAAGCGGACGAGTTAGCCGCCTTTAACCTGGAACTGCAACAGAGCAACGCCCAACTCGACACCTTCACCTACATTGCCTCCCATGATCTGCGGGAGCCACTGCGAGGCATCCATAACTACGCCACCTTTTTACTGGAAGACTACGGCAGCACCTTAGATGCCGAGGGGGTCGATCGCCTCAATACCCTAGTGCGCCTGAGCCGACGCATGGAAGACCTGATCAACGGGCTGCTGCGCTTCTCCCGCCTGGGTCGGCACAACTTACACTGGTCCCCGATCGACTGGCCTGAGATCATCCACGAAGCGCTCGACTTCTTGCAGATCAATCTCCAAGACGCAGACTTTGAGTTGAACATTGCCCCAGACTTAGCTCCGGCCCAGGGCGATCGCTCCCTCATCGCCGAAGTGATCATGAACCTGATTCACAACGGCCTGAAATATAACGACAATACCCACCGGATCATTGAAATTGGCAGCATTCCGCCCCCTGCCGATCGGGTTCCCGACTCTGAAGAGCGCTTTTCCTGCTTCTATGTGCGGGACAATGGCATTGGCATCCGCGATCGGCACCAAGACTCAATCTTCCGCATTTTTAAGCGGCTCCATGGCCTCAACCAATACGGCGGCGGCACCGGAGTGGGCCTCACCATTGTCAAAAAAATCATCGAACAGCACGAAGGGCAGATTTGGATTGAGTCAGTCTATGGCTCCGGCACGACATTCTACTTCACCTTGCCCGAACCCTAAAGCCAAGAGCCTCCCCCCTTGCAACATCCCGATCGGGGTCGTGCCCCTACCCCAATCGGTGAACCCGCCAAAGTAAAATGGACCCCACGTTTGTCAATCAACTAGCTTACAGTCAGACTTAACAATACCAAATCCGACTAATCTCGATTCGTTTTGGTAGGGGCAAGCCCCCCGTGGTTGCCCCTGTATTCGGCTGGTCGAGGGTCGGCACAGGGGCACGACCCCTACCCGTTTATTCTGTGTCAGGCTCAACGGATTTGGTATAACTCGGTCTACGAGTTGGATTCTGTAGCTGGCCTTAAGATGTCTAGGGTTACTGACATTGTTGTTCTGGGCAAAGGCTATGCTTAGGTCTCAGTACAGGACAAAAAACGTTCAGAATTGCCCCAAACCCTTGCAGATACTGGACTTGAGCCTGATCGCCTGAAATCCTTGTATAGCAGACGTTTCCAAGGTTTCGTCCGCTACAGGGGTTCCTCGTACCCGTCAGCCCAAGGCAAAATTTTTTGTCCGTCAACCAGTCCTTACCCTCCTAGTCACCGTTATAGATCACGACACAACTGTATCAATCTCCGTAGGTTTATTATGGTGAGTACGCACCGTCCCGCATCCCCAAACAGTGATACCGCAATGGACTCTCATAAATTAC
>JAYKJG010000370.1:0-11392 GCA_035286285.1 Prochlorothrix sp.
GCAACACCTGCACCGTCCCCACCACTCCGGCGAGGCTCTTGCGGGGGGCGGCATCGGCGGACTGGACCAGGGTAAGGGTCTCCGCCTTGGCCAGGGCTTGGATATAGGGCGTGCCCGTGGTCAGGATCTGCCGCTCCCGATCGCTCTCGCTCTGGACCAATGCCGTCACCTTGACCCCCGGCTTCACCCCAGCTTCTGCCCGTAGGTTCCGCAACACCCGAATTGTGCCAATCACTAGCTCAAAATCCTGCTCTAGCTCTGGATTAATCCAAGCTGCATCCCGATCGGGGTAGGACTGCAAAGCCAAATAGGTTTGGTCATCGCTCTGGGTGAGGGTGTGCCAAACTTCTTCGGTGATGTGGGGCATAAAGGGATGGAGCAGCTTTTGGATGCCTTCAAGGAGATGGGCTAGGATTTGCTGCACCGTGGTTTTCTGGTGGGCCTCTGCCTCGGAATAGAGGCGGGATTTGGCCAGTTCAATGTACCAGTCGCAGAAGTCCCCCCAAATAAACTCATAGAGTCCTTTGGCAGCTTCTCCCAGGCCATAGGTTTCAATTTGGTCACAGGTTTGGGCGATCGTCTGCTGGTAGCGGGAGAGAATCCAGCGATCGCACAGTTCCAGTTCCGGCGAGTCCGGCGTAAAGCTAAAGCCCAACTGGGCCGGAGTTTGTCCCCCCAGGTTCATCATCACAAAGCGGGAGGCATTCCAGAGCTTATTGGCAAAATTGCGGCTGGCTTCCACCGAGCCGGACTCTTCCGTGGCCCGATCGTACTCCAAGCGGATATCTTGCCCCGCGCCCGCCACTTCCCGAATTAGGGTGTAGCGCAGGGCATCGGTGCCATATTTATCGATAAGTAGCAGGGGATCAATGCCATTATTGGCGGATTTCGACATTTTCTTATTGTTTTCATCCCGCACCAAACCATGGATATAAACATCCTGGAAGGGCATGGTGTCGGTGAAGTGTCCCGCCATCAGGGTCATGCGGGCGACCCAGAAGAAGATAATGTCAAAGCCAGTGACGAGGGTGCTGGTGGGGTAGTAGCGATCGAGGTCGGCGGTAGATTCCGGCCAACCCAGGGTCGAAAACGGCCACAACCCCGACGAAAACCAGGTATCCAGCACATCGGGATCCCGCTCCAGTTGTACGGCCTCGCCATAGGTTGCCTTGGCTTGTGCCCAGGCTTCTGCCTCCGTCCGGGCTACCACAAAGGGCGTATGATCGAGGATTTCGCCCCCAGTCTCGCTAATGGCGTACCAGGCCGGGATTTGGTGGCCCCACCACAGTTGGCGGGAAATACACCAGTCTCGCAGGTTGGCCAGCCAGTCCCGGTAGACCTTGCGCCAGCGATCGGGCACAACTTGGGGCGAGTTTTGTTCGTCCAGGAATTTGAGCGCTTTTGCGGCGAGAGAGTCAATTTTGACAAACCATTGGGTGGAAATCAGCGGTTCCACGGGAACTTTGCCCCGATCGCTGTAGGGCACGGTATGGCGATAGTCTTCCGTCTTGATCAGTACGCCATCGGCTTGGAGCCGTTCAATCACCGCCTTCCGGGCCACAAAGCGATCGAGTCCGGCAAATTCCCCCGCATTTTCATTTAAGGTGCCGTCTTTGTTGAGAATATTGATAAAGGGCAGATCATGGCGGTTGCCCATCTCAAAGTCATTGGGGTCGTGGGCAGGCGTGACCTTAACACAGCCAGTGCCAAACTCCATTTCCACGAGTTCATCACCAATAATCGGGATTTCTCGGCCCATAATCGGCAAGGTTAGGGTTTTGCCGATCAGGTGACGATAGCGATCGTCCGCCGGATTGACCGCCACGGCTGTATCCCCCAGCATGGTTTCCGGGCGAGTCGTCGCCACTTCCAAGTACCCCGATCCATCACTGAGGGGATAGCGGAAGTGCCAGAGGTGGCCCTCCACTTCCTTGGGTTCCACTTCCAAATCCGACACGGCGGACTGGGAGGCAGGGCACCAATTGACGAGATATTGGCCGCGATAGACTAGCCCTTGGTCATACAACTGGACAAAAGCTTCTAAAACAGCCTGGGATAAGCCCTCATCCAGGGTGAAGCGCTCCCGGCTCCAGTCTACAGACATTCCCAAGCGCCGCAACTGCCCGACGATCGTCCCCCCAGACTGCTCTTTCCACTGCCATGCCCGCTCTAAAAAGGCTTCCCGGCCTAGATCTTGCTTGGTTTTGCCCTCTTCTCGCAGTTGCCGGTCTAAAATCGTCTGAACAGCGATGCTGGCATGGTCGGTTCCCGGCAAGCAGAGGGTATTTTTGCCCTGCATCCGGTGGTAGCGCACCAGGGTATCGATCAGGGCCGAGTTGAAGGCGTGGCCCATGTGGAGGCTGCCGGTGACGTTGGGGGGCGGAATGACGATGCAGTAGGCGGGGGCATCGGGATTAGCCTCCGGATTAGCCCTGAAGGCTTGGTTTTGCTCCCAGAGAGTCTGCCAGCGGGCTTCGGCGGCTTGGGGTTCGTATTGGGGCGGGAGGCTGGGGGCGGCGGGGTTGGTGGTCATGGTGGCGGGAGGCAGTACGATCGGGGGTTGATGGATGACACGCCCTAAGGCGGTGTGCTCAGGCGGTGTGCTCAGGCGGTGTGCTCAAGCGGTGTGCTCAGGGGATGGAACAGACGGAGGGTCGGTACGGGCTGGTTGGCAACCAGTGGGGACAGAATGCCCGGTGGGCCTGTCTTTTTGATTCTGCCATACTCTGCCTCTCTCACCGGGCTGACGGCGGAGGGGGAGGGTTTGATTTTAGGGTAGAGATTGAATTTGAACCCTGCGGGAATCTGACCCAGATCCCGAATGGGAGACTCTTTGTGCTGAAATCGATCGCGATCGCCATCAGTACCACGGTCGTGCGACGATCGGCCCTCCCTAGCCCCCAACCCCATGAATCTTTCAGGCAACCTTCAATTAAAGCGACTGACCATCTGCCCGTTGACCCCATCAGTTGCTAGGATAGGTCAGCGGGGCACCCCATAACAGCCCCATAACAGCCCCATACATGACCCCTAAAGAACAGGAGATTCATCCATGGCCTACGAACTACCCGCCCTGCCCTACGCCCCCGAAGCACTGGAACCCTGCATCACTGCCCACACCCTCAGCTTCCACCATGGCAAACACCATGCCGCCTACGTGAACAACTACAACAACGCCGTGGCGGGCACGGAGTATGACTCCATGACACTGGAAGCGGTAATCACGGCAATCGCTGGGGATGCCAGCAAAGCCGGTCTTTTTAATAACGCAGCCCAAGCCTGGAACCACAGCTTCTACTGGCAGTGCATGAAGCCCAATGGGGGTGGAACACCCACGGGTGCCCTTTTGGATAAAATCAATGCTGATTTCGGCGATTTTGACAAGTTTGTCGAAGCTTTCAAGGCAGCGGGGGCCACTCAATTCGGTAGCGGTTGGGCCTGGTTAGTGCTGGATAACGGCACCCTGAAGGTGACCAAAACCGGCAACGCCGAAACTCCTCTGACCAGTGGCCAAGTCCCTCTCCTGACCATGGATGTGTGGGAGCACGCCTACTACCTGGACTACCAAAACCGCCGCCCCGACTACATCAGTGATTTCCTGGGCAAATTAGTAAACTGGGATTTTGTAGCTGCGAATCTAGCTGCTGCCTAGAACTTGCACGGGTGCATAGCTCCCCAGAGCCGCGATAACCCCTAGCAACCCATTGAGCAAGGGGCGGGGTGGATACTGCTCACCCCCCTACAACTGGATGGGTAAGGGGGAGCCTGGGGGGCGCAGTTTGTGTAAACGGAGTTAATGGGGTCAGAGGCGGTGTTACATCGCCAATGCAACCCTTTTTTGAGCATCCTAACTGGAATCCTATTGTTTGCTGCGACCTCAAGCTCTACACTGTCCGGTAACCCCCTATGGCCTTCGATCGTGCTGCCTTTACCTGGGAACCCTTCCTGGCTGAACTGGATGGCCTAGAGGTCATCACCGATCGGCCCCAACGCTTCAAGCTGTCCCAGGACTATTACCACTTCAGCCCCGTTTTGCAACCCCAACTCTGCGAGGTCATTGCCGATGTGGTGGTGCGGGCAACAACTGAGACCCAGGTTTTGCAGGTGGCGCGGGCCTGTGTTCGCCATGGAGTGCCGTTAACGGTGCGGGGGGCAGGAACCGGTAATTATGGCCAAGCTATGCCCCTAGAGGGGGGATTAGTCCTGGATTTAAGCCAGATGAACCAAGTCCTGTGGCTAAAACCGGGCATGGCCTGTGTGGAACCGGGGGTGAAAATTGCAGCCCTCGATCGGGAGGCACGGCCCCTAGGCTGGGAAATGCGGATGGCTCCTTCCACCTACCGCACGGCCACGATCGGCGGCTTTATTGGCGGTGGCAGCGGGGGATTGGGGTCGATTAACTACGGTTTTTTGAGCGATCGAGGTAATCTCTGCGCGGTACGGGTGGTGACAATGGAATCCGAGCCGCGAGTGCTGGAATTGCGGGGGGATGCGGTGCAACGGGTCAACCATGCCTACGGCACCAACGGCATTATTACGGCCCTGGAAATTCCCCTGGCTCCAGCCTATCCCTGGGCGGAGGTCATGGTCAGTTTTGCAGACTTTACCGCAGCGGCCCACTTTGGCCAGCAGTTAAGCGACACCGATAGTCTGATTAAAAAGCTGGTTTGTATCTGTGATTGGCCCATTCCCCAGTATTTTGCGGCTCTCCAGCGCTATATCCCGGAGGGCAAGCCGATCGCGCTGCTCATGATTGCTGAGCAGAGCCTAGAACTGTTTAAGGAACTGGTGCGGGAGTGTGCGGGGGAGATTTGCTACGAGAAATCCGCTGAGGAAGCCGCTAAAGGGGTGAGCTTGGCGGAACATAGCTGGAATCACACCACCCTCCACGCCCGTAGCGTTGATGAGTCCATCACCTACTTACAAACGGTTTTTCCGCCGGATCCGAAGCTGAACCTCGTCAACTCTATGCAGCGCTACTTTGGCGACGAAGTGCTGATGCATTTGGAGTTTATCCGCCTCCACGGCCAGACGATCGCCGCTGGTCTCCAATTAGTCCGCTACAGCACCGCCGAACGCCTCCAGGAGATTATCGACTACCATGAAGCCCATGGAGCCATGATTTTCAATCCCCATACTTATATTTTGGAGGATGCAGGCCGCAAAGTTGTCGATCCGCGCCACTTGGCCTTTAAGCAACAAATGGACCCCCAAGGGCTGCTCAATCCCGGCAAAATGCGATCGTGGCAGTCCGGTAGCCCTAGCGCCGCTCCCGCCCCAGAACCCGAAGCAATGCCCCAGCCTACGCCCCAATCTCGCCTGAAGCAGGCCGATCGTAACTGGCAGGCCGTCCAACTGTTGCAGCAGCAGGGCTTCCATGATGTAGCAGTGACACGGGCTTACTATGCCATGTTCTATGTGGTGGATGCGTTGGTGCGGGCTGACCACAAAACCTATACCAGCCATGAGGAAAGAATCAAGTTTTTCCGCCAAAATTATATTGAAACAGGCAAGCTTCAGCCGGAATTTTTGCAGTGGCTAGAGCAGGCACTTCAGGAACGGCTCTATGTAGACTATGATGCTCTAGATCCAGTGGACTCTGCCTATGCCGATCGGGTGATCGCCCTCGTCCCCAATTTTCTAGCCCTAGGCCGCGATCTCCTCACCCCTTGACGGCTCACGGGCTATATCCCGCTAAACTACGCCTGAGTTCGACAGTCACGGACAGAAAATCTCGAACGCCCCTAAACCCTAAACTCGGTGATCCGCTCTACCACCTTTCACCTCACCCCAAGGTTTCACCTCACCCTAACCATGAAGCTCAAGACCCTGACGATCAGAAACTTTAAGTCATTCCAGGACGTGACGATCCACCTCGATCCAAATTTCAATGTCTTTACGGGTGTGAACAACTCAGGTAAAACGAATCTTCTCGAAGCCATCTCGTTGTGGCATGAGTGCTTTAATTTATTGATCCGTCAGGCCAAAAAAGCAGCCCCAACGACGGGAGAAGTTCGCTATCAGCGCGGTCAGTATATCCTAGGCACCACCCAGGATAAATACTTTACCTATGAACAGATTAAGACTGTCCGCAGTGTCGAGATGGAGGATATTTTTTATTTATCGGATCCGCGCCATGGCATTGAGCTAAGGGTTGAGCTAGAAACATCTTCTGATTTGTCGTCCCAGTCCTCTCCAGAATCCCTCAGCTTAGAGATCGGCTTTTCTATCAAAAAACGATCGGGCGCGAACTATATCATTGAGCTAATGAACTATTCTCAGTTCGATTTCTCTCGATTTAACCAGTTTTTCCGTGCCTTTCCCCAACCCATTAGCTCAACCTTTGTGTCTCCCGTTGCGGCTATTCCCGATCGGGAACGGTATTTAACGCAACCCCAAATTCTAGAAGCGCTACAAAAGCGGCACTCGATCGAGGTGATTCGCAATCGATTGATAAACCTTAACCTTATGCGAACTCCGGGTCGTAGTAATACTTTATATAATAATTTTCTCCAGACACTATCAGAGATCTTATTTCAAGGGGGCCAGCAACTTGAGTTTTTATTTGAGAGCGATCCCGATCGGGATGTGAGCGCGATCGTAAACTATCGGTTTGGACCCCAAGATCCGAAAAAAGACTTAGTTCTACTGGGTAGTGGAACCCTTCAGATTATTGCCATTTTGCTTAATCTTTATGCCGCAGAGCAACAGCCCGATCTGAATTTAATCCTGTTTGATGAGCCAGATAGTCACATTCACCGTGAAGTCCAAAAGCGTCTCCTAGACACGCTGCAAGACTTCAGTCCGACTAGCCAAGTTTTCCTAACAACCCACAATGAATCCTTTATTCGTCAGGTTCCGTTAGCAAATCTGTTTCATATCGAAGCTCGATCGCAGTTTGAGTTGTACGCCCTTGCTCAGCAAACTGTACCTGTAGGACCACGCTTCAAAGGGATTTACCCCTCTAGCCTCAACCCAGTGATTGCATCTTTAGGGGAGAGCAATGGGTTGGACTTTATTAATGCGATCGAGGCCGATCGTATTATTTTTGTTGAAGGTCCAGAGGATGCCCAAGCCTTATATAAGCTTCTCCAAAAAGCAGTCATTCCCCGTAACACCAGAAAGTATGTCTTTTGGGTATTGGGGGGTGTCAATACAATTTTTAAGGGGATCTCCCAGTATAAAACCGTCTTCCAGGAGATTAAAAATCAAAAAACCCTGTGGGAGAAGAGTGTTTTAGTCTTCGATCGGGACTATCTTACGGATGCAGACCGAGATGCCATCATGGAGGGCTTTCGGCAAGAGCTACACCTAGAAACCTACCTGGCAACGGCCTATACCTGGGAGTCAATTCTGCTGACGGATCTAGAGAAATGTGCCCATCTTTTACAGCAGTGGTTGCTCACTCAGCCGCCCCCCCCCACTGTCAATATCACTGATCTACAGACTCAGCTATCCCAAGCATATCAGAGCTTAGGAGAGCGCATTGAGGCACGGCTTGAGGCAATCTCAGGGAGATATACGGAGCGAGAACAAATTCACCATCGTTATTGCCATGCAAAACGAGACTTAGAACAGCAAAAACCAGCCCTAGGTCGTCTAATTCAGGGAAATAGTGATGTTAATATCGCTAATCGCTTCAATACCTATTCCCAAACCTGCTTAAGACAGGGTGAGTTTTTTAAGCTGGCCAACAAGGCCGATGTGGAATTTGTTATTGCAGCGGCCCTGCACCCTTACTCCGTCACTTTTAGCATTCAGGAGCATTTTCTAGAGCTAATCGACTGTGTTGGCCCGACCTCTTGGTTTCCAGACTGGGATTTTCTCCATCATTTGTAACAGCAGTCCGTCGATGCCAACCGTCTTTATAGGGGCACGGAAACCGTACCCCCGGCAGAATTTTGTGCTGATTGACTGACAAAAGGGGGTCAAATCTAGGCGCACGGGCGGGTCAGGAAACCTGACCCCTACGATCCCACAGGTTTTGTAGGGGCGCGGTTTTCGCGCCTCCACGATCCCACAGGTCTTGTAGGGGCGCGGTTTTCGCGCCCAAGGCAGAATTTTTTGTCAGTCAACCAGGATTTTGTGTCAGCTAACCAGAATCTGAGCAGGGCGAGACCTCTAGCCCGTTTTTCCAGCATCGCGGGTGATTTCTAGGTAAATGTGGTCGAGGCGCACCGGCTGCACTGACACCGAGGTGAGGGCGATTCCGTGAAGCTGTTGGAGGATATCGGCTAAAGTAAAGGTCTGGGGCAGGCAGAAGGCGAGATCGCGACCATAGTGGCGGATTGGCCAGCCTAACTGCTGGGCACGGGACATTGCCCGATCGGGTTGGGGCGTATCTACTAGGGCGATCGCCGCCGCCGGAACACAACGGGCCAACTCCTGTAACGTTCCCTCCCGCAGCAACTTCCCTCCCTTAATCACCCCAATGCGCTGACACAACTGCTCCGCCTCTTCTAGCAAATGCGTCGTCAGCAACACCGTAATCCCTTGGCGCTTCAGGAGCCGAATCAGTTCCCAAACCTCATAACGGGCCTCAATATCGAGTCCTGTTGTGGGTTCGTCCAAAATCACCAGTTTAGGGTGATGGACCAAGGCAAGGGCAATGCTTAAGCGCCGCTGCATTCCCCCACTCAGGTTTTCAACTAGACTATCAGCCCGATCGAGCAAATTCACCAACTGCAAGCAGTGGTAGACCTGCTCAATGCGCTCAACCTGGGAGAGGCCATAGAGGCGAGCGAAGAAGTGGAGATTTTCAGAGCAGGTGAGGCTGCGGTAGAGGAGGTTTTCCTGGGGCGCAATGCCGACGAGGGTTTTTGTGGCTTCGGAAACAGGCTGATTGAGGATTTGGATGGAGCCACGATCGGGCTTGAGCAAGTTACAAATAATATTAATGGTCGTTGTCTTTCCGGCCCCATTGGGACCCAGCAGTCCATAGACTTCACCGCTGTGAACTGTAAAGTTGAGGTCTGTTAAAACCGTGCGATCGCCAAAGGTTTTATAAACATGATCAATGGATAACACCGAGTTTTGCTCCCCTTAAAGTTTTATATTTCCCTAGAATACGTTGAAAAATCTCAGGTTTTGCAGCAATTGCTCCAGCAGCATAGGATTGATGACGCTTGGCTCTGCCGACTGACCCCATTGATCGAGCTTCCCCCTAAAAATTCCGCTCAACCCGCAACATTTGCTGATAGAAAAACCAGCCCCCCGCCACCACTGCCCCGCTGAACAGCAGTAGAAAAATCAAGTGATCCCGAATCTCTGCCACCCCGTCGCCCTGGATTAAGACGGCCAGTAATGCCTCATTCATGTGATAGACGGGGTTATAGGCCGCGATCGCCAGTAAACTATCGGGAAACAGCGAGGTGGGCAGAAAAGCCCCCCCTAGCAAGAGCAGAGGCACCCCAAAAGCGGCCACCAAAGCATTGGCATCCTCGGTCCGGCGGGCCAACTGAGTCCCCAGCACAAAGCCAACGCCAACATAGCTCATAATGCTCAGCCCTAGGAGCAGAATCACGAGCAAAAAGGAGCCGGAGAATTGAGCGTCAAAGAAGGCTGCTAGGGTGAAAACAAGGAGTATTTGGCCAATACCGATGCAGAGATGGGCTAAAAAGATGCCAAGAAAATAGGAAATGCCCCGCAGTGGCGAGACAAAGAGGCGCTTGAGCGTGCGATGCTCCCGTTCCGAAACTACGGTGGCGATACTGCCGCCTAAACAACTGAAAAAGAGGGCTGCTCCCACGAGGGTCGGCGGGACTGCACTGGCGTAGGCTTCCCCCCGTGTCAGTTGTGCCCGCTCTTCCAGGATGAGGCTATTAATCACCAGCAGAATGACAGGAAAAATGGCCCAAAAAATCAGGCTGCGCTGCCGTCGCACGAGTTCCGTCAAAACCCGCTGGGCAACGGCTACGGTTTCGCGCCCATAGGTCAGAATCACAGTCTGCATAGGATTAAGGGTGAGAATTCTCAAGAAATAGAGGATGCAAGCCATTCTACAGGAGATTATCCTGCTGTGGCAGGGTTTCGCTGGCCCCAGGCGGCGATCGCAATGCCGCTCAGGACAACCGCACCGCCGATCGCCGTGGTCTGGCTAGGGACTTCTCCCAACAGCCAGTAGCCCAGCAGGCTGGCTCCGATCGGTTCCCCCAAAACCACGAGGGTGACCAAGGTCGGGGAAAGCCAGCGCACCGCCCAATTGAGGCTAGTGTGGCCGATCAGTTGGGGCAGCAGGGCCATCAGCAGAATATAGCCATAAACGGGAGCCGGATAGCCCCCATAGCCGGTCCCCTGGAGCCAAGGCAGGGGCAACAGTCCCAACGCGGCAACGGCATAGACGGCGGTGGTGTAGTGGGCGGTGCTGATGCCTTGGGCCTGGACTTGGCGACCCAGGACAAGGTAGAGGCTAATGGTCCAGGAGCCAATCAGGGCCAGAACATTGCCGAGGAGCGGCTGGGGGGCCAGGGTGGGGGCAGCGCCGGAGCCAAGGGGGGCAACATCGGCAAGGCCAATGGCCAAACTGCCCGCCAAGACCAGACCCATGCCCAGCCAGGTGAGGCGGGTGAGGTGTTCCCGCAGCCAGAGGCGACTGAGGAGGGCGACCCAAAGGGGGTTGGTGGTAACAATGACGGTGGAGGCGGCGATCGAGGTGTAGGCCAAGGAGGAAATCCAAGTGGCAAAGTGGAGGGCAAGGCAGAGACCGGCCCCGATCGTGAGCCAACGCAGGGGAACGGGATAGTTCTGGGGTTTGAGGGTGCGCCAGTTGGGGGCCAAAAGGGCGGAGACAATCAGGAGGCGGGACGCGGCCATGACGAAGGCGAGGGCAGTTTTGGAGGGTGGCGAGGCGATCGCGCTGGGGTTTATGGCGCTGGGGTTTATGGCGCTGGGGTTTATCGCAGCGGACCCGATCGCCGCCGGATCGATCGTAGCCATGGCAAGGCGAATCAGAATGGGAGAGGTCGCAATGGCTAAAATCCCCAGACTCAGAATGAGGGTTATTTTGCCGAGGGAGGGGGACGGGGACTGCATAGATGACGCTTCAAACAGAGGGTTCACTCAGAGGCTTAAACAAACGTTCCGGAAATCTCTAATAAGTCTCTGGCTTAAAGTCTAGATACCCAGACCCAAGGACGCTATAATGGGCGGCATACTCAAGCTCAATCTAAAGCGATCGCGATCGACATTTTTGTGTCAGGCGCTATCGTTTAGGTTTTGCTTGCTGCTAGGAGAGGTGGCAGAGCGGTTGAATGCACTTGACTCGAAATCAAGCATAGGGCGACCTATCGGGGGTTCGAATCCCCCCCTCTCCGTTAAGCTCATTGAAGCAAATCCTCCCCACGCCAAAGCGAGGCAAGACCTCCCGCATCACAAAAGGCTCGTAGTACGGACT
>JAYKJG010000371.1:0-7703 GCA_035286285.1 Prochlorothrix sp.
GCGAGGACCGCGCCCCTACGATAGACTGATTTGTTCTAGGTTGCAGAAGAACCCAAGGCTGTGTGGGATGGTAGGCTGAAATATTGGGGCGATCGCTGGCCCGATCCCGATCGGTCCTACCCTTCTGGATTCACCTTAATCGTCTTCCCGATTTTCCTACTCTCAACCCCCTACTCTCAACCCCATGGTTCGCATTAACGACAACTACCTCAAACTCAAAGCCGGATACCTCTTTCCCGAAATTGCCCGCCGCGTCAACGCCTTCGCCCAAGCCAACCCCGAAGCCCCCATCATCAAGCTCGGCATTGGCGACGTAACCGAACCCCTACCGGAAGCCTGCCGCGCCGCCATGATCCAAGCAGTGGAGGACATGGGCGATCGCGATCGCTTCAAAGGCTACGGACCCGAACAGGGCTATGGCTGGCTACGGGAGAAAATCGCGGCCCAGGACTTCCAGAGCCGAGGCTGTGAGGTGGATGCGTCAGAGATTTTTATTTCCGACGGCTCCAAGTGCGACACCGGCAATATTTTGGATATTTTGGGCAGCGATAACACGATCGCCGTCACCGATCCCGTCTACCCCGTCTATGTAGACACCAACGTCATGGCGGGCAATACCGGCCCTGGGGACGACAGCGGCAAATATGGCGGCCTCGTTTACCTGCCCATGTCCGCCGATAACGACTTCATCGCTCCCCTGCCAGAGCAACCCGTCGATGTTATCTACCTCTGCTTCCCCAACAACCCCACCGGAGCCGTCGCCAGCCGCGACACCCTGCAAACCTGGGTCAACTACGCCCGTGAGCATGGCTCGCTGATTCTCTTCGATGCCGCCTACGAAGCCTTTATTACCGACCCCGCAATTCCCCACTCCATCTATGAAATTGAAGGGGCGCGGGACTGCGCGATCGAATTCCGCTCCTTTTCCAAAAATGCAGGCTTTACCGGCACCCGTTGCGCCCTCACCGTCGTACCCAAATCCCTCCAAGGCAAAACCAGCGACGGCACCCTCACCGACCTCTGGCCCCTTTGGAACCGCCGCCAGTCCACCAAATTTAACGGAGTCTCCTACATCGTCCAGCGCGGGGCCGAAGCCGTTTACTCCCCCGAAGGCCAAGCCCAAACCCAAGCCCTGATCCGCTTTTACCTGGAAAACGCCCAAATTATCTGCGAACAGCTTAATAACGTGGGTATTCAGACCTATGGCGGCATTAACGCCCCCTACGTCTGGGTTAAGACCCCGGATAATCTCTCTAGTTGGGACTTCTTCGATAAGTTGCTCCACACCTGCAACGTGGTCGGAACGCCGGGATCGGGCTTTGGGGCCGCTGGGGAAGGCTACTTCCGCATCTCCGCCTTCAACAGCCGCGCCAATGTCGAAGAGGCCATGGCCCGTATCACCGCAAAATTCGGCTAAAAACCCTGAAAACCGTAGTGAATCGACACGGTTAAACCCGTAGGTTGGGTTAAGCGACAGCGCAACCCAACAAAAGACGCTATGGTGTTGGGTTTCGTACCTCAACCCAACCTACGATCTGAAAACCGTAGTGAATCGACACGGTTAAACCAGTAGGTTGGGTTAAGCGACAGCGCAACCCAAACAAAGGACGCTATAGGGTTGGGTTTCGTACCTCAACCCAACCTACGATCTTCGGTCCATTTCACCTTGGCAGGTTCACCGATTTTGGTAGGGGCGGTGCCCCCGTGCCCGCCCGGTATTCCCCATGTTCCGTGTAGGGGCGGTGCCCCCTGGTAGGGACAATCCCCCCGGGGTTGCCCCGGTTGTGGGTCACCAAGAGGGTCGGCACGGGGGCGCGACCCCTACCGCGTCAACTCTCCGAATCTCAACAACTCCCTGTCCAGCTTGGTCTGGGTTGATGGCCCAGAAAAAAGCAAAAGCCCCCGCACTGCGAGGGCTTGAGTAGTCGGGTGAGCAGTGCCCACCCGACCAACAGAATCGTAAACGCCTAGTCTTCCGTCACCACTTGGACCAGCAGTTTCAGCGGTGCGGTGCAGCCTTCCAGCCAAATGTCCACGCCATAGGCTTGCGCCGGGGGAACACTGGGCACCACCAGGCTAATCTCGCCCGCCATCCCTCGCTCAGCCCGCCACAGGTTTTCCTGACCTTGGCAACGGATTTGCCCACCGAGGGGCAGCTTTGCACACAATTCCAGTTTGCCGGGACCGGGCCGGGACGCTGTGGGGGACTCTGTATAGGTGGCAGTCACCTCCACGACTCCCGCTTCTGTTTCCCAGCTTTGGGTTTGGTGGGGCGACTGGGGCGAGAGGGTGAGGGTCATCTTTTGGAGCAATTGCTGAGCAGCCAGCAAGGTCAGCACAGCCTGTTGTTGAGGGGTAGCGGTGTCGTAGTCTTGGGGCAGGGTATGACCCAAGAGATAGGCTTGGCTGCGGCCATCGTCCCGTGCTGCACCCAGGGCGATCGTTTGGGCCAAGGACTGCAACTCAGCTTCTGTCTGCGAGACGAGGGGTTGCACACTGCGAACTAAGCGCAATCCGGTTTGATGAACGGTTTGGACGAGATCTTGGCACTGTTGAAACAACTGGTTCAAGAGGGGCTGGGGTAGTGCTACGGGCAGTTGCAGACCCTGGAGTTGGGGTAGCCACTGCACGGTCACATCCTCATACTCTAGTAGCTCATTTTCCCAAGGAAAGAGCGGAGGATGGGTCTCAATTTGCGCTCGCATACGGCGCTTTAGCAAAGCATAGAAACGATCTTCTAGCACGGATCCTTCTCCCAATTCATGAAAGTCTTGCCCTGACGATCGGGGAAGGGAATCAAACAATACAGCGCTCCCAGAAAGGGGGACGGGTTGATCCACCGCAGGCGGTGGAAGGGGATCGGCCTGATGCACAGGAGACCAATCCAGAATGCTTCCCTGATCGTGGCGGTTCATATCAATGTTGCCCTTTGTAAGTTGAAGAAGAGCTAAGAACAGCGTGGGGTCTACCGTTGAGTTCGGGCGTAGCCTGGGGGGTGCTGGGAAGACCCAGGAGCGGGGTCGATCGACCCGCTGGGGTGTTGGCCCAAACCCGTCGGAAGAACTCTGTAGCAGCCACTGGAGAAACCGCTCCTCCCAGCTTTCTGACTTCCTATTCATGCCTCTTTTCCTCTAGTCCGGAACAATGCTACGCCAATCCGACAAGACCCCCCAGACCCCTCACCCCCTGCTCCGAGCCAGGAAGTTAATGGTTTTTGCGCAGTCTTTTCGGGAACCCAAGGTAAAGCGGTTGGCATTCTCCGTAGAGATACGGAGAAGGTGAGGGCCGATCGGATCTGCTGACCCGAAGATGTCATGGTTTTTACTGTACTTACCCTCCGGTTTAGTTTGGATGGTGGCCCGGTCAGCGGGTTCTAATACCAAATCCGTTGAGCCTGAAACAGAATAAACGGGTCGGGGTCGTGCCCCTGTGCCGACCCTCTGACCGCCAAATACAGGGGCAACCACGGGGGGATTGCCCCTACCAAAACGAATCGAGCTTAGTCGGATTTGGTATAACTTTGGTTCTGGGAACTGTGGCTTTTAGGCTTGGGGCTGGCCTTAGCCGCCGTGCTATTGCGCAAATCCCACGCCTGTTGTAGCAGCTTAGACCACTGGCGTTGAACCTGGGAAACCGTACAGCCCAGCGCCTGGGAAATTGCCAGATCAGTACAGCTTTGCTGCTTTAACTGTAGCAGGGCAATTTGCTGCACACTGAGGTTTTTTCGGAATATATCCCACTCTTGCGGCAATAGCCCCAAATTATTATCCAAGTCAGCCTCTAGCCACTCATGGACCAATTGCCAACGGTGCGACAGCGCAAAGCGGATGAGGTGATACTTAAAGCGCTGTTGCAGATAATCGCGCTGGCGGGGGGTGAGGTCTAAGATGCGTTCAATTTCCTGGGTGGGCAAGTCCTGAAGCCGCAGGGTGAAATAGTCGGCGCAATCCTTCTGTTGCCGCTCTTCGAGATAGTCCAGTAGCTCTTGGATCACCTTTTTGCGCAGGGTATCGCCGCTTTGCTCCCGTTCTTGGGCGACCATCTGCTCCCGGACCTGGTGGAGCGGCACACTGACCCGCACATCATCTTCGGGCAGACTCCCCTCGGCAGCTTGTTCAATATCCACCAAGGTTTCCTGGGGCTGCTGTTGGGAAAAGGTCTGTGCCCGCAGAATAATAAGCTGCTGACTGCGGCGACGGGGCAGCACAATGCGGCGCTTGGCATAGCGCTCACTAAAGGCCATATATTCGGACAGTTCCAGCAGCGTCCGAGGCTGGTAAGTGGCGGGAAGTTGGTTCTCTCGCCGCAGGGCGTTGAGGGTTTCGATATAAAAGCCCTGGAGAAAGTCCTCAATGAGGGTCAGACGGGCCTGGTAACTGGCGGGGACGCTGGCGCGGCTGATGTAGCGATAGATAACGGCGCTCAGGGTGCTGTGGAGTTCAATGCGGCCTTGGCGGGAACCGAGGCGGTAGTATTTTAGACATTGGTTCAGGCGATGCCGCGCCAAGCTAATCGCCCAAGCTTCTATTTCGCCGGAGTTCTGGATGCGCTGGCTCTCGGTACAAATGCGATCGACTTCCAGGGCAAGCCGCTGGGCCACCGATCGGCAGTGGGTTTCGGACGCAGTTGTTAACCGTTGTAGTTCTTGGTATAGCAGGTCAAAGGTGGTTTCCACGATCGGCATCCCTGATGAGTATTATCCTGTCCTTAGGGAAATTCCCCGGTTTGCCCGGTGTTGGCCTGCAAGACTGCCACAGACAGGAGCATACGACATCAAGCTGCATGAGCCTGCCGGGATCTGCGAGGGTTGCCACTGAGGAGGAGAAGGGTGATCTTTTGAGGAGTGATCCGGTGGATAGATGCAGGGAGGGGCTGAACCCAAAGGGGGGTCCAGGGTGCTGGACAAGGGGAAGATTACCTCAGACACTGGGAGGCAAGCCCACCGTGACGCGATCGCAGGATCCCTTTCGCCCTTTGCCCAACGCTGAGTTACAGGGGGATTCCCCTGAATTGGAATGTTCTCGAACCCTTAGGAGACTGTCACAACGGTGAAGATGAACTTAGACGCTCAACTTCAAGCCTTGGTGGATCAAGCGCCCCAGGATGGCCAAACCCCTGATTTGATTCAAGCCATTGGGCCAGGACTACTGGAACTGGCTCAACAACTGCGCTGCACCCACTATTTCGCGCTCCAAAGCCGAGGGGCACAGTGGGTGACCACTATTCTAAGCAATCGCAATCAACCGGATCAGGAAAAAACGGTGGTTTACGCCTATGCAACCCCCGAAGATGCCCAGAGGGCTATTCCTGGGGAACAACGCTTGGAAGTCCAGGTGATTGGCTTGCCGGTCATCCATTTATTGTTTCAGTTGATTGCTCTGGAGCCGGTGGATAGTTTGCTGGTGTTTGAGGAGGCGGGCGATCGTTCCCAGGCGCTGGAAATTACCCGATCGGAGCTACAAACCTTGGTCAAAACCCATCTCCAGCTTTACAAGCGCCGTCTGCCCAAGCCTACCCCTCCCTACCCCCCCAACCTTGCCTAGGGTCACAAAAAGCACAACAAAATGGATAGACTGTCTTGAGCCTACCCAAGTCTGTGACACCCGTGGGTTTTGCGTTGCGTCTGGCTGTTTAAGCCCTGGGCCGGTCTGCTTGGGGCCAAACCGGGGCAATCCCAGGGGGACTGCCCCTTAAATCTTGGGTGCATTTCACGTTTGCCGCTGTACGGACTAAAGTCCGTACTACGAGCTTTTTGGGCTACTGCACGGACTAAAGTCTGTACTACTGCAAAGTTCCGTACTACGAGCTTTTTGGGCTACGGTACGGACTAAAGTCCGTACTACTACTCCAAAGTGAAATGCACTCCCAATCTTGCCTGATTTACAGACCGAGGCTGTTGCCGCGACGATATTGCAGGTAGGCGGCCATAAACAGACCCGCCAGGGTAATGGGGATTAATCCCAGCACAATTCCACACAGTAAAGGCTCAATCATCGTCGCCAAACTCCTTTTAGATATCGACGGGGTATATCAAAATGACCAAATATAGCTTGATCAAAAACAGCTTTTTGCCGATCGCCGCAGGACCACAGCGGGCATAAAAAGCGCAGGATGCTCCTACTGTACCAAAAAGTGCCCATCCCGTCGCCTACACCCCCCTAGCCCATGGCGGGATCTGGGGTCTTGCCCGCTGTCCTAGGTCAAGAAACCGAGATAGAGACCCTCGTCTCAAGCGTCAGCGCTCCGAACTTTCGGTTTACAATCGAGTGTTGCTAACCACAACATTGAACGAGTGCGCCATGGTGGAGTTGACCCCAAACTCAAGCTACAGTCTGACAATTCGCTTTCAAGGCCCCAATCGTGCCGGGATGCTGGCCAGTGTAACCCAGGCCATTGCCAAGGCAGGGGGCAGTCTGGGGCAGATCAATTTAGTCGAACAAACCCGCCAGGTCTCCATTCGGGAAATTACCGTGGATGCCTCTAGCTCGGAACATGCGGAAACCCTGACCCAGGTGGTGCAGTCTTTGCCCGACATTAAGGTGCTGAAGGTCTACGATCGCACCTTCCAACTCCATGAAGGCGGCAAAATCCATGTGGAACCGAAGATTTCCATGCAGCACCAGTCCGACTTGGCCATGGCCTATACCCCAGGGGTAGGCCGGATTTGCAACGCGATCGCCAAGAATCCCGAAGATGTGTATCGCCTCACCGTGAAGGGCAATATGGTGGCGATCGTCACCGATGGGAGCGCCGTTTTAGGGCTGGGGAACCTTGGCCCCGAAGCAGCTTTGCCCGTCATGGAAGGGAAAGCCATGCTCTTTAAGGGCTTTGCAGGGGTGGATGCCTTCCCCATTTGCCTTGCGACCCAAAATGTCGATGAAATTGTTGCTACGGTCAAGCATCTGGCTCCTGTTTTTGGGGGTGTTAACCTAGAAGACATCGCCGCCCCCCGCTGCTTTGAAATTGAAGCGCGTCTGCGCAAAGAGCTAGATATCCCTGTTTTCCACGATGATCAGCACGGCACCGCGATCGTCACCCTCGCTGCCCTGCGCAACGCCCTGCGCTTGGTCAAAAAGCAAATGGACTCTGTGCGCATTGTCATCAACGGAGCCGGAGCGGCGGGCCTTGCCATTGCCCAACTCCTGAAGCGGGCGGGGGCGACCCAAATCCTTATCTGCGACTCACGGGGCATTGTGTCCACCAGCCGCACCGATCTCAATGCCCAGAAACAAGTGTGGGCCGTGGCCGAGACGGGGAACCTGGCGGATGCGGTGCGGGGGGCGGATATTTTCCTGGGGGTGAGTGCTCCGGGGGTGCTGAGTCGGGAGATGGTGTTGGCGATGGCCGAGGATGCGATCGTGTTTGCGATGGCGAATCCTATTCCTGAAATTCAGCCGGAACTGATTTTTGGGGATGTTGCTATTGTTGCCACGGGTCGCAGTGATTATCCTAATCAAATCAATAATGTTTTGGCGTTTCCGGGTCTTTTCCGGGGTGCGCTGGACTGTCGGGCGCGGGAGATGACGATTTCGATGTATTTGGAGGCTGCGGATGCGATCGCGTCTTTAGTCAGTTCCAAGGACTTAAACCGGGAGCATATTATCCCCTCGGTGTTTGATGAGCGGGTTGCCCCGGCGGTTGCCTCTGCGGTGCAAAAAGCGGCCCGCATGGACGGTGTGGCGGCGTACTAAGTCACCGGCAAT
>JAYKJG010000372.1:0-27620 GCA_035286285.1 Prochlorothrix sp.
AGACTTTATTGCCAACATAAACGCCACAGCCTCCACAGGAATCCTTCACAGTCGGTTTTTGAAGGGAGTATTGGTCTTGAGGGTGCATTTCACTTTTGCTAAGGGGCGGACTAAAGTCCGCACTACGAGCCTGACTACGGGCCTGACTATGAGCCTTTTGGGCCAGGTTAGGGGCTGGGCGGACTAAAGTCCGCACTACGAGCCTGACTACGAGCCTGACTACGGGCCTTTTGGGCCAGGTTAGGGGCTGGGTTGCTCCAAGGTGAAATGCACTCGGTTTTGACCCGATCGAGGCCAAGGCGATCAAGACCGAAATCGGAACGCTAGGATTGCAGTATCCCATTGATCGATCGCCCTTCATTCACTATTCAGTTTCATGGTTCGTCACTCTTCCCCGGATTTCCCCCCGCGCCTTGCTGTTCTGAAGCGCCGCAAATTTTTACGCGCCGGTTTTGCGGGGGTCTTGGGCTTGGTCAGCAGTACCTGCTTGGCTCGATCGGAGTCTACGCCCTCGACAACGCTGGCCCAGTCGATCGCCACGCCAGCCCCCAGTTTGCCCCCGGATCCCGCCCCTAGCCTTGCCCCTACGCCAGTTCCAACCCCAACCCTACCCCCCAGCGCTACGCCTCGCCAAACCGCCGGTCCCTTTTACCCCAATCCTTTGCCCCCAGTGCGGGATGGGGATTTAACCCAGGCGGCGGATCCCGCAGGGCGTGCGGAGGGGCAAATTCTCTATCTGTGGGGACAGGTGCGTTGGTTGACGGGGGAACCGATCGCCGGGGCATTGGTGGAAATTTGGCAAACCAATACTTGGGGCCGCTATCACCATCCCCGTGACCCCAGTTCGGCCCCGATCGATCCCAATTTCCAAGGCTTCGGTCAGGTCTATACCGATGCAGAGGGCTTTTACCAGTTCAAAACGGTGCGGCCTGCGGCCTATCCCATGGGGGGGAGTCGCTGGCGGGCACCCCATATCCATGTGCAGGTTAGCCAGTCGGAGGCGAGTGCTCCCTTTGGCAGTACCCGTCCGTTTACGACGCAACTGTATTTTGCGGGGGAGGCGCTGAATCGGGATGATGTGTTGTATAGCTCCCTCTCCCCGGCACAACGGCAGGTGGTGACGGTCAGTTCCCAACCGGGCACGGGGACGGATGATCCCGGCTCCCAACGGGGCCGCTGTGATTTGATTTTGCCGGTTTAGGGTGCTTTAGGTTGGGTTGGTTTAGGTCTGGTCGGCTTAATCGGCGGCGCGGCGGGTGACTCCGAGGCCCGATCGATCGGGCAAAACCAACCGCCCCGTGGGATCCAACGTTATCCCCGTAAAGGGATCATCCTTGAGGTTGAGGTGGCTGTCTAAGTCCAGATACTGGGCCAGGGGGGCTAACTGGGCGGCGGCGGTGTTGAGCAAGCTGCTGTCGGAGTAGCAACCGAGCATGACTTGTAGCCCTAGGGTGTGGGCCAAGTCCACCATGTGCTTGGCTGCGGTGAGTCCGCCGGTTTTCATGAGCTTGAGGTTAACCCCATCGGCTCCCCAGGCTGCGGCTTGGATGACATCGCGGCTGGTCCAACAGCTTTCATCCACAAAAATCGGCAGGGGGCAGGCCCGCTTGAGTTCGGCAATCTGGGCTTCTGCTCCCTTGGGTAAGGGCTGCTCCAGGTACACGACTCCCCGATCGGCCAGCCACTGGCCCAATGCCTTGGCTGTCTCCAAATCCCATCCCCCATTGGCATCGACTAAAAATTGGGTGCCCTCCGGTGCGGCGGCTTGGATGGCGCTAAAGAGGGCGCGATCGGCTGTGGCTCCGGCGGGACTGCCCAGCTTGACCTTAACCCAAGGGCTGGGGGTGCGCGATCGCCAGTCGGCTAGGCGTTCTAGCCCTTGCTCTGGGGTGCCGATGCCGATCGTCACGGAGGTGGGGGGCAGGGGCTGGGGCGTGAGTCCCCACAGTTGCCAGAGGGGCAGGCCGAGGCGTTTTCCCCACCAGTCCCAGAGGGCGAGATCGATCGCGGTGCGCACACCGGAGGGCAGGGGTTGCAGGAGGGGGTCGAGGGCTTGGCGCTGCCAGGGGCTGTAGGACTGGAGTTGCGGGGCAAGGGCGGTGAGGGCGGCTTGGAGTTGGTCATGGCTTTGGCTGTGGGAGCCGATCGAAAAACTGGAGGCTTCGCCCCAGCCTTCCCACTGTTCATGGCGGAGACGGACCCACAGATTGGTGCTGTGGGCGGTGGTGCCCCGGCTAATGGTCAGCGCGAAATGCTTGTGGACGGTGAAGGGGGTGCAGCGGAGTTCCATGGGGGCAGATGGGGGTGAGCGTCTGGGGGCGCAGGGGCGTGGCTGAACGGGCCGATCGGTGACCCATTGCCCCTACTCCTTTTGGGGCTAAAAACCAGGGCAACCACGGGTTTTGGGGCTAAAAACCAGGGCAACCACGGGGGGATTGCCCCTACTCCTTTTGGGGCTAAAAACCAGGGCAACCACGGGGGGATTGCCCCTAGTAGACCGAGGTAGACCTCTGATCTCCCTTCAGGGTGAGCGTCTCGCTTCTGGTGCAGGCCAGCGGCCCACGCGACAAGGACAGGCCAGCGGCCCGCGCGTGACAAGGAACCGAAATTTCTGCCCTGCTGGATGAGGGGGATTGTATGCCCTAGGACTCTTCATTGAGGAAAGACTCGATATCCGCGATCGCCGCTTCAAGGAACGCGAGAGGGTCTGGAGGGACGGGAGGCGCTTCTGGGGGTGGCCCTAGGCTGGCAGGGCTGGGTTCTGCGGCCTGGTGCGGGGGGGGACTGTCGGCCCGGTCTGGGGCTAGCTCCCCTGCGGTCCCTTCAAACACATCTTCGAGTTGTTCTAGGGCTTCATAGAAGTCAGCCGTCCCCTTGGTTTTGTCCAAGAGCTTATTCTCTGGGTTGGTGTCTGGTTGTCGATCGTGGCTCATGGAGACCCTCCCTCCCTCTAGCACAAGACTTCCATTAATAGCCCGATCGGCCAGCCTTCGGCAATTTTGGACCTTGGGCGCTCTGCCTCGGTGGTTTTCGGTGGTCTTTTCAGACTACCTGAAGCCCTTGGGGAAAACCGCTGAAGGTTCAGGGCAATCCAGACCTGTGTACCGTTGCTGGCCCCGTCTGGGCGATCGGCGGGAAGCCTAGCTTCCAGATTGGGCGAAGGTCGATCGCTTACGGCCTCTCAGAAAGCCGTAGACATGGGGCATTCCCAGGAAAAAGAAGAGAATGGCAAACCAGTCCGTGTCGGCCCGGTAGAGGTCGGGGCGGGGGGTGGAAACGGCTGTGGAGCGGGCGGGTTGGGGGCTAGGGGCGGAAGAGAGGGTGGGGGCAAAGGCAGAAGGGGCAGACATGGGGGATTCCTCCGGTTTGGGGTTGGGGGCTAAAAAAAATTGCTGTTCCTGCGGTGAGGCAACAACAGCAATACAATCCTTTAAGAAGAGCATGGGATAGGCACCTAGGGGTTTGATCGGGACGGGACGAGGTTTGGTCTGGCCGAGTCTGGCGGTTCGCTGTCCGATGTAAACTTATGTTTCTTAATGTTAAATTTCGTAACAAATTTGTGACGTGATGCGCGAAGGATAGATCTGTGAGTTTTGTCACACAGGGAACTAGGGCGCGGGCCGATCGCCCCAAACCGTCTCCCCAAACCGTTCTCCCTCGTCCCTGCGGCAGTGTGGTATAGTTGAAGACTGTCGCAAGAGTCTCCTTACTTGGACCGCATTGAGGTCTAGGGGTAGGACTCTGCGGAATCTTGAGGTCCAGCGTGAGGCCCAGCACTGATTTAGCCGTTGCCCGCTATTGGCTCCCCTTATTTTTTGCTCACCTTATTTTCTGAGGAAGTACCCAAGCCCAATGAGTCTGACCCAGCAACAAAAACAGGAGATCATGAACACCTATCAGGTTCACGAAACTGATACGGGATCTGCCGACCTCCAGGTCGCCATGCTGACGGAACGCATCAACCGCCTCAGCAACCACCTCAAAGCGAACAAAAAAGATTACGCCTCCCGTAAGGGGCTGCTCCAGATGATCGGTCGCCGCAAGCGCTTGCTGAGCTACATCCAAAAGCAAGATCAACAGCGCTACCGGACTCTCATCGGTCAGTTGGGTATTCGGGGTTAAAACGAGACTATGGCCAACGATCGTCCCGACAGTCGTCTCCCCTTCGAGCCGAAAGGAAGCCGTAAGAAAGACAGCAAAACTGGAGCTGCTGCGACTCAGGCTCCCGAAGCACAGAGCGATCGCAAGAAACAGAAAAATAATTCCGCCACTTTGGATGAAACCCGCATTCCCGATGTGGTCAGTAATCGGATGGTGCGGCGGATTGCGATTTTTTCGGGAATTCCCACAGCTTTGGGGATTACCAGCTTTGTGATCAGCTACTGGGTTGTGACCCAGGGGATTCTGGAAGTGCCGAACTCCGTGGTGGTGGTGGGCAGTTTGCTGCTGTTTGGGGCGGGAACCCTGGGCCTGAGCTATGGGGTACTGTCTGCGTCTTGGGAAGAGGAGCGAGAAGGGAGCTTCTTGGGCGTTGAGGAGTTTCAGGTTAACCTCAAGCGCTTTATTGATTCTTGGCGCGAGTTTCGTCAATCCCGTTCTCAAAAGTCCCGTTCTCAAACGAAGAAAGCTGAGGACAAGAAGGCTGAGGCTGGTTCAGCCCCAGCGGAGTCAGAGGAAGACACCTAGGGTGATGAGATGCCCTCAACATTGGCAAGATGGCCCCAGGGGTCATCTTTTTTTGTGGGTTTTTATTGCTCTAAAGCGGGTGGAGCAACCCAGACCCTGCCCTGGCCCAAAAAGCTCGTAGTACGGACTTTAGTCCGTTCGGGTGTATTTCACGTTGGAGCAACCCAGACCCAGACCTGGCCCAAAAAGCTCGTAGTACGGACTTTAGTCCGTCCCTTGGCCACAGTGAAATGCACCCTTTTTCCCTGGGTCTGGGTTTGACCTCGTTTTGTCGGGTAATCAGGCTCTCCGCTGAGAGACTTTCGATCGAGATTGAGATTGAGGATATTGGTAGTCCATCAAGGGTAAGGATATTGGTACGACAGCAGCGGAGATTCTGTCCGCTACGATCCTGACTGGTGAGGCACTACTAGGATATTTTGGGGGATTTTGGGGGATTTTATGGGATCTTTTGGGACGTTAGGGGAGTTTGTGACTGAGGCGCTGGGCAGTGCGGAGAATTTGTCCGGCTAGGATTGCGGCCCCGAAGCCGTTATCGATGTTGACGACACCGATGCCTGCTGCACAGGAGTTGAGCATGGTTAAGAGGGGCGCAATTCCCCCGAAACTGGCCCCATAGCCGACGCTGGTGGGCACTGCGACGACGGGACACGGGGCTAAACCGGCGACGACGCTGGGCAGTGCGCCCTCCATGCCTGCGACGACGATGAGGACATCCGATCGATCGATCACGGCCCGATTACTCAGCAGCCGGTGGATCCCCGCCACCCCCACATCCCACAGCCGTTCCACCGCAAACCCGCACAATTCCGCTGTGACAGCGGCCTCTTCTGCTACAGGCAAATCCGCTGTTCCGGCGGTGAGGATGCCGATCGTGCCCCGCTGACTAACAGTTACCCCCGCCTCTGGCAGGAGGGCACAGATTCGGGCGGGGGAAAAATAGCGGGCATTGCGGATTTGGCTGCGAACTTGGGCAAAAACCTCGACGCTCACCCGTGTTGCCATGACAACCGCCTGTTTTTGGCTGAGGGTTTGCATAATCTTAGCAATCTGCTCTGGAGTTTTGTCCTGTCCCCAAATCACCTCAGGAAAGCCGGTGCGCAAACTGCGGTGGTGATCTACCCGTGCAAAATCTTCTACGGTTTCCCCAGTGAAATTTTTAAGCTGGGTGAGGGCTTCTGTGGGGGAGAGGTGGCCCGTGGCGACGCGATCGAGGAGGGATTTTAGTTCAGTGGGCTGCATGGGCGGGGTAGGATGGCAGAAAGGGGGTAGGCCGGAACAGCGACCAAAACCGTGCGACTCACCGCGACCCCCTTAAGGTTAAGCCGGAGGCAAGGAGAGACTAAGCTTTTGGCAAAACCAATGCTATAGGGCGCAATGGTGAGGGATTGGGCAAAGTGGAGGGCTAAACCGACGGTAGCGCCGGTTTAATCCCGTTAGCGTAGGGCTAGGAATCGTCCTAAATCTTCCACAACCTGGGGAGGCCAGCGGCGAATCTCTAGGAGCCATTGGGGGTCACTGTAGCGCGGATCGAGACCGATGACAGGGTACCAGTTGCTCTCGGCTTCTCCGACTAAGCCTTGGCCCCATAAAACGGCGGTTAAGGCGGCCCGTGGGTCTGCAAACTGGGAATAGCGCCGCACTAAGCCCCGCAACAGTCGTGTCGATTCCTTGACATCGCCCAGTTGGTACAAGCTAAGGGCGTAGTTGACGTTGGCTCCGGCAAAACCAGGGGCGAGGACAGCGGCCTTTTGGAAGTCTCGGCTGGCGGCTTCCCAGTTTCCGGCTCCGCCGTAGGCGTTGCCACGATTGTTGTAACCCACGGCATCGCGGGGGTTGAGGGTGAGGGCGTAGTCATAGTCGGCGATCGCCTTGTCCCATTCCTTTAAGCCTTCCCAAGCGGTGCCTCGGTTGATGTAGGGATCGGGCAGGTTGGGAGCGAGGTCAACGGCTTGATTAAAGTCCTCGATCGCGGCCTCTAACTTAAACTGACTGACCCGTGCATTGCCCCGATTGCTCCAGGCAGCGGGATTCTGGGGGTAAATTTCAATGGCAGCGCTCCAATAGGCTTCAGCCTCTTCAAATCTTCCGGCTTGGGTCGCTTCAATGCCTTTTTGGAAGAGATTGTCTAGGGCTTGGAAAAATTGCTCCAGTTCTTCAGAGCTAACCGCAGCTTGGGCGGGGGGGGTGGGCCACTGGGGGCTAAGGCCGAGGCAAAGACTGAGGGAGAAGACGATCGCCAGCATCAGGGTACTGAGCTGCTGGAACCGTGGGGATCTCCAGGGCTGGAGCCAGGAGGGGAGTGCCCAACGTTGGGTTTTCATAAAAAATGGTAACAATCATGGAGTTTTAATGACATTGCCATTATCCCCCCAAGGTACCGCCCCAGGGCACCTCGAAATATTGGAATGCCTGGGGCATCACGGCAAAATCAGGGATTGGTCGGTGCGTGTTGTCGAACCGATCCGATTAATCGAGGTGCCCGCCAGCTATGGCAGTCGATCGAGTTGGGCCTGTGCCCACTGTTGGAGGGGTTCCCAGTTTTGGCTGTGGATACAGGCTTCGTACTGCTGCCAGAGGGTGCGGCTCTCGCCGGGGGCTAAATTGGGGGCGAGTTCGCTGTAACGGCCTAAATTAAAGCCTAGCTGGGCATAGAGGACTTCCGGGGGCCGATCGGGGTCGCGGCTTCCCCCTAGCATGGCGCTGAAGCGCAGCACTTGTTCCAGGGTGTGGCGCAGATGGGGCGTGGGATCCATGGGGCGGGAGGGTTGGGGGTTTAGATGCCGAGGCGCTGGAAGATGGTGTCGAGGTTTTTGAGGTGGTGCTTGGTGTCGAAGCAGTCGGCAATTTCTTCCGGCGAGAGTTGGGCCTGAATTTCCGTACTCTGCTCCACCAGGGCGCGGAAATCTCCACCGGGCTGGTTCCAAGCTGCATGGGCCGCGCTCTGGACTACGCGGTAGGCATCTTCCCGACTCATGCCCTTATCGACCAGCTTGAGCAAGACTTTCTGGCTAAAGACAACGCCCCCGTAGCAGTAGAGGTTGCGCTCCATGTTTTCGGGGTAAACCAGCAGATGTTTAATTAAATCCGTGGTCTCTGCCAGCATAAAGTGGGTGACGGTAGAGGCATCGGGCAGCATCATCCGTTCGACGGAACTGTGGGAAATATCCCGTTCATGCCAGAGGGCGACATTTTCTAGGGCTGCCATGGCATAGCCCCGAACAACACGGGCGAGGCCGGTGAGGCGCTCCGATCGGATGGGGTTGCGCTTGTGGGGCATGGCGGAAGAGCCTTTTTGGCCCTTGGAGAAGAATTCTTCCACCTCTAGCACGTCGGTGCGCTGGAGATTGCGAATTTCCACGGCGAAGCGCTCGATCGAAGCCGTTAGCAAGGCCAGAGTGGTCATATACTCCCCATGGCGATCGCGGGAAATAACCTGGGTTGAAGCCGCATCGGGGGTTAAGCCCAGTTTTTGGCAGGTTAGGGCTTCGACTTGGGGATCAACATTGGCATAGGTGCCCACTGCGCCGGAAACCTTGCCCACGGCTACACTTTCGCGCAGGGTAATGAGGCGATCGCGGTGGCGCAGCAGCTCCGCTAACCAACCCGCCAGCTTAAAGCCAAAGGTAATGGGTTCGGCATGGATGCCATGGGAGCGGCCCGCCATCACGGTGTAGCGATGTTCTGAAGCGCGGGCGCGGGTAGCGTGAATGAGGTTTTCCAACTGCTCCAGCAGTTCATTGACGCTGGCCACCAGTTGCAAAGCCAAGGCGGTATCCAACATATCGGAACTGGTTAGTCCCAGGTGGATATAGCGCCCTGCATCGCCCACATACTCGTTGACATTGGTCAAAAAGGCGATGACATCATGGCGGGTTTCGGCCTCGATCTCCTTGACCCGATCGGCATCAAACTGGGCTTTGGCCTTAATCTCTGCCACGGCTTCCGCTGGAATATAGCCCAACTCTGCCTGGGCCTCGCACACAGCAATCTCAACTTGCAACCAGGTCTGGAGCTTGTAGTCTTCGGTCCAGAGGTTGCCCATGGCGGGCAAGGTATAGCGTTCAATCATGGCGATCGTGACAGATACTACTTAATCTACGGGCTGGCAACGCAGGCAACACACTACTCTAACCCATCCCAGGGACTCACCTCTAGCACCCCTGAAGGTGAAAAGACGACTCGGAAAATGCCAAAGGAACTATTGTCTCCTTCCGTCACTTTCAGATCGGCTAGGGGTAGTTCATTGCCGAAGCGATCGGCCCCAACGGTCACGGCTTCATAGTCGAGAATTTCGCCCTTAGCGTTAATGGTGACCTGGTAGGTGAGACGATCGACAAAGGTGGGGGACACATCCCAGGCTTGATCAATTTGCCCATACAGCGATGTGGTCAGGGTTTCCAGTTGGGTCCGGCTGGCGATCGGCTGACCGGGGCCGCTACTGTCGGGGCGAGGGGCTGCCGCACTGGGGGAGCTAGTGGGGCTAGGGCTAGGGCTGGGGCTAGGCAAGGTCTCGCCTTCGGCGGGGTAACCGTGCCAGGGGCTGACTTCCAGCTTGCCGGAGGGGGTAAAGACGAGGCGAAACTCCGCTAGGGGTTCCGTGGCCACAGTGGTGCCGGGACTGGGTAGGTAGACCAAATCCAGGAGGGGGGTTTCTTCAACATAGGTGCGGGCGGCGACATTTTCGGGGCGATAGCCGACGATGCTGCCGTCACTGCTGACCCCGGCGCGATAGATGAGGTCGCTGCTAAAGGTGGGGGGATCCGTCCAGGCTTCGTTGACGCGCTCAAAGAGGGTGGCGGCAATTTGGGATAACTGTTCGCGATCGCCGATCGTCGGCGCTTGGGCCAGGGCAGTGGTTAGGGCTTCGTCTGCGGCTGCTTCCAAGTCTTCTAAATCGCCGCTCCCGGCTTCGCCATCGGCTGGGCTACCCTCCGGGGATTCAGCCCCTGGGGTTTCGCCGTCGGTTTCGGCATCGGAACCGGCTCCTGCTGGCGCTTCATCCCCGTTGCTGAGTTGGGCGGTTTCTCCGTCCGGTAGCAGTTCTCCGGGAATATTGACGCGGGGGGTGGGCAAGTTGAAGAAAAAGAAACCAGCGGCGGCAACGGTGGCTACGCCCAAGGCTGGGCTAAGGACGCGCTGGGCCAGGGGTTCTTGGGGGGCTGTGGTCCCTCGGACAACGGGGCGCAGGGCGAGGGTAAAGTCGGGGAGGGCCAGGGGGTCGGCAAAGAACTGATCGATCGCTTCTACCAAGTCAAACAATTGCACCGTGGTCAGATCCACCGTGCGGACGTGGCTGATGGTGGAGGGACTGTCCAAGTGCTCCGGTTCTAGAACGACTTCCAGTTGGTGGCGATCGTCCCCCTTGGGGGATAGCCGGACCGAGGTCTTTTCTTCGATCGGGGGGTGGGGCACGCCGCTGAGGCAAAATTGGGCATAGCGGCTGACAGTGGTGACCAGATCGGTAAAAAAGTCTTTGCCGCCGCTGATATAGGGTTCATGGCCTGCGAGGTGACATTCGGCATTGAGCAGGATGCCGAGGCGTTGGCTGGCCTCAAAGCCCGTGCTACTGGCATCGGCTAGGCCGTCTAGAATCAGCGTGCAGTTGGGTAGGTTATACCGACGTTGCAATTGCATGGTTTCTAAACCTCCCCGTCAAATAAACTAATCCAGAAACGTTGGGTGCCGGAGGTGCCGGTACAGAACAGCAGTTGGCGGAGCAGGGTAATGGCTAGCTCGTTGAGGCGATCGTCGCTGTCGATGTAGGCCAGTACGGCGGAGCGTTTGGGATTCATCCTGGCGCGAAAATGGGCACGGAAGCGCTCTAGGTAGTCCGAGAGCCGGAAATGATTGCTGAGGGGTTCCCCTTTGTCCGTGAGGGTTTGGTGAGCCAAGAGCAGTTCTCGGATGGTAACGGTGAGGCGACGGGCCAAAAAGCAGATGATGGCCACCAAGGCTTTGGCTTCCAGGGTGCTGAGACTGCGGCGGTTGGCCCAACGGCGGAGGGGATTGCTGCTGCGGAGTTGCCAAAGATAGACCCGATTTTTGAGCACATCTAAGAGGGCCAAATCTCGCGCTACGGCCAGAATGAACTCCGAGCCGCCCAGTTGTAGGGCTTCGATCGCCAGCAGCATTAAATCCAGTTGCTGACGGGCACGGCGGGGACAGTCTCCGCCTCGGATGGGGATATCCGGTAGGTTCTCTAGCACCGCTGGGATTGTCCCTGAAGCAGTCGCAGGAGACGTAACGCTCGTAGAGGTACTCATAGGGAAAATTGTAAAACTGTTTCCTAAAATAAACTGCACTGGACCCAAGAGCGGAACAGTGCTACTTTACTCGACTTTTTGAATAATTTGAACAAAATGATAACGGGGCAATCACCGGGTCCTGGGGCATCGTGGATCGTGTTTGCTGGTCTGGGGCACCCTCTCCGGTCCTTTCCGCTGCAATGCTCCCCATTTTGACCCAAAGAAAAAGGCCACCTCGAAAGGTCGCCTTTGTTGGAGTTCACGAATCGGAAACACTGAAACCAGGAGGTGGCCAAGGTGAAGCGTCAATCCCTTGATTAAGGTCAATGTTGCGGGGCAATTAACCTTTGCTGACGGCGGGATTGGGCCATAATTCCCGGTAAATCTGAGACTAAACAGAGCCTAGCACCTACTAGAGTTGATTATGGCTCAATTAGGGAATTATTTGCTTGTTTCTAGGGCACGGTTTAAAAGAATGGCGGCGATCGTGGAACCAGCGGTAATGCTAAGGGCGATCGCGGGGTGTTGGCCATTAGCCAAGGCTAAGGTGGTGATAATGCCTGCTCCGGCGGAGGCGACAATCACATCGTTGAGCAGATTCGACTTAGAAGAAGGCTTATACATAGGGTGTAACTGGGGTATTGGCGGCTGTGGGTCAAGGGCAGCGGGTGCAGGAGGGTGCCTAGGTCGCTAAGCTGGGTAGCTAAGCCTTTGGGATGCACCTTTAGGGGGGGAGTAGGGGCTGCGGCCCTGTGGCTCCGTAGGGGGCGATCGGCGATGGTCGTCCGCCGCAGTTGTTGCAAGGGGAGTAGGGGCTGCGCCCCTGTGGCTCCGTAGGGACTATGCCCCTGTGGTTCCCTGCTGTGAGCAAAACCGGGTCAACCAGGGGGGGATGGCTCCTACCGCATCGGTTAATTCGCCAAGCTGAGTCGAAACCGCTTTTAATAAGCTGCTTTTAATAAGCTGGTAAGCAGACTAGCACCCCTCACTGGGATTCCTCGCGGGTTGCCCCTGCCTTTGAAATAAAGCTTTGGGTTTGTTTAGGTTTCGTTACATGGGGTGGGGTTGTTGGGGTGGGGTTGTTGGGCTGGATGGGAGGATCTCTGCTAAAACCTCCCGTGCCAGTCCTAAAAGAGACACATTGCGGGACATTCCAGAGAAATTTCCCGGCATACTGGTTCATAAGAGCAGTACCAGCGCCCCCGGTTATCGATCACATCCCTAGTGAAGGGGCCATTGCAACTGTACCCTTTGGAGGATTCCACCATGAACACCCCCTTTTTCGCTTTCCCTCCTCGCCCCACTCCCCGCTTGGGTAAAACTGCCGTTCGGACCCTGGGGGTGCTGGCTGGACTTGTGGGCACCACCTTGGCGGCCCAAGCTTTGACTCCTAGCGACCTGCCTATTTCAATTCGCGGTCTGTCGGGGGGGTCTGAAAATACTCAAAATTGTGGGTCGATCGACAGCACGCCCCATGCTGAAATTCAACTCAGCCGCGCTACCTATCTCAAGCTCAATGTGACGGGGGGCAGCGATCCGACGCTCTACATTGAAGGGCCGCTGAATCTCTGTGTGTTGAGCGATAAAACCAGTGCTGAAAGCCTCCAGACTTCGGGCCGCTGGCCAGCGGGTAACTATCGGGTTTATGTCGGTGAAAAAACCTCTGGCCGCCATAACATGACCTTGGATGTCCAAGGGTCGGGCAATTAAAGCTGGAAGAGGGTCGGCACAGGGGCACGACCCCTACCCGTTTATTCTGTTTCAGGCTCAACCGACCCCATGAGATCACCAATGAGAATTATGGGAACCAAAATCAAGAACCCCACCTCCTCGGTGCTAGATAGCTGAGGGAGTGGGGTTTTGGTGTTGCGTCTGGTGTTGTGTTTGGTATTACGTCTGGTGTTGATTCTGGGCGGGGAAGCGGTTTAGAGGTGGTGGAAGGGGATGGTGATGAGGGGGGAGAGGAGGATGGTTAGGCCTTGGAGTAGGGTGAGGGCTGGGAGGGTGGGGCCGATCGCGGTGGTTGCGGGGTCGATCGGGCTGTGCAGAAGGGCGGTGACGCGCTCTTCGAGGCGGTTGAGGGGAAGGGAGTCGCTAAAGGCGGCGAAGAGGCTGGGATCCCAAGGGTGGGTCGTGGGGTGTGCTTGAGTGGGTGTTGGGGTTTGTTGGACAAAGGTGACGAGGGTTTCTGCCAGGAGTAGGGGATCGACTCGTTGCGCTGCCCAGGCATCGGCCCGTTGTTCTCGCAGGAGGAGCAGTTCTTGCCAGAGGCGATCGGTATAGGGTAGACCGGGCACGATCGATCGCAGCCACCCCAACCAGAAAAACCAAAAGGTATCGCGAAAGTGGCTGTGGGCCTGTTCATGGGCGACGATCGCTTCGATTTCCTCTGGCCCAAAGGTTGTCAGGACTCCTTGGCTGAGGACCAACTGCGATCGCCACCACCCCACTTGACCCGCAAAGAGTTGATCGCAGGGGAGGAGTTGGGCGGGGGGGGAGGCCGTGGGGATGGTGCAGGTTTGAAGGAGGCGCTGGGTTTGCCAGAGGCGCAGGCTGGCTTGGAGCAGGCGCACCAGGGCGATCGCCAAAAATCCTAGGGCCAGTAAAAAGCCCCGGTTGTGGACGGGCATTCCCCACATGGATCCCGGTCGCCCCATGAGGACGATGGCAAGGCAGGTGCTGAGCAGGAGCAGCGGCGGGACGGCAAAGCGCCAGAGGCTGTTTTGCCAAGCGGTGGGCCAGGGGCGAGGGGTGGAGGTTGTGGGGGCGGTGGGCAGAAGGCGCAGGCCGATCGCAATGGCTAAGGTCAGGGCTAAGAGGCTGAGGTGCATGGCTATTCCTCCGGGGTTGTGTTGTCCGGGTGGGCTGGGTTAGCCCGGTTGGCCCGTGCGGCTTTGAGTCGTGCGGTGATTTGCTCTAGCTGCTCGACGCTGGCTTGATCGAGGCGATCGGCAAAGGCGGCGATCGTGTCGGGACTGCTCACGGCGAGAAATTCCTGAAGCCGATCGTGGGATTGCAAAATCTGGGCTTGGGTGCGGGAGACTTGGGCCTGCCAGCGAAAGATGCCTTGGTGTTTTTGGCGGGTGACCCAGCCTTTGTTACTGAGGCGCTGGAGGACGGTGGTGACGGAGGTGATGGCGAGTTCTCGGTTGGGGTCTTGGAGAATGCGATCGTGGATTTCTTTGGCGGTGGGGGATCCCATGGCCCAGAGCAGTTCTAAAATTTCGGTTTCCAGGGGTCCCAGGGAGAGTTGTTGGGGCCGATGAGCGGGAAAAAACATAATGGCGATCGGGGCTAGAGAACTTGGGGCTGGATCAGTCTAAACCGGCCTAGCTACAAATCGTAGCCGAATAAATTGGGATCAACTTCGCCCAGTTGGAGATCGCCAAGGCCATACTCAGCCCAGCGGGCTTCAACTTGGCTGGCCATGGCGGGATCCGATCGCAGGGGTTCGCCCCATTCATGGTTGGTTTCTGGCCCGATTTTGGTGGTGGCATCGATCGCCATCCGACCCCCCAGGCCCAGCCGATCGCTGGCGAAATCCAAGGTATCAAAGGGCGTATCCGGCAGAATAAAAACATCCCGGCAGGGATCCACCTTGGAAGAGAGCGCCCAGACCACCTGGCGGGGATCGCGGATGTTGACCTCTTTATCGACAACAATCACAAACTTGGTATAGGTGAACTGGGGCAGCACGGTCCAGAAAGCCATGGCAGCGCGACGGGCTTGGCCGGGATAGGCTTTATCGATGGATAAAATCGCGGCTTTGTAGCTCAGGGCTTCCATGGGTAGGAAGAAATCGACGATTTCCGAGACCTGTTGCCGCAGGATGGGGGTATAGATGCGGTTGAGGGCGATCGCCATCATGGCCTCTTCCTTGGGGGGGCGACCGCTAAAGGTGGTGTGGTAGATGGGGTTTTTGCGGTGGGTCATGCAGTGGAAGCGCACCAGGGGCGAATCCTCCACGCCGCCGTAGTAGCCCATGTGATCGCCAAAGGGGCCATCGGGCAGGACTTCACCGGGGGTAATGGTGCCTTCTAGGACAAACTCGCACTGGGCGGGAACTTCGAGATCGACGGTTTTGCACTTGGCGAGGTGAATGCCACTGCCGCCGTACAGCCCCGCAAAGAGCCATTCCGACAGGTCTACGGGGATGGGGGTAGCGGCGGCCATGATCACCAGGGGATCGACCCCGATCGCGATCGCAATTTCCAGCTTTTTGCCCCGTTCTGCCGCCTTGCGCAGGTGCCGTGCGCCCCCTCGCACCGAGAGCCAATGCACCGTCATGGTGGTCTTAGACTGTAATTGCAGGCGATAAACCCCCACATTGGGAATGCCCGTGTCGCAATCCTTAGTAATGACTAGCCCTAGGGTGATAATCTTGCCCGCATCGCCGGGATAGGGCCGAATCATGGGAATTTTGTTGAGATCGAGATCCTCGCCTTGGATCACCACCTGCTGGCAGGGGGGCAAAAAGTCCCGTAGGGGCTTGGCTTTGACCACATCAAAAAGGACTTTGCCAAAGTCGATGGCTTGGGCGATCGTTTTGGGGGGCTTGGGCTGCTGCAACAGGCCCAACTTGCGGCCCAAGTCTTCCAACTCCTCAGGCCGCTCCATATTCATGGCCCAACAAATGCGCTCCACGGTCCCCATCAGGTTGATGGCTACGGGATGGGGAGAGCCTTTGACGTTTTCAAACAGGAGGGCTGGCCCCCCGGCCTGGAGCATTCGGTTGGAGATTTCAGCAATTTCTAAGTCGGGATCCACCGGGGCAGTAATGCGCCGTAGCTGTCCTCGTTCGTCTAAAAGTTTGATAAAACCCGGTAGGTCTCGTGCCATAGATCTGGTTTAGGCTGTCTGCTAGGAGTGTTCGTGGTGGCTGGTGGCGGCTGGGAATCCGGTTGATTGGCTCAAGCCGCCTTTACCAGTATGGCAAGATCTGGCCCTAACCCTCTTTATACCAAATCCGACTAATCCCGATTCGTTTTGGTAGGGGCAATCCCCCCGTGGTTGCCCCTGTATTTGGCTGGTCGAGGGTCGGCACAGGGGCACGCCCCCTACCCGTTTATTCTGTTTCAGGCTCAAACGATCCAATACTTGACAACAGCCAGTAAAAAGTAAAAAAGAGGGCGGTTTGCCCTCTTTCTGTTTGCTCTCAGTACCACTCAGCCTAGTCAGCAGCCGGGAGGAGTTCCCGCTCCTCTGCCTCGGATTCGGGGAGTTCCCGCTGTTCCGACACAACCTTGACCTTGCCATCCTCGTCCACATCAACAATGGCAGTGTCGCCACCCTTGACGCGACCGGAGAGGATTTCCTCGGCCAGAACATCCTCCAGCAGGCGCATAATGGCACGGCGCAGCGGACGGGCACCATAGCTGGGGTTGTAGCCCTCCTCCACCAAGCGATCTTGGAACTTGGCCGTCACCTCTAGGATAATGCCCTTGTCCGTCAGGCGGCCAAAGACCTCCTTGAGCATGATGTCGGCAATCTGCTTGACCTCTTCCTTGTTGAGTTGGCGGAAGACGATGATTTCATCGAGGCGGTTGAGGAACTCAGGGCGGAAGTACTGCTTCAGTTCTTCGTTGACCAGGGAGCGGATGCGGTTGTACTGGGACTCTGCCGCATCTTCGCCGGAGAACTCGAAACCGAGGCCGCCGCCGCCTTTTTCGATCACCTTGGAGCCGATGTTGGAGGTCATGATGATCAAGGTGTTCTTGAAGTCCACCGTGCGACCCTTGGCATCGGTCAGGCGACCGTCCTCCAGGATTTGCAGCAGCATGTTGAAGACATCGGGGTGGGCCTTTTCGATTTCATCGAACAGAACCACGGTGTAGGGGCGACGGCGCACCGCTTCCGTAAGCTGTCCCCCTTCGTTGTAGCCCACATAGCCGGGAGGGGAGCCAATCAGCTTGGAAACCGTGTGGCGCTCCATAAACTCGGACATGTCGAGGCGAATCATCGCATCTTCGGAGCCGAAGAAGTAGGAGGCCAGGGCTTTGGTTAGCTCGGTTTTGCCGACCCCGGTGGGTCCAGAGAAGATGAAGCTGGCGATCGGGCGGTTGGGGTTCTTGAGGCCCACCCGTGCCCGTCGAATGGCGCGGGATACCGCCTTAACGGCTTCGTCCTGGCCAATGAGGCGATTGTGGAGGGTGTCTTCCATGTTGAGCAGCTTGACCGACTCAGACTCGGTGAGCTTGCTGACGGGAACGCCCGTCCAGGAGGCGACGATTTGGGCGATGTCCTCTTCGGTGACGACGGGGGACTCATCCTCGGTGCCATCCTCGGACTTTTTGCTTTGGATAATGGAGCGGATTTGACCCTTTAGCTCCATTTCCTTGTCCCGCAGTTCCCCAGCGCGATCGAAGTCCTGGGAGCGCACTGCATCGTCCTTTTCCTTCAGGACTTGCTTTAGCTCTTGGTCCAGTTCGCGGGCAGCGGGGGGACGCTGGCAATTGATCAGGCGCACGCGGGAACCGGCCTCGTCAATGAGGTCGATCGCCTTGTCGGGGAGATAGCGATCGGAAATATAGCGATCGGAGAGCTTGGCCGCTGCTTCTAGGGCCTCATCGGAGATTTTGAGCTTGTGGTGCTGCTCGTAACGCTCCCGGAGGCCATGGAGGATCTCGATCGTATCGATAATACTTGGCTCACCCACCATCACCGGCTGGAAACGACGCTCTAGGGCTGCATCCCGCTCGATGTGTTTCCGGTACTCATCCAGGGTCGTTGCCCCGATGCACTGGAGTTCACCCCGTGCCAGCGCAGGCTTAAGGATATTGGCGGCATCGATCGCCCCCTCCGCCGCGCCCGCCCCAATCAGGGTATGCACCTCGTCAATCACCAAAATCACGTTCCCAGCGGAGCGGATTTCATCCATGATCTTTTTGAGGCGCTCCTCAAATTCACCCCGATATTTGGTCCCTGCCACCAGCAGACCAATATCCAAGGTCACCACCCGCTTATCTTCCAGGATGTCGGGGATGTCATTTTGGGCAATGCGCTGGGCCAAGCCTTCGGCGATCGCGGTTTTACCCACACCGGGTTCCCCAATCAGCACCGGATTATTTTTGGTGCGGCGACCCAGGATTTGAATCACCCGCTCGATTTCTTTCTGGCGACCCACCACCGGATCGAGCTTACTTTCACCCGCCAGTTGGGTCAGGTTAGAGCCAAACTCATCCAGCGTCGGGGTCTTGGTTCGTCCGGAGCCGCCCCCAGCCGAGACCTCCGCCGTCTCACCCAACATGCGAATCACTTGGGTCCGGACCTTAGACAGATCCACGCCCAGGTTTTCCAGCACCCGCGCTGCAACCCCTTCGCCTTCGCGAATCAGGCCCAGGAGCAGGTGTTCCGTGCCAATGTAATTGTGGCCCAGTTGGCGAGCTTCTTCGAGGGAGAGTTCAAGGACGCGCTTGGCACGGGGCGTAAAGGGAATTTCCACGGCTACGAAGCCGGAACCCCGCCCGATAATTTTTTCCACTTCAATGCGCGCATCTTTGAGGTTAACCCCCATTGATTTCAAAACCTTGGCAGCAACCCCTGTGCCTTCTCCAATCAGGCCCAGTAGGATTTGCTCAGTCCCGACAAAGTTGTGCCCAAGACGGCGAGCCTCTTCCTGAGCCAGCATAATGACTTTAATCGCCTTTTCTGTAAAGCGCTCAAACATGGTGTTTTATCCAGTGCCCGTTGCGTGCCAGTAGGCTAGATTCTAGCACAGGGGTAAGAATTGGGGAGGGTCAGCAGAGCTAGGAGTGAGGAAGAGAAGGGTGACAGCACTAAACTCTGGCCTTATGCTGGAGCTTGTGGTGGTGTGAGAAAAATCACAAGGTTTATGCGCAATCAATTCCAGCCAGATCATCAAGAATCTTTGGGTTTTCCTTGGCTCCAAGGATTTAAAGTCTACGCCCTGGGTTTGTCTTTGAGCAGTGGTCTCAATCTCGTGCTTCCGGCCCTGGCCGGGGCCGAGCCGCTCACCTTGGCTCCAACGATCGCCCAGGGAACTGCCCAGACCGTTGCCCCAGGGTCTGAACAACCCCCGATCGCCCAGCCTTGGGCAGGGGCTGCACCGATCGATCGGCCCTTGGACGGCGATCGCGCCCCAGCGGCCAGCCCTGGGATTGCGATCGAGCCATTCCCAGCCCTAAAGACTATTTTAGCTGTCCAGCCCCTAGAGTCCTCCGGGCCATTGGGGACAGCCGCCTTAGCCCCTTCAGGCTCAGCCCTCCCAGGCTGGACAGCCTCCACCGCTACACCGGGCAGCGCTGAGCCGGGGTTGCCGACCTTGGTCAGCCAAACCTTTCCCCAGGCCAATCCCCCCGATCCCAATACCGATCGCTTTCCCCAGCCCCTCCCCGACCTCACCCCCGACCCTGAGACCCAGCCCGTCCTGGAGGGAACCCCCGAACCGGGCCAAAGTCTGCCCTCCCCTGGCTCCGGCGTGACCGTGGAGATCACCCGCATTGAGGTCTTGGGCAGCACGGCCTACGATGCTGAAACCCTCGCCGAAATTACCGCTCCCTTTGAGAACCGCCCGCTGACGCTGGAGGAGTTGCAGAGCGTTGCCGACCAAGTGACCCAGCTTTACCTCAACGACGGCTACATTACCTCGCGGGCGGTGCTGGTAGACCAGGAAATTGTCAATGGCGTGGTTCAGATCCAGGTTATTGAGGGAGTTCTCGCCGAGATTACGATCGAGGGCACCGAGCGCCTGAGCCGAGATTATCTAGAGGATCGGATTCGTTTAGGGGCTAAGGTGCCTCTGCGGACGGACCAACTGGAGGATCAACTGCGGCTGTTGCGGGTGGATCCCCTGATTGCCAATATTGAAGCCAGTTTGCGGGCTAGCGATAAGGTCGGCCAGAGTGTGCTGGGGGTGCGGATTGTGGAGGCTCCTAATATTGTGGGGTCGATCGGCAGCGATAACTACAGCCCCGAAAGTGTGGGGGGCCAGCGAACACGGGCAGCGGTGTCCTACAACAACCTGATGGGCAACGGCGAGAGCCTCACCGGCACCTGGGACCGCAGCTATATTGGCGGCTCCGATGTGTTCCGGCTCACCTACAAAATGCCGGTCAACGCCCGCAATGGGACGGTGCAGTTCCAGACCACCACCGATCGCAACGAGATTACCCAAAAGCCCTTTGATGTCTTTGACATTTCAGGCAAAACCGATCGCTACGACTTCACCTATCGCCAGCCCATTATCCGCAATCCCCGCCAGGAACTGGCCCTGTCGATCGGCTTTGCTTACCAAAAAAGCCAAACCTTTGTTCTCAACACCCCCACCCGCATCGGCACCACCACCGGAGCCGAAACCGACGGGGTAACCCGCACCAGCATTGTTAAGTTTAGCCAGGACTTTGTGCGGCGGGATGCCTCTGGGGCTTGGGCCTTCCAGTCCCAATTTAGCTTTGGCACAGACTGGCTAGGGGCCACCACCCAAGACGACGACATCCCCGATGGTCAGTTCTTTAGTTGGCTCTCCCAAGGGCAGCGGGTGCAGCGTTTGAATGACAATCACCTGTTGATTATTCAGGGCGACTTACAATTTGCCTCTGGGCCAATGTTGGGATCCCAGCAGTTTGTGATTGGGGGCGGTCAGTCGGTGCGGGGCTACCGCCAGAATGCCCGTGCCGCCGACAGTGGTTGGCGATTTTCGATCGAAGATCGTTGGACCGTTCGCCGCAATGAAGCCGGTCGATCGCTGCTGCAACTGGCCCCCTTCTTTGATGCCGGTCTGGTCTGGAACGATCGCAACAACCCCAACGGCCTCAGTTCCGACAAGCGCTTCCTCGCTGGGGTTGGCTTGGGCCTACTGTGGCAACCCTTGCCGACCCTCAATGTGCGGGTAGACTACGGTGTTCCCCTCGTGGGCATTTCCGACAACGGCAGCGACTCCCTCCAGAGCCGGGGTCTGTACTTCACCGTGGGCTACAACTTTGCCCGCTAGGCAGTCTGCGTCCGAGCAGATCAAAGGCAGACCTCTGATATCCCTTTAGGGTGAGCGTGCAAGCAAGATGACCATGCGACGAGGGTCGGGAACTTTCGCCCTGCTGGACCAGCCCCCCAGCCCCGACTTACCGCCACGGCAATTTACCCCCCTGTACAACGATGTCACAGGGGTAGATTGCTGTCACAGGGGTAGATTGCTATACACTAGAGGGCAGTCTTGAGGGGCATTGGGTGGGCTTTGTGTGGGTAGCCGCCGCTGAACCCACTCCCTACTTATCCCCCCTATAAAGACTGCATAACTGTGCTGAATAACTGTGCTGACTGAGATCCTCAATCTATGAACTCGGGAATTGACTTACAGGGAAGTTTTATTCAGTCCCTCGTAGACCTCGGTTTACCGGCTGATGTGGCCAAAGCCCTCTGGATGCCCCTCCCCATGCTGCTGATGATTATGGTGGCAACGGTGGGAGTCCTCATTTCGGTTTGGTTAGAACGAAAAATCTCGGCAGCGGCCCAGCAGCGGGTTGGGCCGGAATATGCCGGTCCGCTGGGGGTGCTTCAGCCCGTTGTGGATGGTCTTAAGCTGATTTTTAAGGAAGATATTATTCCGGGCAAGGCCGATCCCCTGCTGTTTACCCTGGGGCCGGTGCTTGTGGTGATCCCGGTGTTTCTGTCCTATCTGGTGGTCCCCTTTGGCCAAAACCTGATTATCACCAATATTGGCGTGGGGATTTTCCTCTGGATTGCCCTGTCTAGTATCCAGCCGATCGGGCTGCTGATGTCTGGCTATGCCTCCAATAATAAATATGCCCTCCTGGGGGGACTGCGGGCAGCGGCCCAGTCCATCAGCTATGAAATCCCCCTGGCCCTGGCGGTGCTTGCCGTCGTGATGATGTCCAACTCCCTGAGTACGGTGGATATTGTCCAGCAGCAAGCCGGGTATGGGATTTTGGGCTGGAACATTTGGCGGCAACCCGCAGGCTTTTTAATTTTCTGGATTGCAGCGCTGGCTGAGTGCGAACGTCTGCCCTTTGACTTGCCCGAAGCTGAGGAAGAACTGGTCGCAGGATACCAAACCGAGTATTCCGGGATGAAATTCGGCCTCTTTTATGTGGGGTCCTATGTCAACTTGGTGCTGTCGGCCCTGATGGTCGCCATTCTCTACCTGGGGGGCTGGGAGTCTCCGGTGTCGATCGAGACCCTAGCCGCTTGGGGCAACGTGGATGTGCTCAATCCCATTGTCCAGATTGGGGCCGCCGCGATCGGCATCACCATGACCCTGATCAAAACCTATGCCCTGGTCTTTATCGCGATCCTGCTGCGGTGGACCCTGCCCCGTGTCCGCATTGACCAACTCCTAGACCTGGGCTGGAAGTTCCTTCTGCCCGTCTCCCTGGTCAACCTCTTACTCACAGCGGCCCTTAAGCTCACCTTTCCTGTTGCATTTGGAGGCTAGAGATCAACCATGCTCAACTTTCTTAAGCAGGTGGGCGACTACGCCAAGGAAACAGCCCAAGCGGCAAAATACATCGGTCAAGGTCTTTCCGTCACCTTCGACCACATGCGCCGTCGTCCCATCTCCGTCCAATACCCCTACGAAAAACTCATTCCCTCCGAACGCTACCGGGGGCGGATTCACTTTGAGTTTGATAAGTGCATTGCCTGTGAGGTTTGTGTGCGGGTTTGTCCCATTAACCTGCCGGTGGTGGATTGGGAATTTAATAAAACCCTGAAGAAAAAAGAACTGAAGCACTACAGCATCGACTTTGGGGTTTGTATTTTCTGTGGCAACTGTGTGGAGTATTGCCCCACTAACTGCCTGTCGATGACAGAGGAGTATGAGCTAGCGACCTACGATCGCCACGACCTCAACTACGACAGCGTGGCCCTCGGTCGCCTACCCTATAAGGTCACCGATGACCCCATGGTCACACCCCTGCGGGAGTTGGCCTACTTGCCCAAGGGCGAGATGGATCCCCACGGAGTTGATCCCAAGCGGGGACGGGCAGGGCAGCGGCCTGAGGAAATCGTTGCCGCAGCACAGAAAGAAGCGTCTAAGGGAGAATCGAACTCGTGAACCTGGCTGAAGGTGTTCAACTGATCACGTTTGCCGTGCTGTCGGTAACGATGATTTTGACGGCGCTGGGTGTGGTGCTCAGTGCCAATATTGTCTACTCCGCCTTCCTGCTAGGGGGCGTGTTTATGAGCATTGCGGGCCTGTACCTGCTCCTCAATGCCAGTTTTGTGGCGGCGGCCCAACTGTTGATCTATGTAGGAGCCATTAACGTCCTGATTCTGTTTGCCATCATGCTGGTGAACAAGGGCGAGGACTTTAAGCCCCTGAAGTATCTCTGGTTACGGCGCTTGGTGACGGCCTTTGTCTGTGCGGGTCTGTTTGTACTGCTCAGCACCATGGTGGTGACGACTCCCTGGAATTTGTCCACTGAAGTGCCGATCGGCGATGAATCCATTTATGTCATTGCCCAGCACTTCTTTAGTGACTTCCTCCTGCCCTTTGAATTGGCTTCAGTGTTGCTGCTGATGGCTTTGATTGGGGCGATCGTCCTGGCACGGCGCGAGTTCTTTGCCGACACCCCCACCACCTCCGACAGTAAAGCGGATCTCCTGCTGCCAGAGCGCCCCCGTGAACTGGTGGGATCTGCTAAGGAATAGTTCGATCGCGGCCAAAGTAGGCAGGTTTAGGTCAGTTGGAGGTTGATAGCCCAGCTTTTCCCCAAAACCTGCCCCTACCTCTGTTTTTCAACTTTTCTGTTGGGCTTTAATTCTGAACCTTAACGTTGAGCCTGAACTCCGGGAAACCTTCATGTACTTGCAATATTTTTTACTCTTATCCGCAGCGCTCTTTTGCATTGGGGTCTATGGTTTGGTCACGAGCCGAAATGCAGTGCGCGTTTTGATGTCGATCGAGCTAATGCTCAATGCCGTTAACCTCAACCTCATGGCCTTTTCCAACTATCTTGATGGTGTCGCCATTAAGGGGCAAGTCTTTACGGTGTTTGTGATTACCGTAGCGGCGGCAGAAGCGGCTGTGGGTTTGGCCATTTTGCTGGCCATCTACCGCAACCGAGACACCGTAGATATGGAGCAGTTCAACCTCCTCAAATGGTAAATTCTCAGCCGTAATCGCCAAGGATTCCGGTAGGGGCAATCCCCCCGTGGTTGCCCTGGTTTTGGTCCCATTAACGATTCCGGCACCGGTAGGGGCAATCCCCCCGTGGTTGCCCCGGTTTTGGGCTACAATTCGGGGCCACAATCTTGAATGGGGTGGGTGCATTTCACTTTTGCCAAGATGCGGACTAAAGTCCGCACTACGAGCTTTTTGAGCTAGGTTAGGGGCTGGGTTGCTCCAAAGTGAACTGCACCCAATGGGGTTGAGATTTTTGGGGTCTCGATCGAGTTAACCCAGTCTACAAACGAGGAAGCGGGCTATGGTTCTCTGCATTGTGGCGATCAACCTAGGGCTAGTCCTGTTGTGTCTGTGCAGCGTTTGGTATCTGGGGCAGATCCGCAAAACCCTTCAGGAACTCAACCACTCCCTAGCTGAACTGCAATACCACTGTTACCGCAGCCTCCACCTCTCCCCCCCCAGCACCACCGCCGGTCAGCGGGGTACCCAAAACCTCCGGCACCAGTACCGCCACCTGGAAGCCTCCCTCATCCGACTTCAGCGGTTCAGAGCCTTGGTACAACTTCTGCAACGGCTCGATTTGATGCAAAATCTGATCCCAAGACGGTTTTTTTAAGCTCTGATGCCAAAATGGTTCTTGTAGACTGAGGAGACTCCATGGCCCCCCAACGATCGAATTCTGCCTCCCCCTCTAAAGCGCCCCTGCTGGGGGGCTTGTTGCTGGGAACCGCGATCGGGGCCGTAGTGGGATTCATGGCCGCACCCCGATCGGGGGCCGCAACCCGTCGCAAGGTCAAGCAACAGGTTCAACAATCCCTACAGCAGTCCCTAGAAACGCTGACCCCCCTAGCGGATGACATTGCCCACGGCTACCAGACGGGCGTGAAACGTTGGTCTAAGCGGGCAACAGAGCAGTGGCAGGGGTTGGTGGTACGCTGCCAAGACGCGATCGCGGCAGGGATTGAGGCCGGGAGACAGGTCCAGGAAACGGACACCCGCGATACCGTAGCCGTGGCCGTTTATCCCTCGGAAGACGGTCCCGCAGAAGACGACTCTTTAGAAGACGATTCCGCAGACTATCCCTCAGAAGACGATCCCGCCGCACCCGCACATAACCCGAACCCAGCGAACGAGCCTTTGAGTCCTTTTGACCCCCTCTCCCCACAACCCCAAGGGGACCGTTAAAATTTTCAACAGGATCCGCACCAGCGCTCCTCGGCCCAGGGATCTTCCCCTCTCCCCGACCAGCGGGGAAACAGTCCTGGAGCTTGATATCTAGGGTTTATGTCTAGGGTTTATTTCCGTTTTTGTACACCCCCCTCCTGTGATTGATCCCACCCTTTGGCTTGGTCTTTCCCTCTTCCTAGTTGCCCTCAGTTTGACGGCAGTGCTCGTTGCTGCCGTTCCAGCACTCCAGGAAGTGGCCCGTGCAGCCCGCAGTGCTGAAAAATTATTTGATACTTTGGCGCGGGAGTTGCCCCCTACGTTAGATGCGATCCGGCTCACGGGGCTGGAAATTACAGAACTGACCGATGATGTGACCGAAGGGGTCAAAAACGCCAGTAACCTAGCGCGGCAGGTGGATGAGGGAGTCACGGAGGTGCGGCGACAGGCCCGCCATGCCCAACGCACCACCCGCAGCGTCACTGCCGGGGTCAAAGCAGCCTGGAAAACCTTCACCCGGCCCCCTGCCTCCCTACCCCGCAGTCCCCTACCCCAACCCAGCAGCGACCCGCTTCAGTCGGGCGATCGGCCCTTGTTAAATCTGGGCGATCGCGGCCTCGATCGGGGCGGCGATCGGGATCCCTCCCCTCGCTCTGCTCCCCCAACTCCCCCAACGCCCGCACCATAGAATCGAATCCTCCAGTCCTCCGCAACCCACCCCCGCTTACCCCTAGCTTCCTGCATCTTCCGCCCTGCTCCCCTTACCCCACCCCGATCCCCATGGCCCGTCGCCCTCGTTCTAGCTCTTCCCGTTCCAACGCTTCCCGCTACGACTACGACTACGACTATGATGCCGCACCGGACCCTAGTCCCCGTCCCAACGGACCGGGCAAGTCCTCCCCCATGGGGGCAACCTCGATCGCAGTCCTGGGGGGCACTCTGATTCTCGGCATCGGCATCGGTATTGCCTTTAGCTCCACGGCCAACCTCGCGCCCCAGAACGTAGCCACACGGGAGGCGATCGATCGAGCCGCCCCCAACCCAGAACTCTGTGCCCAGTTTGGGGCCAGTGCGATCGCCGTCGATATGCGCATGTTTGTCACCTTTAACCCCTTCAATGCCTATGTGGCCCAGCCCACCATGCAACCGGCCTGTGTCCTCCGCAGCAATAACTGGTCCATTCTGGAGCAGCGGGATTTGGTCTCCGATCAGGATGTGCGGGAGTGCAAAAACCGAATGAATACCTTTGGCTTTGTGGGTGAGTTGGGCGAAAGCTCACAGGTCGATTGCGTCTACCAAAATGACGCGGCGAAAAACCTCTTCCTCTCACCGGGCATGGAAGGGGTACCGGAAACCGAACGCTTCTAGTCCGGCATCAAACCCCAGCCTGCCCCCCGGCAATCCTGCGTTAGACCTTACGGGCACACATCACCATGGCGACGATTTTACGAGACTGGAGCTATCGCTACCCCTGGTTCTACAACAGCATTTCACGGGTCGCAGCCTTGAGCGTGGGGGGGGAAGGGCGCTTTCGGCGGCTGGCGCTGGAGGGGTTGAAGTTGGGGCCAGGGGCAACGGTGCTGGATCTGTGCTGTGGTGCGGGGCAGGCAACCCAGGTTTTAGTGCAGGAGTTTCAGCAGGTGACAGGGTTGGATGCTGCGCCCCGATCGCTGGCGGCGGCTCAAGCAGTTGCTCCCCAAGCCCACTATGTCCAGGGCTTTGCCGAGGAGATGCCCCTAGGGGCGGGGCAGTTTGACCTTGTGCATACCAGTGCGGCCCTGCATGAAATGGAGCCGGAGCAGTTGCGGCAAATTGTGGCGGAGATCGATCGGGTTCTCAAACCAGGGGGTATCGTGGCGATCGCTGATTTTCACCCCCCCACCCAGCCCCTGATGTGGCCCGGTCTTGCCGCTTTTTTCTGGCTGTTTGAGACAGAAACCGCATGGCAGTTCGTTAAAACGGACTTAGGGCAACTGCTCACGGCCCAGGGCTTCCAGATTCAGCGCCAAACCCTCTACGCGGGCGGCAGTCTCCAGGTTATCCAAGCCCAAAAACCCTTGCACCAGTAGACCCAGTACAACGGACTAAAGTCCGTACTACGAGTTTGATATACGGACTAAAGTCCGTACTACGAGCTTTTTGGGGACGGACTAATACCAAATCCGTTGAGCCTGAAACAGAATAAACGGGTAGGGGTCGTGCCCCCGTGCCGACCTTCGACCAGCCAAATACAGGGGCAACCACGGGGGGATTGCCCCTACCAAAACAATCGAGATTAGTCGGATTTGGTATAACACCCCTAAAACGCAAAAAGCGCCCCCCCGAAGGAGGACGCTTTCGTTTAGCTTACGCTAGAAGAGTTTCAACACTCAACTCACTCGCAAGACTTAGCCGATGATGGAAGGAGCCTTCACAGCAGCCAG
>JAYKJG010000373.1:0-27184 GCA_035286285.1 Prochlorothrix sp.
GGATTTGGTATAACAAGCTGGGCTTTAAAATGAGTAACCCCTTCTTTTGACCATCAAGAAGGGGTTAAGGGTGACCAGCGTGTTCATCGTCGTGGGAGTACAGCAGGCACCGGTGGTGGGTACTGCCAAGGACTTACAGGAAAAACGGTAGGGAATTTGAGCGAAAAGGTTTAAGGCGGGGATCCTAAGGCAGGAAAGGGGTGCGGGCTGGGGGGGTCTAGTCGTTGTCCCACTCTTCTCGGCCTAGTAAATCGATGATGCGATCGCGTAGGAGGAAGCCATTATTTTCTAACTCTTGCTCAACGCCTTCCCATTCACGGGCGGGAATATATTGGCAGAGGACATAAATGGGCTGTTGGCGACCAATGCAACCGCGATCGACAAGCTGACGAGCTTCGTGGCGGATGACATCACAGTTGTATTGAATCCTGACAGCGGTCGCGGTGGTAGTAGCAGTAGGAGTAATCATAGTGTTTTCCGAAGGCGAGCCTAATACTAGGGACAGAATGGGAGCAGTGATCATGCAACCTTTCCCTATGGCTATGTTAAAAGCACGAGGCTCCTGTGATAATCCTTCGACATGATTCTCAATCATTGGGTGCTGGTTCTGGTGAACTGTCCCCAAAATGGAAAACTGCTTCTCAAGGGGTGAACTGTTCCCAAAATACCGAGTTGATCCTATGGCTCTTTTGAAATTTCTGGGGTAGGCTGGCCTCCATGGGCAACATTCTTTGAAAAATTTCCAGTTTGGGTGAGATGCACAAGCTTAACGCCAAGACTCTCAGTCTGATTTCACCGTGGGTCGCGATCCTCTTGGGGACTGGGGGATTGATCACGCCGGTTGCTGTGGCAACTCCGGTCACAGAGCCGTCTAGTCTGGGGATGGGGGCAGGGCGATCGGCCTCGATCGTCAGTCAGACCTTGCCTCCCAGCGTGCAGGACAACTTACGCGATCGGGTTGATCCCGGTTTACTGGAAGGTGCCCAGGATCAAACAGAGCGGCTAGATCCCGTGCGAGAAGGGCGCGAAACAGAGCCGCGTGGGGCCGATCCCGTGTTGCCACCGCCGGAGCAATTGCTCCAACCGGCCCAGCCGATACCGGGGAGCGAGAGCCTAACCCCTGGCCCGGACAATATTCGAGTGGTCCGCTATGCGGTGCAGGGCAGTACAGTCTTTAGTGCGGAGGAATTAGCGGCGGTGACGGCTCCGTTTACGGGGGAGGCGGTGTCCTTTGCCCAGTTGTTGGAGGCGCGATCGGCGGTGACCCAACTCTATGAAGACAACGGCTATATCTATTCCCTGGCCTTTTTGCCGGAGCAGACCTTGGCCGATGGGGTGGTGATTTTGCAGGTGGTGGAGGCCCAGCTAACCCAGGTCAATATTCGGGAGCCGGAGGCGGGGGAGCGAGGCTTGGGGCGCTTGCGGGAGGGGTATGTGATCAGTCGGGTGCGCAGGGCGGCGGGGACTCCGCTCCATCGCGATCGGCTGCTCCAGGGGCTGCGGTTGCTGCAATTGGATCCCCTGATTGCGACGCTCTCGGCGGAACTGTCCATGGGGGTGCAGCCCGGTGAAAGTATTTTGGACCTGACGGTGAATAAGGCTCCGAGCCTGACGATGGATGCCACCTTGGATAATGGGCGGGTGCCCAGTGTGGGCAGCTATCGCCGTCAGTTTGGGATTCGGGAAGGGAATTTGTTGGGTTTTGGCGATGCCTTGGGGGTTCGCTATAACAATACCCAGGCGAGTAATGCGGTGGATGTGGACTATACGGTGCCGGTCAATGCCCGCAATGGCACGATGCGGTTTTCCTATAGCCGCAGTGGCAGTGAGGTGATTGAAGAGCCGTTTAATATTTTGGAGATTCGATCGGCGGCCCAAACCTGGGAACTGTCCCTGCGTCAGCCGGTGTTCCAAACCCCCACCCGTGAGTTTGCCTTGGGCCTGGGCCTGAGCCATCGATCGACCAGCACTTCCTTGGAGGTGGAGGGGTTGCGCTTTGATTTCCCCTTGTCTGAGGGGGCGGGGGATGATGGTAAAACGCGCCTGTCGGTGGTCAATATTAGCCAAGAGTGGACCCAGCGGGGCGCTCAGCAGGTGTTTGGGCTGCGATCGCAGTTTAATTTGGGCACCGATTGGCTAGGGGCAACCCAAAATCCGGATTTGCCCGATAGCAGCTTTTTCAGTTGGCAGGGACAGGCCCAGTGGGTGCGGCAGTTTGCGCCGGATACGTTGCTGTTGGTGAAGGGTAACGTGCAATTGGCCGATCGGCCTTTGTTGTCCCTGGAGCAGTTTAGCAATGGGGGCTTTGGCAGTGTGCGGGGGTACCGGCAGGATAAGTTGCTGAGTGATAACGGCTTTTTTGGGTCGATCGAGGCCCGCATCCCCATTTTTCGGATTGAGCAGATTCAGAGTGTGGCTCAGATTACGCCCTTTTTTGACTATGGGGTGGGCTGGAACAGTGGCGATCGGGCGGATCCGGTGGCGCGGCGTTTGGCTTCGATCGGGGTGGGGTTGCGCTGGCGCTTTGCCGATCGGGTGACAACTCGCCTCGATTGGGGGGTGCCGTTGATTAATAATGATGATAACGATCGGTCCTCGCTCCAGGAAAATGGCTTTCTGTTCTCGATCGAAACCGATCTGTCGCCGTTCTAGTAGACCTAGGCGTAAGGTTTACACCCCGCACTGGGATCCCTGAGTCTCCCCTAGCCTCCCCTAGCCCATGTCACAAACCTGCTCTCGGTGCCAGCGATCGCTCTTGCCCCAGGCTACCACCTGCCCCCACTGCGGCTTGGTGCTGTCGGCCTATGGCCATCCCGGTTTGAGGATTCAGCGCTCCTTGGATGGTATGCCCCTGTGTGAGACCTGTGTTTACCACTGGGACGATAGCTGTACCTTTCCCCATCGGCCCACGGCGTTGGATTGCACGTTATACCGCGATCGCCATGCACCGGAACCGGAGCCGATCGTCCTGGGCCAAAATCGCTCCCCTGGGGATCAAGTGCGCCGCTTTGTCCGTAATCATCGTGCTGTGCTGATCATTGCGGCTCTTTTCCTCGCGGCCCTTCTTTTGCGCTTACTGTAGTCTCTCGCCTGAGGTGAGATGACCCGCTTGGGTTACGCTATCGCTCACCGAGCCGAGGACTGCCAAACTGGGGGGAGACAGTTAGCGAAACTGGCCCACGATCGGACCCTGAACAAGCTGCTCTGCCGTCATGATACCCTAGGTAATGTCTAGGCATATCTTCTTAAACCGTCCAACCCTGGGCCAAGACTTCCTCAGATTTCCCTATCTCGCTGGATTTAGACCCTCATTTCACGCTTAAAAAGCCCTATGTTCTGGAAGCGCTCCCTCTCTTGCCTGGGCACGACCGTTGTGGCCAGTACCCTCCTCCTGCTCAGTCTGCCCCGCAGTAGCGAAGCCCAAGGGATTCTGCCTCCCTTCCGCTTTGGGGGTCAGCCCATCCGGGAACTGCCCCTAGGCATGGATCGGCCCTATAAATCTGACCGCAGTGCCCGCTATTACTTCAAAGTGCCGGGACAAGACCTGTTGATTAATCGGCTAGTCATTACAGAAGTAACCAATAACTTTGTTCAGAAGGGGGGTCGCTGGAAGCTGGATCGGTTGGAGATTCGCTCCTGTAGTACCTTGGGCAACGCCCTGAGCCGCCCTCGCTGTGAAGAGACCCTGCCTGTCAAACAGGTCACGTTTTGCTCAGAGCGGGGGTGTGAAATTTATGATGCCGTCAATGGGACATTCCAAACCGATGGGGAACCCTATGAGGGCTTGTCCTATATGGAAATTGAACCCCTGGAGCCGGTGGAGCCGGGTACCAATCTGGCCATTGTGCTTTCGGATGTGATCAATCCCCGATCGGCGGTGACCTATCACTTTAACTTGTCCGTGGAAACCCCTCCCGGTATCCGTAACCGGTGCGAGGCGATTACGACAACGGGCAACTGTGCGGTGGGGACGTGGTTAGCCACCGTTCGCAACGGTCGCCGCGACTAAGGGTCTGAGGGGCGATCGAGCAGTCTGAGGGAATCCCCCCAGCCCCCGCCTGAGACGAGGAGTCCTGACAAAGCTGATTGCACGTCGGCGCTCCCAGGGGGGCTGAGGGACTTAGGGCGTGTCATGAATTAACCGTAGAAACCTTGGGTGCATTTCACGTTTGCCAAGGGGCGGACTAAAGTCCGCACTACGAGCCTTTTGAGCCAGGTTAGGGGCTGGCTTGCTCCAAAGTGAAATGCACCCGAAACCTTAGACTGACAGCCCCTAGCGGGACCGTGCCAAGGGACCGGGCCAATCTTGGCTTAGCGGCGAGGGGCTAACCCCCAAAAGGGGGAGCGCGATCGGGCCTTTTTGAGGGTCCAGTCTCGTACCAGGGGATTGACCAGTTCTGGGGCTTCGTCCTGGGGACAGTGGCCCACCCCTGGCAGGGGGATAAAGTACTCGACTGGGGGCGCGGCGGCGAGGGCACGACCGAGATCGATCGGCTCCCAGGGATCCTCTGCGCCCCACAGCACTAAGACGGGACAGGAGACCTGGGGGAGCAAATCTTCGGGTAATGGCCCCTGGGAGTAGCGCACAAAGGCGAGAAAGACATCCACGGCTCCGGGATCCCGCGAGGGTTCCACAAGGGCTTCGACTAACTCTGGGGTGACTTCGGCTGTGCGGCCATAGGCTTGGCGCAGGACACGATCGACCACCTTGGCCTTGGCGAGGGACTGAAAGAAGGATTGGCCGATCGGCTTGACCCCCAGCAAGCCTTGGAGTATGGGAGTCCCAAGGCTGCGGTACCAGGGGAGGTCTGGGCGCTTGCGATCGTGGAGCAGCCGTAGGGAGCAGTTCAGCAAGACTAGCCCCTGGACGGTTTTGGGCTGGGTCACGGCGGCTTGGAGGGCGACGATGCAGCCGATGGAGTTGCCCACCAAAAAGGCTGGCCCTTGCACGATGTCGCGGCAAAAATCTAGGATTTGCTGGCCCCAGGTTTCAAAGGTGTAGCTGAGGGGTTGGTTGGGGGTGGGCTTGGCCGATCGGCCAAAACCGAGCAGGTCCACCGCATAGACCCGATGGGTTTGCCCCAGGACGGCCAAGTTTTTGCGCCAGTGGAAGCTAGAGGCTCCAAAGCCATGGATCAGGATCAGGGCGGGTCCGGTATCCCCTGCTTGTTCGTAGGCGATGGATTGGCCGTGCCACTGCCACCGTTGAATCGTGTTAATCATGGCGGTCATAGGATTGCGCTCACCTTACTCTTCAACGGCAACCGCATCGACATCGACGGTTTTTGCGGCGGGGGGGTCAGTGGGGGGGGTGCGGAAGGGCGATCGCCAGGAAAACCCCGCTTTAGCGGCGGGACTTGGCCCAGGGGCGGCTTCCTGGGGGGGATCCTGATTTAACTTCTCCTCTAGGCGGGAGACCTGAAATAGCTCGGTGAGCAGCAAGGTCACCAGCAGCACATCGTCCAACTGCCCCGCCAAGGGCAAAATATCCGGGGAGAGGTCTAGGGGGCTAAACAGATACAGGAGCGTTCCGGCAATGACGAGCCAGCGGGTTTGGGGGTTGCGGATAAGGGCGCGGTAGCCCGTGTAGAGGGCTGCGGGGGAAATTTTCATAGATACAGTGTGCGATGGTTTTTGCCTGCGATGGTTTTGCCTGCGACAACCGGGGGGCTAAGGGGTTGGGGACTTCTGCGTCCCTTTCTGCTTCCATTATGGGGAACTCGATCGGGAAATTCATCCCCCGCAACCGTGGGCAGCAGCCCAAAAAAAAGAGCGGCTTTGACACCGCACTTGAAGAAAGAAAGTGGATAGGAGGGCTTTAGATCACTGTGCCGTCGGCGATCGTGGCTCCCTTGAGGATGGTCACGATACCGCTGCGGATATAGAAGCCCCGATCTTCCTGATTAGACTCCTCGACGTTTTCCTTATTGACGATTTTGACGTTTTTGCCAATGCGGGCATTTTTGTCCACGATCGCCTTACGGATAATGCAGTTGGAGCCAATGCCCACGGGGATTTCCCCGTTTTGGGTCATAATTTGGCGCTCGTTGTAGTGCTGGTAGTAGTCTGATCCCATCAGCAGGGAGTCTTCGATGACTGTTCCCGCCTCAATGCGGGTCCGAATGCCCAGCACCGAATGGTGAACCCGGCACGCCTTGAGAATGCAGCCTTCGCCGATGATCGATTCCGTAATTTGGACATCCAGGAGCTTACTGGGCGGCAGGTAGCGGGAGCGGGTGTAAATGGGAGCAGCCTCGTCGTAGAAGCTAAAGGGCGGGTGAGGTTGCTGGGTTAGGGCCAAGTTTGCGTCGTAGAACGACTTCATGGTTCCGATGTCTTCCCAGTAGCCATCAAAGAGGAAGGCTTGGATATTAAAGCCCAGGTTAGCAGCACCGGGGATGATCTCCTTGCCAAAGTCCGTTTGGTCGGGGAACTTTTGGGCTAGCAGGGTATTTAGCACTTCTTTTTTGAAGACGTAAATCCCCATGGAGGCGATGTAGGGCTTTTTCCGGGCTGCTTCTACGTCCAGGCCCAGCACAGTGGTATCGACCTGCATGGCTTTGAGATCATCGCCCTTGGGCTTTTCGCTAAAGGCGCTGACTCGGCCATTGTTGTCGATTTTCATCAAACCGAAGTCCGAGGCGCGTTCTTCATCGATCGGAATGACCGACAAGGTAACATCAGCCCCCGTTTCCCGGTGCCGCTGCACAAACTGGCGATAGTCCATGCGGTAGAGGTGATCCCCAGAGAGAATCACATACTCATCCACATCCCAATCCTTGAACAGCCACAGATATTGGCGCACCGCGTCCGCTGTCCCCTGGAACCAACTGGGGTTCTCGGGGGTTTGCTGAGCGGCGAGAACTTCCACAAAACCACCCCGCAGCCCGCCTAGGTTGTAGGCTTGGGCAATGTGGCGGTTGAGGGATGTGGAATTAAATTGAGTTAAAACGTAGATTTTATAGATTTCCGAGTTAATACAGTTACTAACTGGAATATCGATAAGGCGATACTGTCCCGCTAAAGGAACCGCAGGCTTGGCCCGTAGTTTTGTGAGCGGATAAAGTCGTGTGCCTGCACCACCACCTAAAATGATACCGAGTACTTTCTTCACCGTAGACCTCCCAACAGCCTTTATTATGATGCGTCTTGTAGCAACCCTAAAGTCTTGGGTTCGCCGTTTTGCATGAGGTCGTCGCTTGAGGCGGACTGTCAATGCTCTGCAAGACAAATCCTCCCTGGATGAGCCTCAAATTCCCAGGGCTGGGCCTTTGGAGAAGCAGACAGCATGGGAAGTGCGCAAGGCTTGTTTTCCCTAGCTTCCGTTTGGCCCGTTGCCATGATTCTGGTTTGTGAGGGTGCGTTCGATCGATCATGTCTCCTCATTCCAGTGTCGGCTTGACTGCTCTCCTTGGCAAGGGGGATCAGGGAAAAACTAGAGATTTGAGGGTTGCCTTGGAGTCTTGGGGGTTGGGGGGTGTTCAGGTGGCGGGAGACCCCTGGTTCGATCGCTGGAGCGCGGAAGGTTGGAGCGCGGAAGGTTGGGTTGTCCTGAGGGGCTGCTGGGGGGGTGGGCTGGGGGTCTGGCTCAGGGGAAGTTCTAGGATAAATTCAGCGCCTTGTTGGGGGGTAGACTCGACCCAAAGTTTGCCGCGATGCCGCCCGACGACGATTTGGTAGCTGATGGAGAGGCCCATGCCGGTGCCTTGGCCAACGGGTTTGGTGGTGAAGAAGGGATCGAAGAGGTGGGCGAGGGTTTCTGGGGCAATGCCCGGTCCATTGTCGCGGATCCGGAGGGTTACGGTGGCGGGGCTGTCGGGGGCTGGGGCGGGGTTAAAGCAGGTGTGGATCCAGATGGTGGGGCGGAGGGGGGCTTGGGCGAGGGGTTTGGCGAGGGGGTGGCTGGGGGGTAGGGGGGCTAGGGGCGATCGATCGCTCCAGGATTGCACCTCCTGAAGGGCATCAATGGCATTGGTCAAAATCTGTAAAAACACCTGGTTGAGTTCGCTGGGGTAGCATTCCACCAGGGGCAATTCTCCATAGAGTTGGTGCAGGGTAATGGTGGGGTGGGCGGTATGGAGGCGGTTGGCGATGATGAGTAGGGTCGCTTCAAGGTTTTGGTGGAGATCGACGGGTTTGAGGTCTGACTCATCCAGGTGGGAAAACTGGCGCAGGGAGAGGACGATGGATTGGATGCGCTCGGTGCCCCGCCGGAGGGAGGTCAAAATGGCTTTGAGGTCTTGCCGGAGGAAGGGGAGATCGAGGACGGTTTCCCGTTGCTGAATGTCTGCGGGGGGGTGGGGATAGGTGGTTTGGTAGAGGGCGAGGAGATCGAGCAGGTCTTGGCCGTAGTCTTCTAGGTGTTTGAGGTTGCCGTGGATGAAGTTGACGGGGTTGTTAATTTCATGGGCAATGCCTGCGACCATCCGCCCTAGGCTGGACATTTTTTCAGTTTGGATTAATTGGACCTGGGTTTGGTGCAAATCTTGGAGGGCTTGGCTGAGGGCTTCGGACTTGGCGCGTTCGCGGGTTTCGCTTTGGCGCAGTTCGGCTTCGACTTCGATGCGTTGTTTAACTTCGGTTTCGAGGCGATCGTAGAGGGCCAGTTGATTAAAAACGGATTCAAAGGTTTGGGCGAGGAAGCGAATTTCGTTGGTGGGGAGTTGGGCATCTAGGTGAAAGTCGCCGGTTTCCTGGCTGCGGCGCACGGCCCAGTCCAATGCCTCTAGGGGGGCTAGGACTTGGCGCTGGAGCAAGAGGGCCATGACGATCAAAATCAGCAACATGCCGCCGCCGAGGGTGGCGCTGGAGGCGATGAGGGTGCGGCGGGCTTCGTATTGGAGGGGGCGGAGGTCCAGTACGACAATGGCAGCCCCGATCGTCGAGTTTTGGGCATTGCTGAGGCTGGCCCATTGGAAGGGCAAAACTTGGACAATGACGGGGATGCCTTCTAGGGCGAGGGTGGCGCTGTATTCTGTGTTTTGGGCGAGGGCGGATTGGACGAGGCTACTAATTTGGGGCTGAACTTCTGGGTAGGGCCGATAAATGGCTGTAACGCGGCTATGGGCAATGATGGTGCTTTGGGCATCAACGATCGCGACTTCTTGGACATCGGGCAGGTTGGCATATTGGGTCACCACTTGGCTCAGGAGGCTGTTGTAGCTCACCTCAATGAGGCCAGCCGTGGCGATTTGGAGACCTTGGGTAATGGATTGGGCACGGCGCTGGATCTGCCCTTGCAGGTCGCGCTCAATGAGCACATAGTTTACGGCTAGGGTCATGATCCCAGCGGTGAGCCAGGAAAGGCTAAAGCCGCTGAGGAGACGGCGCGAGAGACGGCTGCGAGGAAAACGGGAGGTGCCCACTGTAGTTGATTAAAGGTTGATTAAAGGTTGATTAAGTAGCGGGCACCTCGAAAGATCCACATTTGCGCCCAGTGACCCCCGTAAGAATCAGGGTTGTGGCGAGCGATTTCGCCGCCTGCTGTAATTAATCGAGGTGCCCTAGCGCTGTTTAAGGGGTTTTTTGTAGCTTCTTGGGAATGATGAGGGGAGGGGCGGGGCTGAGTCGCGCAAGGGTAGCCGCTGAGGGGAGGAGACCTGGGGCAAGGGCCAACTCATGCTCAACGTGGGGAGGAAAGAGGCTGCAAGGGTCTAGAAGGTCTACAGGGCTTTGGGGGTTGAAAGGGGAAAAAATCGCAATGTAGATACTCCCTTGGTTGTATCGGGTTCCCTCCAGGATGACGAGGGCTAGGATGCGCGTTCTCGATCCGTTTTGACAGGATTATGGTTTGGTAAAGTCTGGGGGACAGAGGCTGGGTGCAACCCCTACGGTCAAGCGTCCCAAGGTGAAAGGCACCCGATCGGTTCACCCCGGCTCAGGGCTTCCAAATCTACCCAGGGGGCTTACCATAGACCATGAGAGGTTTTGTCTGGTCCTGCGAGACAATGAACCCCTTGATTGGACCCCTTGATTGGACCCCTTGATTGGACCCCTCGATCGACCTATCCCTCGATCGAGGCGGACGACAACGACCCTGACGCTCTTTAACGTCTAAACCCGTAACCCTTGAGAGACGGACTGCTTCGCTATGACCGCTGCTGCTAATCCTGCTGTGAATTCCGCCGCTAAATACGAGGCCATCATTGGCCTAGAGACCCACTGCCAACTCAACACGGCTACGAAGATCTTTTGTAACTGTGCGACTACCTTTGACAGCCCTCCTAATACCAATGTGTGCCCTGTTTGTATGGGGATGCCGGGGGTGCTGCCGGTGTTGAATCAGCGGGTGCTGGAATATGCTGTGAAGGCGGGCTGTGCCCTGAATGGCCAAATTGCGGGCTATAGCAAGTTCGATCGCAAGCAATATTTTTATCCAGATCTGCCCAAGAACTACCAAATTTCCCAGTATGACCTGCCGATCGTGGAGCATGGCTGGCTAGAGATTGAACTGACGGACAAGAAGGGCAAGCCTTTTCTGGATGAGCAGGGGAAGGCGAAGACCAAGCGCATTGGCATTACGCGGCTCCACATGGAGGAGGATGCGGGCAAGTTGGTCCATGCGGGCAGCGATCGCCTTGCGGGATCGACCTATTCCAAGGCGGATTACAACCGGGCGGGGGTGCCGCTGCTGGAGATTGTTTCGGAGCCGGATATCCGCACGGGGCAGGAGGCTTCGGAGTATGCCCAGGAATTGCGGCGAATTGTGCGCTATTTGGGCATTAGCGACGGCAATATGCAGGAGGGGTCGCTGCGGTGTGATGTGAATGTGTCGGTGCGGCCCGTGGGCCAGGTGGAGTTTGGCACTAAGGTGGAGATCAAGAATATGAACTCCTTTAGTGCGATCGCGAAGGCGATCGAGTTTGAGATTGAGCGGCAGGTGGAAGCGCTGGAGAACGGCAAGCCGGAGGAAATTGTGCAGGAAACGCGCCTGTGGGATGAATCCAGCCAGCAGACGTTCAGTATGCGCAAAAAGGAAGGCTCTAGCGACTATCGCTATTTCCCGGAGCCGGATTTAACGCCGATCGAGGTGGCGACGGAACAACTGGAGCGGTGGCGCGGTGAGGTGCCCGAACTCCCGGCCCAGAAGCGGCACCGCTATGAGGATGATTTGGGGCTGTCGGCCTATGATGCGCGGGTGTTGACCGATGATCAGGCGACGACGGCCTATTTTGAGGCAACGCTGGCGGCGGGGGCGGATGCGAAGCAGGCGGCTAACTGGATTATGGGGGATATTGCGGCCTATTTGAATAACAATAAGGAGCTATCGATCGAGACGCTGCCCCTCACGCCTGTGAGCCTTGCGGAGTTGGTGGCGTTGATTACGGATGGCACCATTAGCGGCAAGATTGCGAAGGATATTTTGCCGGAGTTGTTGGAGTCGGGGGGATCGCCCCAGGCGATCGTGGAGGCTAAGGGGCTGACCCAAATTTCTGATCCGGCGGCGATCGAGGCGATCGTCCAGGAGGTGATTGCGGCCAATCCCGACAAGCTGGAGCAGTTCCGGGCGGGTAAGACGAAGCTTCAGGGCTTTTTTGTGGGTCAGATTATGCAAAAAACCGGCGGACGGGTTGATCCCAAGTTGACCAATCAGATTCTGACTCGTCAGCTTAATGGTGACAGCTAGGGACTCTCTGACTGTGGTGGGCTAACACCGCTGGGGGGCCAAAAACCGGGGCAATCACGGGGGGCCAAAAACCGGGGCAACCACGGGGGGATTGCCCCTACCGTGGGGTAACGCTGGGAGGCCAAAAACTGGGGCAACCACGGGGGGATTGCCCCTACCGACAACTGGGGCAACCACGGGGGGATTGCCCCTACCGTGGGGTAACGCTGGGAGGCCAAAAACCGGGTCAACCACGGGGGGATTACCCCTACCGTGGGGTAACGCTGGGAGGCCAAAAACCGGGGCAACCACGGGGGGATTGCCCCTACCGACAACTGGGGCAACCACGGGGGGGTTGCTAATAGCTGAAGGGGCCGAAGATTAAGTTGCCGGGGGCTTGGGGATCGTCGCTGTAGTAAAACTGGTGCATTAGCTCCAAGAGGTCATCTTTGCTCAGCAAGCCATCTTGATTTTGGTCCAGTTTGGGGAAGATAAACGTGGCATACACGGGCGAAATATTGTACAGCCTGAGAAATTCTGCCCACTCATCAACGCTGATCTCGCCGTTGCCATCCCCATCAAAAACATCAAAGATAATTTCCATGAGTTCTTTGACTTGGGCTGCATAGCGATCGGGGCTGGCTACCAAGGCTTCATGGTACTCTAGCCAGCTTGGCAGGGTTACTTGGTGCTTTGTGTTGTTGCAGGCTGTCTTCTCTAGGCCGTCCCATTGATCCATATATTTATAGAGCAAGGTTTGGTACTTGGCCGATCGGGATGACCAATTTTTAATTCTGGCGGCTTTATTGACGATCGCCTCAAAATCCTTGCGATCGAGATGCCCACGGGCAGAGGCATCGTACATACTAAAGAGCTTAATAAATTTTTGCTGTTGCAGTTCGCTGACCATTAGTATCCCTAAGGTTTTTGGGTTGTTGAATTCGCCCCAACGAGATGGACCCTCAGGGGGCGCATTGGACGGTGGCTCCTCTCTTGGTGGCCAAAAACTGGGGCAACCACGGGGGGATTGCCCCTACCGACAATCGGGGCAACCACGGGGGGATTGCCCCTACCGACAATCGGGGCAACCACGGGGGGATTGCTCATACCGACAATCGGGGCAACCACGGGGGGATTGCCCCTACCGATTTTTCGTGGTTTCAGAATAGCTGCTTCTGGGCCGGGACTGCGTAAATTTTAGATTTCTCTCCCCCCTGAACTCAGTCCCCTTGCACTGACCTAGCGACCTGCTGCTTGATGCACGATTTGCAAGGGAGATAATACGATCGTGCATGGTGACCCTTAAAACCTAGCTCAGACTACAGAATCGTTGAACCGTCCTCTTCTTGAATGGGGCACTAGAGCAAGCCTTGTTTGTAGAGCTAACTGTGCGCTTGATTTGCCTTGGACCTCTTGTGTAGTCGGGGGTCTACGCTTGTGTTGCGTCTTTGCCCTCAGGGTGATGGCTCTCTCCAAACCGAGCTAAATGAACCGAATTCTGTACAATCCTACTCATTTCAAGCACTGACCGTCTTTTATGACCCCCACTTCCCCGACTTCGACTCGGCCTAACCCGCCCGCCTCTAGCCCCGCTCCTAGCTCTCTCTCCCCTAGCCCTGTGTCCGTTAGTCCAGCCAGTTCAGCCGCCCCTGCGCGTCCAGAGGCTCCTCAGCCAGAAGCGTCTAGCCTGCGAACCCTACACCAGCTTCTCAGCCAACTGAAGCGGGGGGACTTCCAGGAGCGCTGGACAGCTATGAAAGCCTTGGTGAAATTGGGCGATCGGGCGATCGATCCGCTGTTGGCTTGTTTGGGGGAGTTGGAAGGGGGACCGATGGGCGATCGGGCGGGCGATCGACAGGCTGCAAAATCCCATCCAGGGATGACAGAGGGGGCGGAGCTAGGGGCGGCGGAGCTAGGGGCGGCGGAACTAGAAGCAAAAAGGAGTGGTAAGGGGGAAGGGGAGGGGTCCGGAGTGGGCGATCGGGATCGATCGAAGGCGGTTTACTCTGCGGTCTACGCTGACGATGAGGATGACGAGGATGGGGGTTGGGAACTGCCCTGGTTTATTGCCCAGACCCTTGGCCAAATCCAGCATCCCCGTGCAGTGACGGCGTTGGTGCATCTGGTGCAGGGGTATTCCCAGCCTTTGGAGGGTGTGGCCCTGCCCCGCAGTTTGGACGTGGCCCAGGTGGCCGCCAGTGCCCTGGCTCAACTGGGGAGTCCGTCTTTACCGGCCCTGCGTGCCCTCATGGCTCACCCTGAGACCCGGTTGTATGGGGTCCAAGCCCTGGCCCAAATGCGGGATCCGGGGGTGGTGGACTGCTTGCTGGAGGCGGCTCAGGATCCGGCTGTGCCGATTCGCGCCCTAGCCTTTGAGGCGTTGTCTGGCTTTTTGGATCCCCGGATTGCGCCGATTTTTGCCCAGGGTTTGGCTGATCCCTCGTCTCAGGTCCGCCAACGGGCGATCGTGGGGGTTGGGTTGCGATCGACGGCTTTAGATTCCCAGTGGTTGTTGCAGCACCTTAGCCCGCTGCTGTGGGATGTGAATTTGGGGGTTGCTTGCCAAGCGGCGACGGCCCTGGGCCGGATGGGGGAACCGGCGGGGGTTCAGGCTTTGGGGGAAGTGGTGGAGCGTCCGACGGCCCCGGCCCTCCAGCAGGCTGCCCTTAAAAGTCTGTGTCGCCTGGGAACGGAGGCGGCTTTTCAGTCCCTCGATCGCTATATCCAAGCCTATCTGGCTGCGCCCGCCGATCGCCCCGCTGCTCCCTTGCAGGATCTTTTGATTCACCTAGGCCAGCTTGACACCCCCAGTACCCAACGCCGAGGCTTAGCCTGTCTCACCGCTTTCCTTTACCAAACCCTGGGCCAGCCCCACCATCATCTGCTCAAGCAAAGCGCCGCGACCAGCCTGGGCCAACTGGGCCGTAAGCTGATGCCTGCGGTTGAGGATCCCGCCGATCGCCAGCGCCTGCTCCATCCCCTGCTCCATCTTTTGGCCGATGCCGATGCTGGGGTTCGGTTCCATGCCATTGCCGCCCTCAAGCAGTGTGATGCGCCTTTGGCGTTTCAGTGCTTACAGGCTTGGCAGGACGCTGTACCGCCTCTGCCCAGTGCTGCCGTTGTGCAGGGCGACGGTTCTGCGGTGCTACCGAGCGTGAGACCGGGCGTTGAACCCAGCTTGGCAGCGGCGCTTCAGGCCGGTATTGCCTGTGCCTTGGCGGAGTGGCACCGCTAGGGGCTGTCATCCTTTAGTCCTAGAATGCCCTGAGTGTCAGGAGTACAGCCCCTAGCCGATAAAACTGGGGCGGGCGTGTAACGCTGATACCCCAAGGTTTCCACGGTTAATTGATGACACGCCCTAGGGGTCTAGGGTTGGCCTGTGGTCCCTCTTCCCATGGGATTCCGACTTCCTCTGGCACAAAAGACAAACTTTTTGCAAAAATAGTAAAGAAGGACCACTAGCCCTGGGGGCCAAGAGTCCAGTAAACTTCTTGCCAGGGCTGAGGATGTCCGTCTGCTGTGCAGGGGAACCTCGCTAACTGGACCCAGAAGTTCTTTTGTCAAAACCCATTTAAAACCTGGTAGGGAGGAATTAATAGATGGATTTACGTGTTGCGATCGTCTTTTTGCCTGTGGCCGTTGCAGCAGGTTGGGCCTTGTTCAATATTTTCCAAGGTGCCAAGGATCAACTCGATCGCATGTTGAAGGGCTAAGAAAATCTGTTTGGGGTGTGTCTCTCGCGATCGGGGGACCACGCCATCAAAAAAAACGCACTCTTGGGCGATCGATCGCGATCGCAAGGGTGCGTTTTTTAGGTTTGGAGGAGATTGCAAAACAAAGACGGGGGGCTGGAACCCCACGGGCCAAGTTCTGCAACTGGTTTTGTCCGTGGCCCTAGAGGATGCCCCCAATGCTGCCTGCTACGAACTGAAGCAGAAAGATCGCCAGGATGGGCGACAGGTCCAATCCACCGAGGGGCGGAATCAGCGATCGAAAAAGATTGAGGTACGGATCGGTAAGCTGACTCAAGGTTGCAAAGGGCTGGTTGTACCAATCCACATTGGGGAACCAGGACAGCAAAATCCGAATGAACAGCAACACCAGATAGAAGTTAATGGTGGTCGAGAGGGTGTTGACGAGCAGATACGTAGCATCATTACTCATGGCCGATGAACAGTCCTTTCTGTAGGTGGGTCGTCAGGGCAGGTCTAGGGGGTGTCCCCTGGGGAATGCTGGCTCTGGCTAGGCGTTCAGATGTTGGCGCAGGACCTCAAAACACGGCCAGGTTGCGGGATGCCATTGGGATATGGCGAGGGAAGGCAGGGTTAGCTTCCCCTGCTGTTAGAGAGATTTTAAGGGAGAACCTTCTCAGATGGAAATGGCGGGTAGCTCGTCTTGCTGCGATTGCGGCTGAACTAGGGTAGGGTTACGCCGTCATAACATTCAGGGCAGAGTGCATGGATGGTTAATTGGCAGTCTAGGAGATGAAACCCCTCTTTCTTGGCGGTTTTTGCCCCAGTGCGCAGGACGGTTTCGCTTTTGAACTCGATCGTTTTGTTACAGCGCACACAGATCAAATGGTGATGGTGATGGGGATAGGGCTGATTTAGCTCATAGTGCTTATGCCCTTCCGCGAGTTCCAACTCCCGTAATACTCCCATTCGGGCCATCAGTTTTAAGGTCCGGTAGACCGTAGACAGACTGATATGTTCACCTTGCCGTTGGAGTACCTGATGGAGGTCGTCAGCGCTGAGGTGATTTCCGGGCGGGAGATTCTGAAAAATCTGAAGAATTGTTTCTCGCTGGGGAGTAAGTCTCCATCCCCGTTCATTCAGTTCAGTTTTCAGCGATGCTGCGGTGTGAAACGCCATAGATCGAGTCCAGTGGGAGGAGTGCTGCCTTTGCAGTAGCATAGCGCTTCCGTTTCCAGGTTTGCAAGAAGATGTTTTTATTGCAAGTGTTGATGGGTGGCGAAGGAGTACGTCGGTGCGTTAGGAGCCTCCCACTTTGGAAGCGTCTGGGTAGGATGTGTCCCTCTGCTGGGGACCAAAACCGGGTGCATTTCCCTTTGGAGCAATCCAGCCCCTAACCTGTCTCAAAAGGTTCGTAGTGCGGACTTTATACCAAATCCGTTGAGCCTGAAACAGAATAAACGGGTAGGGGTCGTGCCCCTGTGCCGACCCTCTGACCGCCAAACACAGGGGCAACCACGGGGGGATTGCCCCTACCAAAACGAATCGAGATTAGTCGGATTTGGTATTAGTCCGCAGGTTCGTAGTGCGGACTTTAGTCCGCCCCTTGGCAAAAGTGAAATGCACCCCTCAAGTGGGATGGGTTGGTGAGTTACCTTCTAGTAGGTAGACAAGATCGTTGATGTGGAAAGGAGGAGCCGGTTGCCCCTCAAAAATCCGCTGGCAGTGCTGGTTTGCAATTGGTTTTCTTGCTTTGCCTTTTGCTACGGCGGGGGTTGGGGCGGGGTTGATTAGGGGTTGTCTGGATCGCGATCGCCCGATCGATCGGTCTCAGACCAGGATGGGTCTAGGGACTGGGGGGCGGGATCTGGGTCGAGGCTGCGCGATCGGCGGGGGGGTGGCCAGAGGCCGCCAATGAGGAGGCAGGCGATACCGATATTGATACAGACATCGGCGACGTTAAAGATGGGGAAGTTAATGAGCCGGAAGTCTAGGAAGTCCACGACTCGCCCAGCGGCAAAGCGATCGATGCCGTTACCGAAGGCTCCACTAAAAATAAAACCATAGCCCCACTGCTCCCAACGGGTCATCCGAGGCCCGAACCAGGCCCAGAGCGCCAGCCCCAAACTGACAATTAAAGACAACCAGCGTAGCCACTCTCCCCCTTCCCGAAAAATGCTAAAGGCGGCCCCAGGGTTTTCAACGAAGGTGAAGTGAAAAACATCGGGCCAGAGGGGCCAGGATTCATAGAGATCAAAGGTCGCTAAGACCCAATCTTTGGTGGCCCGATCGGCCAATAGCCCCATGAGTGCGGCAAGCCAAAAGAACAGGTGTCGGGAGGGCATAGGTTGGGAGTCCAATGCGAGAATCGGTCTGAGTCAAGGGCTGAGTCAGGCAGCTTTAGTAAAAGAGCAAGCGCCGCAGACCGTAGGCCGTTAGGGTCACGGCGCAGACGATCGCCAGTTGGGCCAGGAGGGGCGCTAAGGTGAAGTTTACTGCGGCTTGGACCAAGGGGATAGACTCAGTGCCTACCCATCCTAAACCGTAACTGAGACCTAAATAGGCTAAACCCACTGCATGGATCAAACCCAGGCCCGCCAGACAGCTAAAGCCCAGGGTTTCCAGTTGGGGGGGCGATCGAAAGGCCAAGGCTCCACAGAGCCATGCTCCGGGTAAGAATCCCAGCAAATAGCCGAAACTGGGTTCCCGCAGGTATTCTAACCCGCCGCCCCCTGTGAAAACGGGTAACCAGGTCAGTCCCAGCAGTAAATAGGCTAGTTGGGACAGGAGGGCCGCATTTTTGCCACCGAGGCAACTAATCAGGAGGACTGCTCCCACTTGAAACGAGGTGTGGAGGGGGAAAACCTGAATGCCCTGCTGGCTCCAAATCCAAGCGGGACTGGCGATCGAGGCTTCAACGAGGGTTCCGCCGATGGTGAGTAATAGGCCAATTAAGGCCCACAACAGCTCAGTTGGACTCAAAACAAACAGGCTCCTGCTAGGGCATGGGCACTTCGTTAATGGCCAGGGTGAGGGTGCGATCGGGATAGTCCGAGAGGGAAATCTTCAGGGTTTTGCTCTCTCCCACCAGGTTTTGGGGAATGCGGATCTCGCCCTGAAACGTCTCGCCTAGGGCGGGCAACTCTCCGGGTAAGTCTTCCACAAAGGCCGTTAGGCTTTGGCCTTCCGCGTTGTTGACTTCTAGAAAACTGCTGTAGAGAAAGCGGACGGTCTCGGTACTGTCATTGCGCAGGTAGGTTTCTAAAATAATGACATCATTGTCGAGGCGGGCCGATCGAATCTCTAACAGTACCCCTTGATCCTGGGCCGTCAAGGGAAACTTGCTCAACAGTTCAGGGTTGGGGGTGGGGGTGGGGTTGCCGCTGTTGGGGTTGGTCTGGTTTTGCTTGAGGGTTTGGACGGTTTGGAGGATGTCGGCTTCTGCTAGAAAGGTGATGTCGGTTTCAGATTCAACGGCGGCGCTGGGATCTTGGTTCACGGTGCCCGGTTCAGGGTTGGATGGGGTGGTCCGGCTGGCCACCGATCGCCGACTCAAGCCTAACTCTGGCTCACTAATTCCAGCCAAGGCTTTGTCCGCCAAACTCGACCCCCAATAAAAGCCAACCACACCGATCCCTGTGGTGATGGACAGGAGCAAAAAGGTAAAAATAACCGTTGGATTAACACGCATCGACCCACATAGCCCCATTAACTTGGAACAACCTGGTACACTATAAACTGGAATCTTGCTTACTATTATCTCTTTCCTAGTCTTTTGGGAGGCTGGAGCTTCCGGGGTTGGCCGAGCGGTTTAGGCAGCGAACTCATAATTCGCCATAGGCGGGTTCAACTCCTGCACCCCGGATTACTTGATCTCGGTTTATTTCACCAGAGGGTCGGCACGGTGGCGCGACCCCTACCGGTCGGCTGACATGATCTCAGTCTATTTCACCAGAGGGTCGGCACGGTGGCGCGACCCCTACCGGTCGGCTGACATGATCTCGGTTTATTTCACCAGAGGGTCGGCACAGGGGCGCGACCCCTACCGGTCGGCTGACATTGGGTTGTGAGGTGCAATGGGTCAGGGCGGGCCTGGGGTTAGCGCCCTGGAACCCGCTCGTAGACGAACTCGGTTCCCATGACGCGGCTACCCACCGGGGCAACGGGCAGCAGCATCAGGGATGTATTGTAGGGATTAACCAAGTCGGGCACGCGGATGATGGGATCGGACTCGGCTTGTTGGGTCATGGCATCTTGCCAAACAGCGTTGACACGGCGCAGATCCCGCTCGATTGAAATTTCGGGGAAGCGGCCTCGCTCTAGGAAGCTGTGGTTCCCGGTCCCGGAGATCGATCGCCATTGCTCCTTGTGGGACATATTCTCAAAGCTGTCTTTGCCGTCGTGGAAGAATTCTTCGGTGATCACCTGGGCGGGGGTGCCGTAAACGCGGGGAATTTCTACTGCCTCATGCTCGGCGCGGGCAGCGGTTGTCCCTAGGGCAGTCAGCGCCGCAGTGGTTGCCAGGGTGGTGCCAAGCAGTGCCAGGACAGATCGAGATGTCATGGTTGGATTAACAGATAAAGTCATGATCGAAACCCTCGTAGTCAGGTTCAGCCAGGTCAGGTTCAGCCGTTAGGTTTGGCCCTTGGGGGGCAGCGGCTTGGGATCGCGGCGCAGCGGTGATGGGGGCAACAGCAGTGTAGGCCAGGGCCAGCTTGGGTATCCCGCTGAGGTGGGCGATGCCGGTTTTGAGGCTGTGCCGTTGAAGCGATGCCGGAATGGGCGATGTTGATCTGTCCGAAGTACTGCGATTATGGCACAGGGATAGAGTCGGGACCAGGGTTACTCCGAAATTCGGGCGTTTTTCCCTATCTTTTGATCCGGGAGTTCCCGTCGGGACCGGGATGAACCTCAGCCGGAAGACCCTTTATTTCTGCGGTGCCTGTCCTTTATGTTACGAATTGTTAGGGGAATTTAGAAATTCTTGATATCATATCGCCTGACATCAGGTTCTTGACGTTTGGTTTGTTTCCAGCCCGTCTGATTCCCCTCCAAATCTTGGGTTGGATCCCTCGATTCTCCTCAATTCCATGGGTAATGAACCACTTTGCTATCCGTTATAGCGCCGGTTCTAACCGGGGTACTGAGACCCCCAGTGGAATGTTTCGAGATGCCCCGTTGGCGGGAATCGCGGTCCAAGACGTGTCACAAGAACACCAGAGGAGTGAGCCTGTCTCGATCGTGCCCCTGTGGCGCTCTCAAGGTCTGCCAATGTGCCTCGTCTACTGCTGTGGAGTGGGGGAAACCGAGGGGTTGCCCCAGTGGCTGGTCAGGGTGAGCAGAGTGAGAGACACCCCATGGCGTACACTCACGGGATAGGAGTCAAAACATTAAACACCAAGGGGAGCGGCGGTGTGATGCTGCCGCTGCTGCTGGTCTTGTGATAGCTTTCTTGCGAGAGCTGCCCCGTCAGCCTGCACGGTTTGAACTTAGGGGTTCCTAGGTTCGATCGATCCGGATCTTCCCCAGGTGTTAGGTGTTAGTTTCTGTAGGCCGCCTGCGCGGGCGTGTTACCCCTTGCGGTGTGGAGGGGTGGCCAATCCGGAGCAGGAGGTTGCCTTAATGGTGTGGTCTGTGAGGAGTTTACATGGTCAGTTCTGTCGATTTCAGCGGCAGGCCGTTCCACTTCATTGGAGTTGGTGGCATTGGAATGTCTGCCCTAGCGCAGATTCTGGCTGAGCGGCATTTGCCCGTGTCGGGGTCAGATATTCGACTCAATCATATTACTCAGCGTCTGGAAGGCGTGGGTGCCCATATTTTCGATCACCAGGAGTCCCAAAATCTCCATTTTTTTCAGGCAACTGCTCCGCCCCAGGTGATTTGCTCCACGGCGATTAATCCGAGCAATGCGGAGTACAAGGCTGCTTTGGAGATGGGTTGCCCTATTTTTCACCGCTCTGATGTTTTAGCGGCGTTAATTCAAACCCACAAGAGTATTGCGGTTGCGGGTACCCATGGTAAGACCACGACGAGTGGCCTGATTAGCTATCTTTTGACCCAAGGGGGCTTGGATCCCACTGTTGTGATTGGGGGGGAAGTGGATGCCTTGGGGGGCAATGCTCGTTTGGGGCAGGGGCCGTACTTGGTGGCAGAAGCGGATGAGTCTGACGGATCCTTGATCAAATTCTCGCCCTATCTCGGCATTATTACCAATATCGAGCTAGATCATCCTGATCACTATAGCAGTCTCCAAGAAGTCATTAATATCTTTACGGCCTTTAGCAGCCACTGTGAGCTAACGATCGGCTGTTTGGACTGCCCGACGATCCGCACCCATTTACAACCCCACATCACCTATAGCTTGAACCCTGAACGGGGAGCGACCTATACGGTGACGGAAATTCAGTACCAGGGGGATGGCTCCCAGGCGCTGGTGTGGGAAAAGGGGGAACAACTGGGGCAATTACGGCTGCGAATGCTGGGATCCCATAATTTAAGTAATGCGCTGGCGGCGATCGCCGTGGGTCGCCATTTGGGGCTGGATTTCGCCACGATCGCCGCTGCCCTGGCCACCTTTGAGGGGGCGAAACGCCGCTTTGAATACCGGGGCAGTCAGCGGGGCATTGCTTTGGTTGATGACTATGCTCACCACCCTAGCGAGATCCAAATGACCTTGGCGGCGGCTCGACTCCAGGTCACCACCGCGCGATCGCCGCTGCCGATTCAACCCCAGCGAATTGTTGCCGTCTTTCAACCTCACCGCTATAGTCGCACCCAAGCCCTGTTGGCCGAATTTGCCCAGTCCTTTGGCGATGCAGATGTGGTTTTGATCAGTGATGTCTATGCTGCGGGGGAAACCAACGCGAACGACACCAGTGGTCAAACCGTTGCTGATGCCATTCAGCAGCACCATGCCCAGGTGCATTACTGTGCGTCTTTGACCCTTGTGACCCAATGGTTAACCCAAAATCTGTGTTCTGGGGATCTAGTTCTCTTCTTGGGGGCTGGTAACCTAAACCAGATTATTCCCACGGTGCTAGAGCAGCTAGCCACCGCTTAGGTCGCTAGGGCAGTGAGGCGCTTAAGGTGCTAGGCCGATCGCCGTTGCTACAACTGCCCCAGGCAGACTTCTGCTTGGGGTAGGCTACCTCAAAAACCTTGCCCCTAGCCGACTAGTGTGGCTGGCTGCTCTGGTTTGTTCTCCCTTGATTTCCCCAGTGTTGAGATTGATTGAACCATGTTGCACAACTGTCTCCAGGGACAAGCCCCCATCCAACTTCCCCAAACTACCTGTGCGATTCGGCCCCAGGTTCCCCTTGCGCCCCTGACCACTCTCCGGGTGGGGGGGATGGCCCAATGGTATTCGGCCCCCCGAACCCCAGAGGAAATGCGAGCTTGCTTTGAGTGGGCTACTTTGGAGGATCTGCCGATCACGTTGTTGGGGGCCGGATCCAATTTGTTGATCAGTGATCAGGGGTTGCCGGGGTTGGTGCTGTCGAGCCGCTGTTTGCGGGGCAGTATTTTTGATGAGGAGACGGGGCAAATTATTGCCTATGCGGGGGAGTCGCTGCCACGGCTGGCGTGGGAGGCGGCACGGCGGGGCTGGGAAGGGCTGGAGTGGGCGGCGGGTATTCCGGGTACGGTGGGGGGGGCTGTGGTGATGAATGCCGGTGCCCAGGGCCATTGTATTGCGGATATTTTGGTCAATACCCAGGTTTTTGGGCTGAGTTCTGCGGATGGGATCGATCGACCCGCGATCGATCTGGTCCCCTGTAGTCCTCGCGAGAAGCACGCGATCGCGACCTTGGTTCCGGAGCAACTCCGGTACAGCTATCGCAGTTCGGTCTTGCAGGGGGATGGTCGCTTGGTAACCCAGGCAACTTTCCAGTTGCGACCTGGGGCTGATCCCAAGGGGGTGATGGACCGCACGAGCCAGAATCTGAACTACCGCAAGAGTACCCAGCCTTATCACTTGCCCAGTTGTGGCAGTGTTTTTCGGAATCCTCTGCCCGATCGGGCGGCGGGTTGGCTGATTGAAAATTCGGGTCTGAAGGGCTACCAAGTTGGGTTTGCCCAGGTGGCCCAGCGTCATGCCAACTTTATTGTGAACCAAGGGGGGGCGACGGCGGCGGATGTGTTCCAAGTGTTGCACCATGTTCAGGCGCGGGTTTGGGATCAATGGTCCCTGATGTTGGAGCCGGAGGTGCGGATTTTGGGCGATTTTTCCGCTGTGAAAGGATTTTCCTGAGGTTTTTGCCCCCAGCCTGGAATGGGGTTAGGGGGAAAATCTCCTTTCACGTAACTCAACCCCTGTTGGTAGAATTTGAAGGGCACTGTCTAGGGTGGTTGGTTCTGGGTCAGGCTAGTCTGGAAAGATGGTCTGAGCTATGGGCCGACTGCGATCGCCCTCAGGTCATCTGAGCAAAAAGTCAACTTATTACGTCAACTTATTACAAGGTACGCGCAACACTATGACTGGAAAAGGATTTGGCTTTAGCCTGGGTAAGATGAAGGAACTGACCGATGCCTTCAAGAAAGCCCAGCAAGTGCAGGAAGGCGCGAAGGCACTCCAGGAAGAACTGGAGAATATGGAGATTGAAGGGCAGGCTGCGGGCGGTCTGGTGAAAGTGTGGCTGAGTGGTAACCAAGAACCGCTGAAGGTGGAGATTTCCCCGGATGTGTTGGGGGAAGGGGCTGATGTGCTGTCGGACTTGGTGGCGACGGCGATGAAGGATGCCTATCAGCAGTCTACCCAAACCATGCGGGAGCGGATGGAGGAGTTAACCAGCGGTTTGAATATTCCTGGGATGTAATGGGCGCGAAGATCGTGCCTTTAGGGTTGGAATGGGCGCGAAAACCGCGCCCCTACGGTTGGGGTGCATTTCACTTTTGCCAAGGGGCGGACTAAAGTCCGCACTACGAGCCTTTGAGCCAGGTTAGGGGCTGGGTTGCTCCAAAGTGAAATGCACCCTACGGTTGGCCTTGGTGTAGTCTGACAGGTGTTGAGATTCTAAAGGTTTTATGAAGCTCTTGTTTGTGTGTTTGGGGAATATTTGCCGATCGCCGTCGGCGGAAAATATTATGCGTCACTTGGTGGCGGAGGCGGGGCTGGGGGACAAAATTAGCTGTGATTCGGCGGGGACTTCGAGTTATCACATTGGCAGCGCCCCCGATCGTCGGATGGCGGCGGCGGCTCAACGGAAGGGGATTACGCTGACGGGGGCGGCTCGGCAGTTTATGGAGGCGGATTTTGAAGAATTTGACCTGATTTTGGCGATGGATCGGGATAATTATGCCAATATTTTGCGCCTCGATCGTCGCAACCAATATGGCGATAAGGTCAAGCTGATGTGTGAGTTTTGCCGGAGTTATCCTGATCAAGAGGTGCCCGATCCCTACTATGGCGGCACGGAAGGCTTTAACTATGTGATTGATTTGTTGTTGGATGCCTGTGGGGGGCTGTTGGAGACGGTTAAAGGGGACGGTTAAAACCGACCTGTAACCGGGTCGCTAGTCCAGCAGGGCGCAAATTCCCGATCCTATTCTCCTAGGCATGGTCGGGGTAGCCGAGTTGGATTTCACCGGGTTGGAAGGTTTGGAGGGTGGTGCCGATCTGGACTTGGAGGCAACCTTGGGGGGTGATGCCGATAATGCGACCTGTGGGCGGCTCTTGGGGGTTGGAGGGGGCTAATGGGGGGAATTGGGGAGAATTTGGGGGGAGGGGGATGGTTTGGTGGAGGTTGATGCAGTGGCTGAGGTAGTCGGGGAGGAGCCGATCGAGGGGGGTGTTGGGATTGAGCCAGTGGTGGTAACCGTGGGCTAAGCCTTGGAGGACGATCGCGGCGAGGGTTTCCAGGTTGCTGATGCTTGACTGGGGGTTGAGGTCTGCTAGGGCGATCGCGCCCGTTGGGACTGCATTGCGCCAATTTAAGCCCACTCCAACCACCGCCTCACTGATGCGCCCCCCGCGCAGCCGCGTTTCAATGAGGACTCCCCCTAGTTTTTTGCCTTGGGCTACCAGGTCATTGGGCCACTTGAGGCCGATGGGGAAGCCGCAATCCTGCAAAATCTGGGCAATTCCCCAGACAGTACCAAAATTAAGGCGTTGGGCTTCTGAAGCCGGGAGATTTTGGGGCCGTAGGCCCAGGGATAGGTAGAGTCCGCCCGGTTCTGACTGCCACGATCGATCCCACTGTCCCCGCCCGCTGTGTTGGCTTTGGGCGATGAGGACGGTGCCGGAGGGGAAGCCACGATCGAGCCAGTGCCAGAGTTGGGTGTTGGTGGAGTCGATGGTGTCGCAGTGGTGAACGGTGAAGGGGGGGGCACCGGCCCAGGGGCAGGGGGCGAGGGGGGTGAGGTGGGGGGTGAGGCGATCGGGTTGCCAAACCATGGGGATTGTGGGCGCTACTCCGGTGTGGTGGCTGGGGCAGTTTCTCCAGCGGGGGGATTTTCTAGGGCTGGGGTAGCATCTAGGGTTTTGATTTGCTGATTTAACTGGTCAAGGATCGTCTGGCGCTCAGTTTCGCCAATTTTGGAGTTATTGCGCACTTCTTCGATCTGCTGACTGAGATCTAGCACTCGAATGGGGTTCCAAACGGTATCATCGGCGGGTTTGAACGCAGACCAGTCTAGGGGCTGGAGAATGCTGGCTTCTTGATAGGAATAGAAAAAGTCGCGAAGGGTGGCTTTGAGGTCTTCGTCGATCGCGCCGTCATAGACGATGGGATCCCCCGGAATTAGTTGAGAGGTCCAGATCACGGCGATTTGCCCATAGTCGGCGGGGTGGGTTTGGGCAAAGCGGGCGAGGGCTTCGCTGTTGTTGGTGGCAACGTCAACGCGCCCTTCGACAACGGCGAGAGCCGTGGCTTCGTGATCTCCTTCAAAACGGACTGCGGCAAAGATATCACTGGCCTGAACGCCATTGCGGCTAAAAATGTAGTAATTGGGGACGAGGAAGCCGGAGGTGGACTGGGGATCGTTAAAGGCAAAGGTGAGGTTGGGGGCGTTTTGGAGGATGTAGCGATCGCCGCCTTGGTCGATCGCGGTTTGCAGCCAAGGCTGATCCTGTCGGGCGATGAGGTGGGCGGTGTAGCCTTGGGAGCCGTCGGCGGCAACGGTTAGGGCAAAGGCTTCTGCTCCGGCTTCTTGGGCTGCGTCAATGTAGGCTTTGCCGCCCATCCAAGCCACTTCTACGGTGCCGGACTTTAAGCCTTCAATGAGGTCAGAGTATTGCTGGGCATAGAAGCCTTCAACGGGTTGGCCGAGGGAGGTGGCCATGGCTTCGAGGAAGGGTTCCCAGAGGGGCCGCTGGTTTTCTTCGGCTTCGGTGGAGAGGATGCCAAAGGTGAGGGGATCGGAGGCGGCGGGGGAGTTGGGGGCGGGGGAGCCGGTGCAGGCTCCGAGGGCGAGGGCGAAGAGGGGAATGGAGGGGTGGAGAGGTAGGGGGAAGCGGTTCGATCGTGGCCCAAGCCGATGGGAGGTTAGGGCGGTGTGGGGCTGGAGGGCTGGGTGGGGACGATCGGGCGGCGGGGCGGGGTGGGGATTGGGATGCTGATGCTGTTTTGGCTGGGGATTTGGCTGGGAATTTAGATGGGGATTGAGAGTTGGACTGGGCGGGAAGTTGAGATTGCTAGCCCGATCGCGGATCCAGTGCTTCACGGGGGTCCAGGGGGTCACACTATCGCGGCTCCAGTGCTTCACGGGGGTCCAGGGGGTCACAATCCAAGACTTTATTGCCAACCAAGACTTTATTGCCAACCAAGACTTTATTGCCAACATAAACGCCACAGCCTCCACAGGAATCCTTCACAGTCGGTTTTTGAAGGGAGTATTGGTCTTGAGGGTGCATTTCACTTTTGCTAAGGGGCGGACTAAAGTCCGCACTACG
>JAYKJG010000374.1:0-10044 GCA_035286285.1 Prochlorothrix sp.
CCCCCCCCACCATGCAAATCACCCTCGACATCCCCGATTAGCCATTGTTTGGTATGAGTCATTCACCATTATTCTTACTTTTCTCCTCTGTCACGCGCTATTAACTGCAATAATGCCCTCTGCTCACGCAAAAGAATCTGCTGCTCCAGCAGGAGACTCACTAACTGCTGATTACTTTGGTTCAAAAGTTCCGCTAACTGCTTATAACGCTCTAAAAGGCGTGACTCCTCCACTTGCACCTGTTTTTTAAGGCGGTAGGAGACAAGAGCAGGACGGTTAAGGCGTAAACGATTCAAAGTAAACTGACCAATCTCCGTTAAGGGAAGCCAGATCCCCTCAGCCGACTCTAGAAAATGTATGTCCCAAGTTTCCCGACGTGGATTCCATAACTGCGGCATATCTGGAGTTTTTGGCCAATAATCTTGCTTATGTTGATTACAACGAACACAGCAGTAAACTAAATTTTCGAGCGCATCGCCACCACCTTTAGAGCGAGGCCAAAAATGATCTAGCGTGAGCTTTCCACCTACATCATTTTCATGAACACCGCAAAACTCACAAGCACAACCCGCCCGCTGTCGCACTACATCCCTCAAAACCTGATCAATCGTCATGCAGCCTCATTCAGCCCAATCATCGCTTGTAAACTAGAAACTTCTTGACGCAAATTGTTATTTTCAGCGGTTATTGCCTTAATTTGCTCTAAACTCGTCATAATCTGGCTTAAAACAGTATCAATCTGTCTTTGCAGTCTAGCGCGAAGCGCCGTGACACCCTCTTGCCCTTGACTCGTGATCCCCAAGTCCAGGAACTCCTGAGCATCCGTCTCAGCATACCAAGCCTCTAACTGCTCCATCTCCAGATCGCTCAAAACCTCACCCAGAGAAGCCCGATCGTGCAGCTTCAGCATCATGTCTTGATCCATTGCCATCGCTCTCTTCGCCTCGCATAGATAGATTGTTCCTCTGAGTGTAACACTTTCCCCATCAGCAAAAAATGCTGACGATCTCTTTCTCGACATCCCCGCAGCCGCCTTCCTTCAGGCCACCGCCCAACACCCGCCCCGATCGCCGCCCGCGCTACAACTCCCCTGCCTGAGAGAGAGCAAACGTAATTACAGTCTGACTCAGGCGGATATTATGCTGGAGCATCTTATCAATCATCGTTCCCATCATCAGAGATGGGTCTTGCTGCTTAGCTTTTAGTAAAATGCCGATCGACCCTGTTAACCTTAGGCCATTTAACCGTGCAACTCGTCTCCCCACTGACTCATCAATACAGACCGTTTTGAGCTTGAGGTCAAGGGCTAGCTGGATAACAGAAGCTTCACCTAGGTCTAGACTGTTGAGTAAAAATGGGGAGATCTGGAGTGGCTGATCTTTCTGACATAACCCAGTCGCCTGCGCAAATTCAGACACTGCAAACCGACTCCTACCCCCTTGCAAAATCTCTTGACGTACCTCGAAAGGAACCCAAACTCGCCGATATAGTCTTTCTAGCCGACTCAGATCGCCCCAGGCTGCCACTAACGCAATCAGAGGAGATGTATTGATCACAATCTCACCATCAGACAGATTAGGCATTTTCCAAGTCCGAAAACAGTTCCGTTTCTGGCAGATCAATCATCGGCACCCCATAATCACCCAGCTTTAGCAAAAAAGTGACCCGCTCAACCCCTAGCAGCACTGCGGCCATCCCTGAAGAAATTTGCCCTAACTCAAAAAGCTTAACCGCCATAGCCCATCGTGCCTCCTGCTCAAACTGAGCGCGAGTTCGCCCAACTGCATCCGGTAAAGTTTCAGGGTACTCGATCGTGAGATGTAAAAACATCTTGCCAGATTCCTTGCGATTCCGTCTCTAGTGTATTTTACTCCAAGGCAACTTCATATCGAAGACCTTATCGATCGTGGCATCCCCGCAGCCGCCTTCCTCCAGGCCACCGCCCAACACCCGCCCCGATCGCCCGCGCTACAATAAACCCCACCCTTCCCTACCCCCCCACCCTGTAAATCACCCTCGACATCCCCGATCGGCTCGCCCAACAACGATCGGATTTTGGGGTTTAATCAAAAGAGATGGCCTTAGACTGTCTTCTGTCCTTCTAAAATTCCCTTTCCCAATTCACCGATGACCACTCCCCCCTTAATCACCCCCGATCGAGCGCCCCAAACCCCTCCCAGTCCCGATCGACCCCACCCCGATCGCAAAAAACTCTGGATGGCTGCCCTCAAACCCCCCATGTATAGCGTCGCCATTATGCCGATTTGGTGGGGTACAGCCCTTGCCTATGGGCATAGTGGCCAAATTCAGGGGGGAATCTTTACGATTTTTCTGGTTTCCGCGATTTTAATCCTGGCTTGGGAAAATATCAGCAACGATGTGTTTGACTCGGAAACTGGCATTGATATTAATAAGGCCCATTCCTTAGTCAACCTGACCCAACGTAAGCAACTGGTGTTTTGGATCGGGAACCTGTGCTTAGGGGCCGGAGTACTCGGAATTGGGGCGATCGCCGCAATTCAGCAGGATTTTACGGTGCTGGGGCTGGTCCTAGCCTGTTGCGCCCTCGGTTATCTCTACCAGGGGCCACCTTTTCGCCTGGGTTACCAGGGACTGGGGGAAATCCTCTGCTTTTTTGCCTTTGGTCCCCTCGCCGTTGGTGCCGCCTACTACAGCCAAACCCAAAGCTGGTCCTGGGACAGCCAAATTGCCTCGATCGTCCTGGGCCTCACCACGAGCTTAATTTTGCTCTGCTCCCACTTTCACCAGGTTGAAGATGATTTAGCGGCGGGGAAGCGATCGCCGATCGTCCGCCTGGGAACCGCCTTGGGCGCGAAGGTTGTAGCTGCCTCCTGTGTTGTCATCTACGGGATTATTTTTGGCTTAATGGCGATGGGCTACACTGCTCCCTTGACCTTGCTGAGCCTAGCCGGAGTCCCCGCTGCCTGGACCTTGAGCCGCCTTCTCCTCCAGCACCACGCTGAGCCGGAGGTGATCAAAAATAGCAAGTTTATCGCGGTTAATCTCCACTTTTGGAGCGGTTTAGGCTTTGGTTTGGGCCTATTCCTGGGTTAGCGCCTAGGGGCGGGTTTTGAGAGACAACCTCGGCCCCTGCTGCGGGAACTGACGGTGAGACCGGGCCATCCCCCTTGAGACGGGCCAGGGGCGTATCCCACTTGCGCCCCTGTGAGACCAACCGTAGGATTTAACGCTGGCGGCAGTGGATGAGGTCGATCGCAAGATCGATCGCGGCGATCATACTGGTGGCATCGGCTTTGCCCTGACCGGCGATATCAAAGGCGGTGCCGTGGTCGGGGGAGGTGCGAATAAAAGGGAGACCGATGGAGGTGTTGACCGCACGATCGAAGGCCAATAATTTGACCGGAATTAGCCCCTGATCGTGATACAGCGCCAAATAACCATCATGGCCCAGTTCGGCTTGCTGGTACCAAGCTCTGCCGGGGTTGACCCAGAGGGTATCCGGGGGCACTAGGCCGCTGAGGCTTGCCTGGGGATGGCGATCGATCATGGCTTCTAGCCAATCCCGCATCCAAGTCACCTCCTCCTGTCCTAATTGGCCTTCTTCGCCGCTGTGGGGGTTTAGGCCCGCGATCGCAACCCGTGGAGTCTGAATCCCAAAGTCTTGGTGCAAGCAGTGTAGCAGTAGCTCTAATTTCTCCGTCAGTAGGGCGGGGGTGAGGGTCTGGGGAACTTGGGCGAGGGGGATGTGGGTGGTGGCGAGGAGGGTGCGCAGTTGCCAGCCCGTGTGGGGCGAGCGGGCCACAAACAGCATCCCAGCCCGATCGAGGCCCGATCGCTGGGCTAGGACTTCGGTTTGGCCGGGATAGGGATGTCCTGCGGCTTTCCAAGCGGATTTGGCGATGGGGGCGGTGATCATGGCTTGAGCGTCTCCGGCGAGGGTAGCGGCAATGGCGCGATCGAGGGCGGCAAAGCTGGCGGCTCCGCTGGTGGCGCTGGGGTGGCCGGGAGTGATGGGACTGGGGAGGGGTTGGTCGATCCAGGGAAAATCGTCAGGATGGGCAGCGGGTTGGCCGGTGGACCGGATCTGTTGGTAGGTTTGCTGGAGCAGGGCACGATCGCCCACTAGGGTGACGGCACAGGGCTGGTTCAGTTGGGCTAGGGCTTTAAGGGTGACTTCGGGACCGATGCCAGCGGGGTCACCCAGGGGGATGATGAGTTGGGGGAGAGAGGTCATAGGATTTAGGGTCAGTGAGGATGAGCTTAAGACTAGGTTGCAAATTCCCCATCAAACGCCTCATCCCAGAGATCCAGCCATTGATCCGAGTCGGGAAGCCGTTCTAAGCCCCACTCCGCCCGAAAGCGATCGTTGCCTTTTTCAGTGTACCGTTCCCACCGCTGCATAAAGGCTTCGCTGGGTCCAAGGTAGCCCCGCTGGCGGGCGAGTTGCCACGCTTGGTGGGTACTGAGGGGAATGGGTTCAACGTCCTCTGTGGTGACTGGACTGACCTCAATCTCGACGATTCTGGCTGCTGCACCGAGTTCGGTGGTTTGTTTCTGGAAGGTTTCGACGGCTGCTGCGATCGACTGCAAAGCTTTGGGGGGCAAATCCGCTTCTTTTCCCGTTTTCTGGCCAGGGATCCCTAATTTTTTGCAGTCTAGCTCCTCTGGATCCCCAGCTTCCTCCTCTTCCGCTGGATCGTCTGGATCGTCGCTGTCGTGAGGGGATGGGGGGGTGCTGGAACCTGCTGGTGCTGGATCGGTCAGGGTTGAAGCTGACGGGAGGGCTTGCTCTAGGGCGAATAATCGCGCCTCGATCGCGGTTTGCCAGTCTTCTCTGGCTGGATCGGCGACGTTGGAGGGTTCGGGGGGCGTTGCGGACGGGTTCTGTAAATAGGTTTGGACTGCCGTGGTGACAAAATCCGCTTGGGTTAACTGGTTGCGCTTACAGTACGCTTTCACCTCGTCCATCAAGTCCGAGGGAATACGGGCAGATAAGGAGGATTTGGTCGATTTTGCCATGCTGGGCACACCGTAACGCAACAATATAAGGGAAATAGGGGAAAATAAGAGGGATAAAATTAATTTTATCGTACCTGTCAAGGGGACTGGTCCTCTAGCGGCGGCTCCCGATCGAACAAAGCCTATAGCGCAGGTTACTGGGTAGTGTAGAATACAGAACTGCCCACTCCTTTAGCCAACCCCGATCGGTGCTGCCATGGATACCCAAGTTGCTAGCCAACTCTTCATTACCTTGGTTGTTGGTCTCATTATCGGTCTAGAACGCGATTGGGAAACCCGCAAAATGCCGGATACCGAGGGCACTGCGGGGGTGCGTAGTTTTGGTCTGGTGAGCTTGTTGGGCGGAATGAGCCTGTTACTGGCAAAAAACTGGGGTTGGGGGATTTGGGCGGCGACATTTTTAGGTTTTTCTATTCTATTAACCACGGCTTACCTGCTGACAGCCCGTCATTCCCAGGATTACGGAACCACTACGGAAATTGCCCTGCTCCTTACCTTTGGCTTGGGATCCTTGGCGATGGCGGGATTTACCCTAGAGGCGGTGGCAACGGCGGTGGTGGTGACCTGGATTTTGGAGATTAAGCAGGATCTCAAGCAATACATCCGATCGCTGCAACAAAATGAACTGGTGGCAACCCTGAAGCTGCTGTTAATTGCCGTTGTGATTCTGCCGTTGCTCCCCAATGAAAGCATGGGTCCATGGGAAGCCATTAATCCCCGAACGACGGGCTTTTTTGTCTGTTTGGTGGCAACGATTTCCTATATCGGCTACTTTACGGTTCAGATTTTGGGCGATCGCTTTGGTCTGCTGATTACGGGGCTGTTGGGCGGCATTGCCTCCTCAACGGCGGTAACGGTTTCCCTGTCTCGCCTTGCCAAGCAGCAGCATTCTATTCCTCTGTTGGCGGCTGGGGTTGCCCTCGCCAGCGGCATTATGGCCCCTCGTTTGCTGTTTATCATTGCCCTGATTAATGGCCCTTTGGCGACCCGTTTGGCGTTACCGATTTTGCTGCTGGGGGTGGGGCCGCTGGTGGCTGCGATCGCGATCGCCCGTCGCCTTCCGGCCCAGGATTCCCAGTCAAAACTGGAGATGACGAACCCACTGGAACTGAAAACGGCGCTAAAATACGGCCTGTTCCTGATGTTGATTTTGGTGGTGGTGCGGGGGGCGGAAGCCTACTTTGGGAATGCGGGGGTTTATCTGGTGTCTGCCATTTCTGGCCTTGCGGATGTGGATGCTGTGAGTATTTCCCTGGCGAAGGCAGCTAAGGGGACGTTATCGCTGGAGGTGGCGAGTATTGGGGTTTTAACTGCGATTTTTATGAATACGCTGGTGAAGGTGTTTATTACGTGGTCGATCGGGGGCAGAGCACTAGCCCAGTGGTGTGCTGCAATTTTGCTGGGATCGTTGAGCTTGGGGTTTGCGGTGATTGTCTGGGTGACTTGATGGGAATGGGTCGCGAAAGTACGGGATAATAATCCCTCAGCAGACCCCTCCTGAGGGGCTGACACAACACGCTATATCTTTGATCTCACCTATGAACGCTGTTATTGGCCTTGATCTGGGCGGAACTGCTCTGAAATTGGGGTTGTTTGAGCCTGATGGCTCCTGCCTCCGAGACCTGGACGTGCCAACGCCCCAACCGAGTACCCCTGAGGCGGTGGTGGCGGCGATGGTGGCGGCGATCGGCCAGTTGGATCCCGACAACACGGCAACGGCGATCGGCATTGGCACCCCCGGACCGGCTGACCCAACGGGCCGGATTGCCCGCGTTGCCATTAACCTAGCAGGGTGGCGGGATGTGCCCTTGGCGGATGAGTTGGAGGCCAAAACGGGGCGATCGGTGGTGATTGCGAACGATGCCAACTGTGCCGGTGTGGGGGAAGCGTGGCTAGGGGCGGGGCGGGAGTTTCAGGATTTGATTTTGCTGACCCTGGGGACGGGGGTGGGGGGGGCGATTATTCTGGGGGGGAAACTGTTTGTGGGTCGGGATGGAACGGCGGGGGAATTGGGCCTGATTACGCTCAATCCAGAGGGTCCGCCCTGCAATAGTGGTAATCGTGGTTCTTTAGAGCAATATGGTTCAATTCAGGCGATTCAGCGGCGCACCAGGCTGGAGCCGAAGGAACTGGGGGAGCGGGCTGCTGCGGGGGATGCGATGGCTCTCCAGTTTTGGGAGGTCTATGGGCGGGATCTGGGGGCAGGGATTGCCAGTCTGGTGTATGTGCTGACTCCGGAGGCGATCGTCTTTGGGGGGGGAATTAGCGCCAGTGCGCCGTTTTTTTTCCCTGCGCTGCGGGCAGAGTTGGAAGAGCGGGTGCTACCGAGTTCTCGGCGGGATTTGCAATTGCGGGTTGCGGAGCTGGGGAACCGGGCCGGGATGGTGGGGGCGGCTAAGTTGGCGATCGATCGCTACATGGACTAAAGGCACTATGAGCTTTTTTGTCATATGAGGACTAAAGTCCTCACTACGAGCTTTTTTGTCATGTGAGGACTAAAGTCCTCACTACGAGTTTTTTTTGCTCGTTCCCACGCAGAGCGTGGGAACGAGGGACTTGTGCCCTGCTGGGCTAGGGGGTCTGGGGGGCGGATTTGTGGCGACGACTCCAGGCATCCCGCAGGAAGCAGAAGGGGCCGAGGGAGGTGCGATCGTCGCCTTGGGCAGGGTTGGTGCTGACCGGAATCAACATGGAGTCAGAGGGACGCACCATCATTTCGCCCCGTGCGAGGGCCGATCGCCACTGCCGCCCCGTTTTCCAAGCCACGACTTTTGAGGCATTCCACCGTGGATTTGCGGGTTGTCCGGCAAAGCCCGATCGCAGCGCCGAATGATTCAGCGGAGCAACGGAGGTGCGGGCTACCACCCCAGGGGCAAGTTCGATTACGACAGCCTCTAAGCGTTTAGGCAGGTCAGGCTGGGGCAGATCTTGGGATTGGGGGCCTTGGCGCTTCAGGGTGTTGGTCATGGGTCTCACCTCCATTGATTAAGGGTGGTCAAAAATTTGGCATTCAGGGGGCGTTATAAGGGGTTGGCAGGGCAAACTACGTCAGTTTGGCCCTCGGAAATTCGAGGAGTTAACACTGTGGATTTTTACTGCCTCTCCCTGTATTGTACACAAGGATTCCCGGCTCCTCGGTACGGGGTTTAAGAGGATTCCGATCGTAGGGGCGGTACAGTAGAAAGGGTGATTGGAGTGCAGACCGCATGATAAAGCAAATGCCAGGATACAAACAGCAGTCCTTGCGACAGTGGGGTATCGAAGGGGGGGGATTCGCTCGATCCCGGCAAGAATATCCTGGGCAAGAATATCTTGGGCAAAAATATCCTGGGCAAAACCAGCGGCGGGGGGTTCCCTTGGGGGCTGGGGGCGGCCAGTTTGGGCAAATTGGGCTGGGGCAAATTGGGCTGGGGCAAATTGGGCTGCGGGGGATTAGTCGTTGTCTGCTGTGTCTGTGTTGGCTGTGGGGTTTGGGGCTACTGTGGGCCGCTCCGGTGGCTGCGGGTGCTTTGGCCGATCGCCTCGATCGTTTCCCCGCCTGGACTAGCCCCCCGCCAACTCAACCCGTCCAGGGCCGTGATTTGGTCTATCCCGACTGGTTTGAAGGCACTTGGCAGGTGACCAGCACGCTTGTGGAGCAGCAAGCACCCCTTGCGCCGGAGGTGGTGACTCCCGGCTTCGATCGCAACCAAGACAGCCTCAACCAAACCGTGACTTTTCCGGTGCGTTTCTTGAGCCAAACCCCCGCCCCTAGCCGCTTAGATCGGTTTTTGCTGTTGCCGAGCCGTCCTGCGCCCCAAGTGGTTGCCGATCGGGCCTTCAATGGTCTCCAGATTGCCCAGGCGTATTTGGGGGAAGGGGGGGTGCTGAGCGTGAAGGTCAACCCCAAAGATCCCAATGAGCAACTGACAAAGTTACAGAATCATGTACAGGTTCTCTCGGTGGTGACCGATCGGGCACAGGAAACGCCTAATGCTAACCAATTCATCGCCACAGAAGTCTGTCAACAGATTTTTCGTGGGTTACCGGGTCCGTTTCTCAACCGCGTTGAAACCACAACGGCTTACACCCTGACCCAACGTTCTGATTCCCAACCCGATCGAGCCTCTGATCTCACGACGGCCCACCTTAGCGCTGAGCAGTTCACGGCCATTTACCTTTCACCCCAGGATCCGGATTACTTTAAGGCGGGCGATCGGCCCGTCGCCCTCTACCACTACCACCTTGACCTTGATCCCCTTGACCTTGACCCCGCCTAGGATGCTAAGCCTAGGGCAGTCATGCCCCTTCCAAAGGGGCTGTGCTAACATCAAGGCAAAATAACCCTTTTTACCACAGGCTCTTAGCAACATGGGTAAAGTTCTGGTCTTGAACGCCTCCTATGAGCCACTGAATATTACGAGTTGGCGGCGGGCGATCGTACTTTTGCTGAAGGGAAAGGCAGAGCAACTGGAGCATAACGGCAAAGTGATCTATGCGGGGTTTCCTTTGCCGACGGTGATTCGGTTGCGCAGCTATGTGCGGGTGCCTTACCGGGAAGTGCCCCTCACTCGCCGGAATATCCTCTACCGTGATAGCCACGCCTGTCAATACTGTGGCGCAACGGGGGATGGGCTGACGCTGGATCATGTGCTGCCGCGATCGCGGGGGGGCGGCGATACCTGGGAAAATATTGTGACGGCCTGTGTGCGCTGCAATGTGCACAAGGGCAATCGAACACCGGAGGAAGCGGGAATGCCCCTGGAAGCCGTTCCCCGCCGTCCCCACAGCAGTTTGTATTTTGAAATGCGCCGCTATGTCCAAAGTGGCAGTCATAAGGAATGGCGCAAGTATATTATTGGAGCCTAGTACTCTAGGGCTGAAGTTTGGGTACCTCTCCTGGATGTGACTCTGGTTCCCCTCTTGGGAGGGGTTATACCAAATCCGACTAATCTCGATTCGTTTCGGTAGGGGCAATCCCCCCGTGGTTGCCCCTGTATTTGGCGGTCAGAGGGTCGGCACAGGGGCACGACCCCTACCCATTTATTCTGTTTCAGGCTCAAC
>JAYKJG010000375.1:0-12506 GCA_035286285.1 Prochlorothrix sp.
CAGCCTCGATCGGGTCATCTCCGGTCAGCCCAGCTTCGATCGGCCCAGCTTCAGCCTGAGTCAATTCTGGGTCGATCGGCCCAGCCTCGATCGGGTCATCTCCGGTCAGCCCAGCTTCGATCGGCCCAGCCTCAAGCGGAACCCGTTCCGTTAGCTCAAACTCCGCCCCAGCCGCAAGAGGCGCACCTTCCAGCCCCTGTAAACGCCACAACGTCAGCAGCAAAAACGCCACCGTCGCCCAAGCCATCGCGCCATAATCCCAGTTGTATTCCAGCGTGAGCGTATAGAGGCGAGGAAAAAGCAAACACAGTGCCGCTGCCCACAAACCCAGCCGAGGCCATCCCCCCTGGCGTTGGGTCGTCAGCCGTCCCAGGCCATACACCGCCCCCAAAAACAGCACCCCATAGACCACATTCACCGTCACCCCCGCATCCGCCCCCGTCCCCAGCACCATCCGTACCGGCACCGTGAACACATAGAGAAACGGAACCGTACTAGAGGACAAGATCAGCAGCCGCTGCCACCACTCCCCCGAAAAAAGTTGAGGATGGGTCAGCACCCACCAATAATTGAGAGATCCCGTTAAATGCCAACCGGGATCCCAGGAAGGGGGGCGACGATCGAGGGCTAGCCAAACTTGATGGACCAACCCATAAAGCCCCCAAAGTCCCACAAGGATCACGAACTCGCGACCCGGTACCTGGAAAGGTTGGAGAAATTTGCTCCGAATGAAGTGCTGAACCGCAGGCCAGCAGGCTTGCCAAGTTTGACCAAGGGGCGATCGGGCGATCGCCTGCCGAAAAGTCTGCCATCGAGGAAGCCAGACTTTCAGCCAAGCCTGGAAGCGGGAATTGTGCCACAGGAGAGTCCACAGTTCCTGAGGGGAAGTCGCCATGCTGTTGTCTAGAGTCCTGGAGCGTGATGAATCATCCCCTATTGAATCATTATTTTTCCAGCTCTCCACGTTCCCAATTTACAGAGCCGCCCTTGTCGTCACCCCTGTTCCCGTTTACCCTGCTTCTATAAGATGGGCAATAGCGCATCACAGCCTAACCCTGCGGCGCAGGATGGCCTTCTGTCTCCAACCTCGCCCTAGGTCCGGCATCGCCCTAGGCTGCACACCATCCTTGCTTCGCCCATGTCCTTCCCTACCCCCTCAAGATTGGTACAAAAACCATCCGATCGGTCCCCCGCAATGGATCCAGCACGATCGATCGGCCCTCCCCAGCCTCAAACCCAGCCACCCTTGCCGCAACAAACCCAACGGCACCCCCCCAGGCGCAAGCCCTCCCTCACCTGGCTCCTCCCCCACGCCAGCACCGCAATTGCCACAGTGCTCTCCCCCCTCGCCCTGCTCTTACCCACAACCCTGAGCACCCACCTGGGGAACACCGCCCAAGCCCAAATCATCATTCCCCCCCTCCCCTCCCCCACCAATCCCCAAAGCCAAACCCTGATCATCTCCCCCGGCACCAATCCCGCCGCCAACACCCTGATCATTCCCCCTGGCACCAGTCCCCAAAACCAAACCCTGATCATTCCCCCTGGCACCAATCCCGCCGCAGGCATTGCCCCAGGCTTCCCAACCCTACCCGCATCCCCGATCCCTGCCTCAGACCCCTTCGCTGCCTATCCCTACTCCACCCCCCCCTATCCCCCCGCTGCCGACCCCTCCCAGCCCGTCCCCAACCGCTGCACCCCCCACAACTCCCGCCTCATAGGCACCGTCACCTATGTTGGCCGCTTACCCGGCTCCCCCTACATCGTTGCGATTCCAGGGGATAACACCGAAACCTTAGCTCAGGTGCGGACCTGTGTCTCAGACGCATTAATCCTCCAGACCCGTCGGGGCAACTACATCCAGGTGGGGGCATTCTCCGATCGGGCCTTTGCCCAATACCTCGATCGGGTGCTGCGATCGGCAGGCTTAGACTCCAGGATCATCTATGTGCGGTAAAAGTATGTGCGGTCAAAGGTGCGGTCAAAGTATGTGCGGTACAAGGTGCGGTCAAAGTATGTGCGGTCAAAGTATGTGCGGTACAAGGTGCGGTACAAGTATGTGCGGTACAAGTATGTGCGGTACAAGTATGTGCAGTAAAAGCTTGCCCAAGGCCGACTAGACAAGGGGACAGCCCCAGCGAAGCCAAGCTCAGCCATCGGAGCCGCAGCAGTTCCCAGACCTGCCGCAACCCCAACCCGAAAGGTCTCTTTTTGTAACAGAGAGCACAGAATCCGCCATTTAACGGATTGCGACAGCCCCAATTTTCCAGGACAATAATTGCAATTGGAGAAACATCTAGGAAGCTTCAGTCCGTCCTTCGGGGCGGACTTTTTCTTTTAAAGTTATGGGGTCTTATGGGGTCCATTTCACTTTGGACGTGTCGGAAGGCTACATCCCACCCAAAAGATTCTTGGGGGATAGACGGACCGGCGGCTGTCCAGGGGCAAACATGAGAGATACCCGGTGGCATCCAAGGTGGCATCCAAGGTGGCATCCAAATCACAACGCCCCCACCCCCAGACACCCCCCGATCGAGGCCGTCGGCCTGACCGAACCCCCCCACAGACGATCGCAGCTAGAACAAGAGCGAGAGTTTCCAGCAAATTAGGCCCAGAACCAAAAGATCCACCACCGCAAACAGCCCCACCGGCCACCCCATCCCAACAGAGTCTGTTTTGCTAGAACGCCCTGACAGAACTCTTTGGATAGAACCATCGGCTAAAGTTCCCAGGCTCTCGATTGATAGATTCCCAGGCTCTCGATTGATAACAGAATACCTATCCCCCGATCGGCCCTTTTGCGTAAACCATATTAATGACCTCCTGATATGATAGGAACACTTTAGCATCGGGGAACAGGTCAATCGTCAGCGTCAGGCTAGGGTTTGAAGTCGGCCCAAACAGCCTTGTGTAACGGCCCAAACCGTATACTTTGAGAGAGCGTGTCTTCAGGCGCGTGTTCCCAATAGCCTACACGGACGATCAACCCCAAGGGATTAATCCAAACCGGTTCATCCGGCCCGGTTAATCCAAAACAACTCATCCAACACAGCTACTCCAACACTGTAGAGATCCCGGTGAGTTGGGTTTAATTGGGGATTTTCCTAATCCTCCGCGATCTCAATCATGGTCTTGGCCATGGCCCCCTAAGGTGTGGTTTTACTGAAGGTTTCTAAGAATATCATGCTTGACAATCGCCTCTTCTGCGCCATCGACGATCGCCACGCTCCCAGTCGTGAACAGGAGCGGTTGCTTGTCTTGGCAAACAGTGGCCTCCTTGATGCCAAGTCCTTCACCATCTTTGAAGAGGCCATCCAGACTGCCGCCAAGATTCTTGAAATGCCCTTCGGCTGGATTGGGTTTATGGAGCGCGATCGCCTCTCCATCAAAGCCGCCATCGGCCTCCACCGCCTAGGGCTGATCAACACCGTCACCTCCCAACGGGTCATCAAGCGCTTCGACACCTTCTGCACCCACGTTGTAGACAGCCTCAAGCCGCTCCACATCCCCGACACCCGCAGCAACCCCGCCTTCCTCGACTCTCCCCTTGCCCAGGAATACGGCATCCGCGCCTACATTGGCATTCCCCTCCTGCTCTCCAGCGGCCACTGCCTCGGCACCCTGGCCCTCATGGACGAAAAACCCCACACCTTTGAAGAGCGGGACATCTATACCCTGCACATGTTTTCCCGCTGGTGTGTGAGCGAGGCAGAACGGGAACGGATGGTGGAGATCAACCACCAGATGATGAGTCACCCCAACTACGCCGATATGTGGGAAGAGTTGGACGTAAATCCACCGCCCCTGTCCCAGTTCTGGGCCATGGTGCCCGACGAAAAACCCCAACATCCGGCCATGAACCCGGAACCTCCCCTCGACTTCTCCACCCAGCTTTTACCCCTCCAAGCCCGCCTCCGCCTTGTCCACCAACTCGCGGATCAGTTGACCAGTCCCCTCACGGCAATTCTAGGGATGGCCAATATCCTAGGACGGGGCATTTATGGCAATATCAACTCCAAACAGCAGGAATATCTCAACGTTATCCAAGATAGCGGCCATACCCTCCGGCTTTGGAGCCAGGAGATCCTAGAACTGGCCCAGGTTGAAGATCTCAATTTGCCGCTACAGACCCTGCCCTTAGATGTGGAAGCGCTCTGTGAGCAGGTCCTGCACCATGTGCAAGATGTGATTGTCAGTATGCCAACAACGGTAAAAATTTCCCGCGAACCAGGGCAACGAATCTGGAGCCTCGATCGCGACAAAATGCGAAAAATGCTCTACAACATCCTCTACGGCCTGGTACAAACCGTCGGCGAAAAGGAAGACCCCGACAGCATCCTGCGGCTCCACATTGCCCAAAAACAAGGCCAACTACGCCTCACCTTCTGGTTCTCCCACCCCTGGCTCGACGACGGTTCCATCGCAGCCATTAACCCGGCTCCCATGCCCCTTCAGCGCGGCCTAGGCAGCTATGCCAGCGGGGCAGCAATGGCAACAGCCACCCCAGAACAGCTAGAGGCGATCGCCCTCGAAGAGCTAGAGGCGGAAATTAAAAACCTACTCCCCGTCCGAGGCAAAGTCTCCCCCAAACTGGATATCCACAGCAACCGTCCCAGCCAGTTGCGGCTCCTGCTCTGTCAGTACTGGGCCGAACTCCAAGGCGGCAAGCTCTGGATGCAAGACTCGCCAGAGTCCGGCCTGCGCTACATCATTAGCCTCCCCGTCACCCCAGTCGCCTAGGGCACACCCCTGAGGCAGATTTTTTAACCAGTTCCCCCACAGAGCAGGGGAACACAGGACTTCTGCTGCCTGAGACAAGGCCAACCCTATACCCCAATGCTCAGTTCTCAACCCTTCCAAAAGGGGTGCATTTCACTTTGGAGCAATCCAGCCCCCAACCTGGCTCAAAAGGTTCGTCGTGCGGACTTGAGTCCGCCCCTTGGCAAAAGTGAAATGCACCCTCCAAAAGGAAGCGATCGGCCCCCCTTGCGTCACTATTTCCTAACACTGTAACAAATCTTAACCCTTTGCAACGAAAGTGCCGTCAGTGACCTTGTGGTCTATCTCGACCGATAAGATGGAAACAACCCAGGAGCTAGGGACTGTCATCATTTAGTCCTAGAATGCCCGGAGTGTCAGGATTGCAGCCCCTAGCCGATAAAACTGGGGCGGGCGTGTAACTCTGAGTACCCTAGGTTTCTACGGTTAATTGATGACACGCCCTAGGCACTCAGGGGAATTTTAGCAACCGCCTCTTCGAGCTTGCCATTGGCCGGTCGCGGCTGAATCACCCCAAACCCACCATGGTTGCGTTCATAGAGGACGTTAATTTCTCCCGTCTCACTATTGCAAAAAACGTAGAAATCATGGTCCACCAGTTCCAACTGCTCCAACGCTTCCTCCACCGTCATGGGAGGCATGGCGAAGTATTTACTCCGCACCACGTTCTTGGGCAGTTCGGGCTGGCGATCGCCCACCAAGTCCTCCACCAAACCGGGATCGGTATGCCCGTTGAGGATGGCTTCCTTTACAGGTGACGTTCCTTTCTTGTCAAAGCGCCGCTCTTTGTATTTGCGCAATTGACGCGAAATTTTATTGGCAACTAAGTCAATACTTGCGTAGAGGTTCTCACTACTCTCTTCCGCCCGGATTACGGTACCGTTGGCGTAGATGGTAACCTCGGCAGTTTGCTTAGGGTTTATCCTGGGATTCTTCGCGACGGAAAGATGGACATCCACCTCAGTGGTCCAGTTCTGAAAATGGCTGACAGCCTTCTCGATTTTCTGGTTGACGTAATTGCGGATACCATCGGTGATGTCGATGTTTTTACCCTGGATAACAAGCTTCATATAAGCTTCCTCCCCTACGGTAGATAGAGTTAAGGGTGCGGGGGCGAGATGAGTTGGGGTGCCCACCGGGCTGCTTAGCTCTAATGTTTGATCTTCATGATCCCAACCTAGCACTTTGTATTTCAGCCAACGCTGCCCTTCAAAATCCTTCGCATCCCTTGACGTTTCTTTATATTGTTGGGGGCTGAATTCTACAAATTTTGCAAAACTCTACGCCAGTTTGGCTCAGAAGCGATATGTTGGGGAGTTGGAGTTCTGGGAAACTGCTGTAAAGCGTGTCGAAACGCGATCGCTCGGCCAGTGCAACAGGTGCATTTCACGTTTGCCACGGGACGGACTAAAGTCCGCACTACGGGCCTTAATTGGTATGGACTAAATCCGTACTACGGCACTACGGGGTGCATCCCACTTTGAAGATATCTTGGTAGGGGTCGTGCCCCCGTGCCGACCCTCTTCGGCCCAAAACCGGGGCAACCACGGGGGGATTGCCCCTACCCGATCGGTTAAATCGCTAAAGTGGGATGCTCCCGCACTACGGGCCTTAATTGGTATGGACTAAAGGCCGCGCTACGGCACTATGGGTCTTGTTGGCTGGGTGAGGGGCTGGGTTGCTCCAAAGTGACATGCACCTATGCAGGCTGTGGTGCGGCTTTGGGGACGGGTAGAGGATCTGGCCCCAGCCCCAAACACCATTTGCCAAAGTTTTCGTTAACGTTGTTGCTAGGGGGCATAGTCTGCTACCCCTTGCCACCATCGCTGAATCTCCCAAAACCGATGATTGATCACACCTCCACCCCAAGCCCCTCCACCCTAAGCCGCTCCTCCCCTCGGCATCACCGATCGGGTCGCCGCTGGATCTATGGGTTTCTGGCCTTGTTTACCGCTGTAAGCCTGATCTTGAGCAGCACCCCCGCCCAAGCCTGGGGTTGGCGCAATATCCTGCGCGGCGGGGTTCAAGTGCTCCAGGGCATTCAGATTTCCAATATGTCCGATGCTCAGGAAATGGAAGTGGGGGCAGAGATTAACCGCAACCTGATGAGCACTGAGTTTAAGCGCTTCAGAAATGACCAAATCCAAGGCTATGTCAATGCAGTCGGTCAGCGCTTAGTCCCCCATAGCACTCGCCCCGGCCTGACCTACACCTTCCAGGTCATTGACTCGCAGCAGATTAATGCCTTTGCCACCATGGGCGGCTATGTCTATGTCACAACGGGGCTGATGGCCCTAGCCTCCAATGAAGCGGAGCTAGCGGGGGTTATTGGCCACGAAATTGGCCACATTGAAGGCAAGCATTTGATTAACCAAATTCGAGAAGCGGCGTTTCAGCGGGGGATTTTAACCGCAGCGGGCCTCGATCGCAGCACGATCGCCCAATTGGGGGTAGAACTGGCCCTCCGCCGTCCCAATAGCCGCCGTGACGAACGCGATTCCGACCAGCGCGGGCTACGGATGCTGGGAGCCGCAGGCTATGGCCAAATTGCCATGGCTTCCTTTATGCAGAAGTTGGCTAGCCAAGGCGGATCCCCGCCCCAGTTCCTCAGTACCCACCCCAGCAGCAGTAGCCGGGTTGCGGATATTGAGCGCGGCATGGATCCCAACCTGCGCCAAGGCGATGGCCTTGATCCCAATGCCTATCGCCAGCAAACCCTGGCCATTCGTTAGGAGCAGGGGGGGGTTGGGGCGATCGGGCGATCGCCCCGTAATTTCCCCGCGATCGCCCAAGGACGGAAGATCTGACAACAGTGCGGATAGTCCCGTAAGTTTTGGTATAAAGGGATGCAGTTTTGTAGTCGCTCTGCCCCTGCCAAGCCCCATTCTTGCCCTGTCAGCACCCGCCACACCCTATGCTCCCCCTTGTCCTTACGGAAAACCAAGTTCAACTGCTTAATATTGGGGTCTACCTTGATGGCAACCAATATCGCGCTGTGCTCTATCAGGATCGCCTCTATCGTCTGGTTAAGCAGTTTTCGCCCGCCGATCGGCTCCAGGCCCATGTTCTCGGCTGTGATTTAGCAGAGCAGGATATTGCCACGATCGTGACGGCAGCAAAAGAGGGTTACACCGTTTGGATTGATGCGAAGCAGCCTAATTGATTCCCTCAGGGGAGGCGATCGCCTAAAATTGGCACCAGTGAGGCACCCGTCTAAACAGCGGCCCCACGCTGCTCCCCCCTAATTGCTATAAACCATGACCCAGGCCGATCGCCCCCAGGATTTTTTCCCCACGCCCTTGTCCCTCCAAGGCCGCACTGTGGTGATTACGGGGGGGACACGGGGGATTGGCCGGATGATGGCGGAGGCGATCGCAGTGGCAGGGGCCAATGTGGTGATTGCAGGGCGGGATGGGGCGGCGGTTGAGGCGACGGTGGCGATGGTGGCGGCGGTGGCAGGGTTGGTGACCCAAGCCCAAGCGATGCAGGAATTGGCTGCGCGGGAGTTGGCAATCCAGGCATTAGCCGCAGAGTTAGCCTTAACCGAAGGAACCGAGGCCACAGCGAAACAAGGGCCGAAATTAGGGCTAGGATCGGCAACGGCCCCAGATTTAGCGCCGGATTTAGCGCCGGATTTAGCGCCAGACTTAGGCATAGCGCCAAACTTAGAGATAGCGCCGGATTTAGCCTCAAACTTAGGGATAGGGGCAGATTCAGCACCAGACTTAGCTATAGCACCAGATTTAGCCTCAAACTTAGCTATAGCGCCAGACCCAGCCTTAGGCACCCATCCAGCCGCAGCCCCTCAGGGGGGAGTTGCCCAGGGGCGGGTGTGGGGGATGGCCTGTGATGTGCAGGATTTGGCCCAGGTGGAGGCGTTGGCCCAGGGGGCGATCGATCGCTTTGGGAGCCTCGATGTTTGGTTCAATAATGCAGCCGTCACCCATCCCTTTGGGCCGGTGTTGGAGATTCCCTACGATCGCTGGCGGCAGGTGATTGAGACGAATTTGGTGGGGACGTACCACGGTACGATCGTCGCGCTGAAGCAGATGATCCCCCAACGAAAAGGGACGATTATTAACTTTTTGGGGGCTGGGACTTCTGGGGATGTGGCCAACGGCTATTTAAGTGCCTATACGGCCTCTAAGGCGGGAATTCAACGGTTTACCCAGGTTGCTGCCGATGACTATAAAAGCAGCGGGGTTAAAATTTGCGGCTTTAATCCGGGGTTAGTGCCTACGGATCTGACGGTGAACATTGAGCCGCTCAATGCAGAGGCGAAACGCCGCTTGCAGTTCTTGCGCTTTGGGCTGCGCTGGTTTGCAACGCCTCCGGAAAAAATTACTGAGATGGCCTTAAAGCTGGCTATGGATAGTCCTGAGATTAAAAATGGTAAGTTCTATCGCTGTTTACCTGATTTACGTCTGAATCTGCAACGGGGCTTCCAAAATACCAATCTCAAACAGCATCCCCAACCCCCACGGTAACCCTCGGAATCCCCAACCCTGACAGCACCCCAGACCCATCCAGCCCTGGACGCTATTTCCCTTAATCTCGCCCTTCAACCTTGCTTGCCCTCCAATTTTACCCCTCAATCTTGCCCCTTAATCTTGCTCCTCCCGCTATGCCCCCCGCCGCAGTTCCTTCTGCATCTCCCTCTGAAATTCCGCCTGAGTTACCGCCTGAGTTACCGCCTGAGTTACTGGCTGAGTTACCGGCTGAGTTATCGGCTGAGTCCCTAGCGCCAGTAGTGTCTGAGCTAGACCCGATAAACCCCCCAAATCACGGGAAAAAAGCGCCTAAAACCGTTCCGATCGAGATTGTGCAGCGGATCGAGGCCATTCTCTACCTGAAGGCGCAGCCTTTACGGCTGGGGGAGTTGGTGGACTATGCCCAGTGCGATCGATCGATCGTCCAAGCGGCACTGCGGCAACTGATGCAGGACTATAGCCAGCGCGAGAGTGCCTTGGATGTTGTGGAAACAACCGAGGGGTTTGTCTTGCAGTTGCGATCGGGCTTTGAAGCCTTGGTGCAAACCCTCATCCCTGTGGATTTGGGCGTGGGGGCACTGCGCACCCTGGCAGCGATCGCCCTCAAAAAAGGCATTACCCAAACTGAATTGGTGGATTTGCGCGGATCTGGTGCCTATCAGCAGGTTCAAACCCTAGTTGAGCAGGGTTTCGTCCAAAAGCGTCGCCACAAAGAAACCCGCTCCTACTGGCTTCAGGTGACCGACAAGTTCCACCGCTACTTCCAAACCCAGAAGCTACCCAAGCCGCTGAGTGCCTACAGCCGATCGACTGCCTCCAGTGGTGAGAGTGACGCTGAAAGCCCAGAATTTGAACAAATTTCCCTGGATGCAGAGTCCTAGGGACAGATCCCCTCAGCAACCTCTCAAAAGCGGCGCAGCGTGGAGTAGGATAAAACCAGTTCAGATAACCCCTTTACTTGAGCACTGTGGCTTATGTCCTCCTTTTCTTGGCCCTCTACCTTTTTCGTCACAGGCACCGATACCGATGTGGGTAAAACCGTGACCGCATCGATGTTAACCCTGGGCTTGGGGGGAGCCTACTGGAAGCCGATCCAATCGGGCCTAGAACCCTGCACCGACACCGAGACGGTACGCCAGGTGACGCAACTGCCCGCTGACCACTTCCACCCGGAACGCTTCCGCCTCACCCAGCCCCTCTCCCCCCATGCCTCCGCCGCGATCGATGGGGTTTCGATCCAACTCACAGACTTTGTAGTGCCCCAAGTTCGCCAATCCCACCTGATTGTAGAAGGAGCGGGCGGTTTGCTGGTTCCCATTAACGATCACGAGTATATTCTCGACTTAATTCACTATTTAGGGCTACCAGTCTGTTTAGTGGCTCGGAGTGGTTTGGGAACCTTAAACCATACCTTGCTCTCCCTTGCCGCGCTGCGGGCAGCGGAAATTCCCATTTTGGGGGTTATTTTGAATGGGGTGAAGCATCCCAGCAACCGGGACACGATCGAGCGCTACGGGCGGGTTCGGATTTTGGGCGAGGTGGAACCCCTAGAAACGGTGAACCCCCAGACCCTAGGACGGGCTTTTGCGAGTTTGGAGGTTTAGGGGAGGTTGCGGAAAGCTGAGGGGGAATTTAAGTCAGAATCCCTGGAAAACTTCGCCGGAAGGCACCGAAAAGGGGGATAATACAGACAAGGCATCGCGCCAACTGCACCGCAAGCGCACCGCCCAGGATCGATCGGCGCTTGGGCGATCGTGCCCGCGATCGCCCCAATGACCTTACCCTTTGACTGACTCGATCTTTAAGGACTCCTGACCATGACCCAACGCATCATTCAGACAGACGACGCGCCTGCCCCTGTTGGCCCCTACAACCAAGCGATTGTGGCTACGGGGTCATTTCTGTTTGCTTCGGGCCAAATTGCCTTGGATGCGACGACGGGGATTTTAGTTGCGCCGGAAGATGTGGAGGCCCAAACCCATAAGGTCATGGAGAATTTGCGATCGGTCTTATTAGCGGCGGGGGTCGATTTTGCCCAGGTGGTGAAAACGACGATTTTTCTGGCAAATATGAATGATTTCGCCAAGGTTAACGCTATTTACAGCCAGTATTTTGATGGGGCAATGGCCCCCGCCCGCGCAACGGTCCAGGTGGCTCGTTTGCCCAAGGATGCTTTGGTGGAGATTGATTGTATTGCGGTGGTTCCGCAGGTTTAGGGGGCTGAGGGGGCATCCAAAACGGTAAAATAGGCGGGTTTGGGTAAATTTCTGGCTTTGGCTATATTTTCGCTCAATAACCCGCCCCTACAAAAACAGTCTACTCTATACGCAATTTTCTCAACTATGGCTACTTTTCCCACTGCTCCGGCGATCGCTCCCTACTGGGACCATGCCTTTGACCTCAAGGCCCATTTACAGGGCTTCCTGAAGCTTGATGCTGAAACCCTAGAACAACGGCTAGCCCAGGGCACCGCAGAGTTGGCAAAGCTGGGCCATCGGGATTTTGATTGGGCAAAGGCGGAGGAATTTTACCAAGATCAAGTAGGAGAAGCCTATTTATTTGATTTGGGGGCGTGGCACTTAACGAGCCGGGACTATATTGGCGATACGTTGCGGCTGATTGCGGATTTTGCCGAGGGTGAGGTGCTTGATTTTGGGGGCGGCATTGGCACCCATGCGATCGGGGCGGCTTCCTGTCCCCAGGTTGAGCGGGTGACCTATTGTGATTTGAATCCGGTTAGCTTGGAATTTGTCCAATATCGCGCCCAGCAATTGGAGCTATCGGCCAAACTGCACTGTTGCCGTGATTTACCTGCTGATCCCTGTTTTGATGCGATTATTTGCTTTGATGTTCTGGAACATCTCCCGGATCCGGTGGCCCAGTTGCGGCAGTTCCGCCGGTGGTTGAAGCCGGAGGGGGTTTTGATCACCAATTGGTATTTTTTCAAGGGTGTGGAGCAGGAATTTCCGTTCCATTTAGATGATCCGGCGATCGTGGGAGAGTTTTTCCGGGTTCTGCAATCTCAGTTTCTGGAGGTCTTTCACCCTTACTTTATTACGGCTCGTTGCTACCGCCCCTGGATTGAGTAGGCTGGGTTTGTGGCTGTTGCGATGGGTCCATTTCACTTTGGCAGATTCACCCAGTCGGTAGGGGCAATCCCCCCGTGGTTGCCCCGGTTTTGGGCCGCTAAGAGGGTCGGCACGGGGGCGCGACCCCTACCCTAGGCCGAGGGTTCCA
>JAYKJG010000376.1:0-6818 GCA_035286285.1 Prochlorothrix sp.
AGGTTCATGCGGCTTTTTTGCTCTTTACTGCCCAGGGCCGTCTGTAACTTGTCCAGTAATTCCTTGGTAAGTTTGGTAAAGGCTTGAGCACCCATACTGCTGGGCTGACTGAGAACCACGGGCTTAAAGCTGTCTACGGCCCTAGACACGTTGATATCGTTGGGGATTTGAGTTTTGAATAACTGTAGCTCATTAAAATCTTGGCGCACCCGCTGCATCACCTTGTTGTAGTAACGGTTGGGCAACACTCCCCCCGCCATGGAGAAAACAATCCCTAGCAGTTGTGTTTGAATTTGATCGTGGCCTTGGTGGCTTTCCCGCAGTTTGGCAATGCGCCGTTCTAAGAGTTGAATCCCTGCGATCGACAGCGGTTCTGGCTTGGCGGGCAGCAGGTAAAAATGGCTGGCGGCGAGGCTGCTGCGGGTCAGCAAGTTATAACCGGGGGCACAGTCGAGAATAATAAAATCGTAGTCCTTCAGGATGGGCTGAAGAATGCCCGCCACCAGTTTGCTCTCAAAGTGGATCCACGCCTGCTCAAAGTTGGTTTCTCCCCCCTGCAACGCCTGCTGATGCAACACCGAAGACACCACATAATCATCGTATAAATCTAAGTCCCCCGGCAAAACATCTAAACCCTTCAGGCTGCAAACGTAGGGGCAGATGACATCGGAGGTGGACAGCCGTATGGGGGCTTGGCCTTGGGGCTGAATGGCCTGCTCAAATAGATACTTGAGGGTGCGCCTTTCCTTGCGATAGGTGACGAAGGTCTGGGGAGACATCAGGCTTAAGGTTGCGTTGATCTGGGTGTCTAGGTCTACGACCAGAACTTTCTTCTGGTGCTGCGAGACTAGGGCCGCTGCCAAGTTCACCGATAGGGTGGTTTTGCCTACCCCTCCTTTCATGTTGGTAGTCGCAAGGATGTGAGCCATAGCATCGGTACGGTGAGTCAGGGTTAGTCGGATTAAGCTGAGATGATTATATTATGTCTGTCTAATCTCAAACCTGTGATTTGTTGGTGGAGGGGGGGAAGGGGTGAGGCTCCGCAGGGTCGATCGGCGTGGAGCGGCAGCGATCGGCAGGGGGCCAGGGCCGTATGCAGGGGCCAGATTGGCGGTAGTTGGTTGATGAACCAGGGGGGAAATCATGCGTAAGGCGGTCAAAGTCAAACCCAATGCTCGGCAAACTCGCCTTCAGGAAGAGGCGGATGGCTCCCTCACGGCGTGGCTGGCGGTGCCCCCGATCGAGGGCAAAGCGAATCTGGCGTTGATTCAACTGCTGGCCCAAACCTACGGGGTGCCCAAGTCCCAGGTGACGATCGTCCGGGGCCACACGGCTCGGCTCAAATGGGTGGAGATTGAAGGTATCGACGAAGCCTGAAGGGGCTAGAAATCCCCAAATACCTCTGGTTTTGCTAGGAGTGGGGCAAGACCTTAGGGTACAATGGGTCGCTTAGACCCCTGTTCGGGATGATCACAACATGGTTGGATCTGCAATACCCAGTGTGACCTTGGCGATCGCGCCGCTAACCCATGGGAAGTCAGACCATTGGGTAATCTGGGTGACTGACGCTCCCTATCCGGGGGGCTATGTTCTCCACGATCGCCCCTGGCCCGCCGAACTTTCTCAACTTTGGCAAGCATGGCAGGTGCTCTTTTCGCTCCATGCCTCCCCCACCTTTGCCCTCGCCACCACCGCCCTCCCCCAAGACTTTCCCGGCGAAGAAGTTGGAAGCTATAGCAGCCGCCTGATGCAGCAGTTCGGTCTCAAACTGTGGCAATGGTTGTTTGATGATGTCATCCAAAGCGCCTTTAGCCAAAGCCAAGGCATTGCGATCGGCCAAGGTAATCCCCTCCGCATTCGCCTAGAACTGCGCGATCCCAGCCTGGTGGTCATGCCCTGGGAAATTATGCAGCCCCAGTGGGGCAAGCAGGCCGTTTCCGTCAACGCCCAACTGCTCTTTAGCCGCACCACTAGCGATGTCGATCCCCTCGTTCCGGCTCCCCTGAGTCAGGCCCTCAATGTGTTGCTGGTGCTGGGACAGGCCAGCGGCCCCAAGAATGATGCCCTCCAACTCCAAACCGAGGCCGATATTCTGCTGCAATCGCTGACCCAAAGCTCCCGCATTCCCGGCAGTCTCACCCGTGGGGTGCCTGTGCCGCGCCGCGTGGACTTGTTGATGCAGCCGACCCGATCGCAACTGGTGAAACAGTTAGAAAGTGGTCAATATAATCTCTTTTTCTATGCAGGCCATGGGGTAACTGGCCCCGCCGGAGGTCAACTGTTGCTCAACGATCAAGAATCCCTGAGTGGCACGGAGCTAGCCCAGGTTTTGGTGCGCTGCCAAACGACCCTGGCGGTGTTGAATGCCTGTTGGGGTGCCCAGATGGACTATGTGCAAGATGTCAAAACCGGCGAACTCCAGGCCGTTCCCCGCAGCAGCTTGGCTGAAACCCTCCTGCACCATGGGGTTCCTGCGGTGTTGGGGATGCGCGATGTCATCGCCGACGAAGAAGCCCTCAACTTTATCCAAGCCCTCGCCCAAGCCCTCAGCAGCCGCTACAGCATTGATCAGGCCGTTTCCGTTGCCCGCCAGCAGCTTTTGACCCTCTACCGCTTTAATCAGCCCTCTTGGACGCTCCCCGTCCTCTATATGCACCCGGAGTTCGATGGTCGCCTGATTAAGCCCCTGGAAGGCTCGACGGAACTCCCGACGAATATCCCTTTTCTCCACCAAGGTGATCCCCTTCCCGTTGCGGAGGTGCGTTCCCTGACGGAACCCTTGGAGGTGTGGACGATTCGGGGGGGGCTAATGCGGGTGGGGCGGCGATCGGAGAATGATTTGGTCCTAGCGGAACAGTGGGTTTCCCAGCAACATGCCGAGATTATTTGCCGCACGGGTCTTCAGAATGAACCGGCCTATTTTCTACGGGATTTTTCCCGATTCGGCACCTTGGTGGCCCAGGGCGAGGATTGGCAAAAGATCCACCATACCGAGATCCAACTCACGTCGGGAATGCAAATGCGCTTTGGCAGCCCCCAGGGGACGACGTTGGAATTTGTGATTCATTACTAGGCACAGGACTAGGCACAGGACTAGGCACAGGACTAGGCACAGGACCGAATTAGCCTGAGTGGAGAGAGGTTGGGAAAAGGGTTAGCAGTGGGTCAGGCGAACGATGGTCGGAGTGGGGTGCAGGGTAGCCAGGATTAGGGGGCTGGTTTCTGGGTGCTTCTGTGCTTGTGTAAAACCGCCGTGCGCAACAGGGTGATGACATGGGCCTCTGGCGCTGCGACCCGGCCTACAACCCCCATGGAGAAGAGCACACTCACGAGTACCCGGATGGGTGCAATGATGGGATCGACGACGATGAGCAGGGCCAGAATAGCTTCGGTGGGAATTTGGAGGGTGTCTAGGGTAATGCTGAGCATGGTGAGGCTGGCAATGCCGACGGATCCTGCTGTGGCAATTCCAGCAAACATATTGAGGATGATCAGGGTGACCACTAAGGAAGGGTTGAGGGTCCGATCGTAGATAAACACCGCCAAAACTGAGGCAACGGCAAAATAGGCGATGTTGCCAAAACGCCCCAAGGTCATGACCAGGGGCAGGGCAATATTCACCTCCCGCGCGTTGAGCTTAAAGTCATCGGAGAGGGAACTGAGGGATTGGGGCAGGGCTGCCATGACGCTCTGGGTGGCCAGAGAGACCACGGAGACATCTAAGAGGCTGGTCCATAATGTCCGTCGGTCTTGCTCAGACTTGAGGACTAGCAGGAGAACACTGATCACCGTCAACAGTGCAAAGGCAATAACCGTGCAGAGAATAAATTTGAGTAAGCTCAAAAACACGGCTTGATCGACCGTGGCCACGGTATCGCTCACAATGCTGAAGAGGGCAAAGGGCAGCAGATAGGTGAGCAGAAAGAGGATTTTGTTGAAGCTGAGACGCAGGGCGTTCAGAACATCCTGGAGAATGAGGACGCGATCGCGGGGAATCAAGGTCATGCCTGCCCCTAAAATTCCGGCGACCACGATGACTTTGAGGATATCGTTGCTGACTAGGGGGGCAAAGGCATTATCGGGAATAAGCTGTTCTAGGAAGATCTTAAAGATGGGTTCTGGCGGGGGGATCGGATTGGGAGAATTGAGGTTGAGGCTAAAGTCCACCACGTTGGTATTGACGATAATCCCCAGGCTACTCAGGGTTGTCTCCGACATGGATTTTCCCGGTGTGAAGACGATGCTGATGAGGGTGGGGATGGCGGCACAGAGGGCGATGCCGAGGAGGAGAAAGACAATGAGCCGGAGAACCAGCCCTTCATTGGATTTTTGGCTGAGGAGGTCGTATATTCCCAAGGCCACACAGGAGAGGACGATCGGCCCCACACACATTTTGAGGAGATCAATATAAATTGACCCCATCAAGCTCACCCGTGTTGCTAGCTCTGGCTGAAAGGAGCCAACTAGAAATCCCAATGCTGCGGCAAAGGCAATAAAGAGCGGATTTTTGACGATCTGTGGTAGGGGTTGGAGAAAGCGGGTGGCTTTCTTCTTGGCAGATGACAAGGGTTCCGAGTTCATAGGCTCTGGGGGGGCAGATCGTAACGAATGGTAGCCAGCGGCTTAATTGGAGGCAAAGCTGGGATCGGTGTAGATGTCGTAGAAGGTATCAATCAGGCGATCGCTGGTCCACATGTGGCTAGGGTCATTTTGAATTACGTTGTCAATCACATGGGCAAGCTGGGGATTGGCAAGGCTGACAAAAATCGCCTTGGGATCTTCGAGATCGTTGAAGAGAACGGACTTGAGCCGAATGGCCAATTGGGGTTGGCTCATGATGATTTTTTTGATTTCGTTCTCGTCTCGATAGATGGCGAAGACTTGGCCTGTGGCGAGGGCCTCGGTGGCATCGGTCCAACTGGGGAAGCCGACAACTTCAGCATTGGGAAAGTTTTGCTTGGCAAACTGCTCGTAAGACGTATTTTTGATGACCCCGATCGAAATCGCCTGGGTTTTGAGCAGGTTTTGGATCGACTCCGCATCTTTACCGCCCAGTTCCAAAAGCTGGGTGCGATCGATGAGGAGCGCTTGCTTAAAGCGAATATAGTTGGGGGAGGCGTGGACTTTTTTGAGGCGGGGCATGGTGGTGCTCAGCTTGCCAATGGCCAAATCCACTTCATGGCGGGCGGTGCGATCGATCAAGTTGTCTAAGCTGGTGGACTGGCGATCGAACCGAACCTCTAGCTTGAGCTTTTCCCCTAAACTGCGGGCAATATCAATATCAGCCCCCTGTAGCTCTCCGTTCTCCTCAAAGTAAAGGGGGGGAGTATCAAAATTGGGAATGCCAACGATCAGATAACCCTGGGTCATCAGCCGCCGCATGTCGGGGGGGTAAAGGTCCAGATCCGGCGGTAGCTCGACAGCGGCGGCAGGGGTGGGGCTGGGGGTTTGGACGTTGCCTGGGGGGGTGGGGGCTGGGGCTTGGGCCAGTGAGGTTCCGGTGGGGGTGGCGGACGGTCCTACGGCGGCTGTGGCGGTTTCGCCGTTCTGGTTGCTGGTGCTGGTAGGGGGGGTGCTGGCGGTGGGTCCGGCTCCAGGGGTGGCGGGGCTAGCACTGCTGGCACTGCTGGGAGCGGCCTGGGGGGGTTGGGGATCGGCTCCCGATTGAGCCGTTACGACGACATTGCCGGTCCGATCGCCTGCGGCTTGCTCTGGGCGTTGCTCTGGGCGTTGTTCCGCACGTTGTTCCGGCAGACCCTGCTCTTCTCCGGCGGGAAAAACGAGGGTACTGTTATCGAGGGCTGTGCGATCGAGGGATCCCCCGTCCGACGACAGTGCGGTTTTGTCCCAATAGCCCAGCATAAGGCTGGCTCCTAAAACCAGCAGGCCCAAAAATCCGAGACCGAGCCGAAGTGAGGAGGATCTGCCCCGTCGAGGCAAGAAAATTTGGGCAACGGTGGCGGAAATACGGTTAAGAAAACGGTTTGCCATTGTGCCATGCGTACCATTACAACAGGTTGACACTCAAGATAACCCAAGAACGGTCGGGCAACGCAGATGCTTGGGAAATCCCAACCTTTACGAGAGGTTGCTTTTTGCCGTATTCTGGACCCTTTTATTGGGTACATTTCACGTTTGCTAAGGGGCGGACTAAAGTCCGCACTACGAGCCTTTTGAGCTGGGTTAGGGTCTGGGTTGCTCCCAAGTGAAATGCACCCCTTTTATTTCCTCAGTCTTGGGATCGCCATGCTCTGGTTTATTCTCGCCCTGACAACGGCCTTCCTCACGGCTTGTCAAGATTTATTTAGTAAAAAAAGCCTGACCGCCCTGGATTCCCTGGTGGTGACGACTTGGTTGGGGACGATCGCGGCGGGGGTCTTGGGCATTGTCACCTGGATTCAGGGAATTCCAGACCTTCAGCCCGGTTTCTGGTGGGTTTTGGTGGCCAATGGCAGCCTCAACAGTCTGGCGTTTTGGGTCTACAACCGTGCTTTGAAACTGGGGGATTTATCCCTCACGGCCCCGATCGTCGCCTTTAGCCCGCTCTTTTTCTTCATTACCTCTCCGTTAATCGTGGCCGAATACCCCAGCCGGAGCGATTTCCTGGGCTGTGTGCTAGTGGTGTTGGGATCCTATGGCCTGAACTGGGAGGCCCGTCGGCAGGGGGTTTGGGCACCGCTGCGGGCGCTGTGGACCCAGCCCGGATCGCGGCTGATGTTGGGGGTGGCCTTGATTTGGAGCGTGACGGCCAATTTGGACAAGGCGGGGGTGTTGCGATCGTCCCCCATGTTTTGGGCCTTTGCGGTCTATAGCTATGT
>JAYKJG010000377.1:0-13952 GCA_035286285.1 Prochlorothrix sp.
TTCCGTTTCTAGAATTGGCCTGAAATTGACCGAGTAATTCCTTTACTCGTTGCCTAAAACTTGGCTCTATCCCGTGGGGTAGAGCTTTTTTTGTACCCTTTCTCGTAGGGGCGGGTTTCACCGGGAAGGCCGGTTTGGTTTACGCTCCGGCTGCGGTGAACAATTGTCCCCAAAACCTGCCCCTGCAAAAAATAATGGTGTTACCATGCCAACACACCTCCTCAGCTAGGTCTCCCCATGTCCGCCGCTCCCGCCTACTACCTGCGCCGCCGCCTGCCCACTGCCGCCGACCTTCCCCACTCCGACGAAACCCCCGTGGACAACCAACTCCAGGATGAAATCCCCCAACTGCTCAAGGCGATGTTGCAACAGCTTTGGGCCGATCGCCAGGATTGGTTCTTCGCTGTTGATATGGCGTTTTACTACAACCCGGATGAACCCGCGATCGTCCCCGATGCTTTTCTGGCGCTTGGGGTCGATCGGCTGCGCGACCGAGATGGCCGCCTGAGCTATCTCCTGTGGGAAGAAAACGGTACGCTACCTATTTTGGCCCTAGAAGTGGTTTCTAAGAAATATAACGGTGAATATGAACAAAAACTCCAGGATTACCAAGATTTAGGCGTACTGTACTACGTGATCTATAATCCCAAAGGGGGCCAAGGACGGCGGTTTCGGCAGCGATCGATCTTGGAAGTCTACAAACACCAGCAGGGATCCTACGCCCTACAAAGTGGTCACCCCTGTTGGATGCCGGAGATTGGCCTGGGCATTGGCTGCGAAACTGGCTCCTATGGCGGCTGGGAACGGGATTGGCTGTACTGGTACGACGCAGCCGGAAACCGCTACCCGACCCCGGAAGAACGCTACCACCAGGAACGCCAACAGCGCCTCAGTGCAGAGTCCGCAGCAGCCCAGGAACGCCAACAGCGCCTCAGTGCAGAGTCCGCAGCGGCCCAGGAACGTCAGCAGCGCCTTGCCGCAGAAGAACGCCTTGCAGCCTTGGAGGCTCGCCTCAAAGCGTTGGAAGAATAGGCGCAATAAATCCCAGCAAGCCCCCAGAGCCAGGGATATGGTCCCTCGCTCATCCAACCGGGGCGGGGTTGTAACGCTGAGACCCCAAGGTTTCTACCGCTCATTGATGGCACGCCCTAGGAACAAAACTTGGGCTTGGTACCAAGTCTAGACATTAGACCAAATCCGTTGAGCCTGAAACAGAATAAACGGGTAGGGGTCGTGCCCCTGCCTGTCCTGAGCGGTGCCGAAGGGTGCCGACCCTCTGACCGCCAAATACAGGGGCAACCCCGGGGGGATTGCCCCTACCAAAACGAATCGAGATTAGTCGGATTTGGTATTAGACACGCTATGAGCGGAATTCACGCAATTGCGGCGATCGGCCTTGTGCTGAGACTAATTGTGGCGATCGGCTTTGAACAAGTTCACCACCCCGACGAAGTTTTTCAATATTGGGAACAGGCCCACCGTTGGGTTTTTGGCTATGGCTATATCCCCTGGGAGTATCGCTTTGGGATCCGATCCTGGCTCATTCCCACCCTGCTGGCGGCTCCCCTCTACCTCTGCAAACTCCTACACCTCGATCAGCCCAGTTTTTATATCCCCTTTATTCAGTCCCTCCTCTGCCTTGCTTCAATTTCTGTCATTTACAGTGCCTACTGGATTGGCTGCAATCTGGGTTCTGAGCGATCGGGCCAACTCGCTAGCCTCTTTACGGCCTGTTGGTATGAGTTGATCTACTTTGCCCATAAGCCCACCCCTGAAGTTTTGGGAGCCTATTGTTTTTTGATGGCTGTGGCGATCGCCACCCGGCCCCCCCGATCGAGCCAGAGTGCCCCCCGACGGTGGGGATTGCTGTGGGGGATCAGTAGTGCCCTGACAGTAGCCCTACGGCTGCAATATTTACCAGCCTTAGCGATCGTGGGACTGTGGGTGCTGTGGCGGCGGCGGTGGGACTTCGTGGCCTGGGGCAGTCTGGGGGGTGGGCTAGTGCTGTTGGGGGTCGGGGGTCTGGATTGGATCACCTGGGGGGTTCCCTTTAGCTCCTATGTGCAGAACTACGTCTTTAACAAAAGCTATGGGGTGAGTTCTTTGTTTGGGGTGAGTCCTTGGCCCTACTACCTGGAGGGGCTAGCCTATGCATCGGGGATTCTACCCCTGCTGATTCTGCTGGGCAGTGGCCCCGCTCTGCGGCGCTGTTGGGTGTTGTTGGCCGCGATCGCCCTTGTCGTCCTCACCCACACCTGGATTCCCCATAAAGAATATCGCTTTATTTTTATCATCATCCCCCTGTGGCTGATCTGGGTCGCGATCGTCCTCGATCGGGATTTACCACTGGATGGGTTAGCTCGGCTCTTAACGGCGGTTCGTCAGGTCTCTTGGCCGCGATCGGCGGTCTCTGCACAGACCCTTAGGGCTTGTCTGGGTTTGGTGCTGGTGCCCCTCATCGGGTTAGGCGGGGTGTTGTTACCACCGGCCCAGGGTCTGTATGCGGGCTTTTATGGACAGCCCCAATGGGGAAAGTTATATACCCTCGTCGATCGTCAGCCGACCCTGATCAGCTACCTCCGGCTGTCCCAGGAACCCCAGCTTTGGGGCGTGTTGAACCTGGCCTATCCTTGGTTTGCAACCGGGGGCTATAGCTATTTGCACCGTGATGTACCCATTTATTTTGGGGAGCATCGGGCACTCTGGGGGCAGAGGCAAGCGTCAGATTATGTGAGCCATATTATTTGTGAGCCTGAGCAAAACAACTGCCCCCAAGAGCCGGAATTCGAGCGCTGGCAACACCTGAACAACCTAGAGATTTGGCGGGCAACCCAGGTGCCCCAGCAGGTGCAGACTCTGGATCTGGACTTAAAAAATGTTTTGCAGGGGGGGGTAGACGATCGGTTTAAACCCCAGGTTACGCCCCATCTGCGATAAACCCCAAGGCGATAGACCCCAAGGCGATCGCCCTAAACCGTAGCGCCCTTGAGGCGCAGGGCATTGGTGACAACGGAGACTGAGCTAAAGGCCATGGCGGCACCGGCCAGCATGGGGTTGAGGGTCCAGCCGAAGACGGGGTAGAGAATGCCAGCGGCGATCGGGATGCCCAGCACATTATAAATAAAGGCAAAAAAGAGATTTTGGCGGATATTGGCCACCGTAGCGCGGCTAAGGGCGATCGCGGCCTGGATTCCCCCCAAGTCCCCCGAAATTAAGGTAATGTCACTGGCAGCCATGGCGATATCGGTGCCGGTGCCGATGGCAATGCCCACATCGGCCTGGGCCAAAGCGGGGGCATCATTAATGCCATCCCCCACCATGGCGACCCGCTGGGAACCTTGGGCCTGGTGCTGTAAATCCTGAATCACAGCGGCTTTTTGGTCCGGGCGCACCGGGGCAATGACTTCGGAAATGCCCACCGATCGGGCGATCGCCTCAGCCGTCGATCGGTTATCCCCCGACAACATCACCACCCGTAAGCCCAGCCGTTGCAACTGGGCAATTTGCTCCGCCGCCTTGGGCTTGAGGGCATCGGCGATCGCCGCCAAGCCCTCCACGACCCCATCCACCGCAATCCAAACCACCGTTTGCTGGGCCTGCTCCCAGCTTTGCGCCAAGCTGTCAAAATCCTGGCCCGTGGGGGTGTGGCACTGGAGGGACCAGCCGAGTTCCTGGAACCAAGCGCCCGTCCCGATCTGAAGGCGGCGATCGCTGACCTCCCCCCACACCCCACAACCGGGCACCGCCCCAAACCCCGTGACCTGGGGTAACGCCTCAATGCCCTGACGCTGGGCATAGGTGACCAAAGCATCGGCGAGGGGATGTTCAGAGCGGGCCTCGATCGCCGCCACCAATCGCAGAAGCTTGAGTTCATGGCCCTGGGCGCTGCCGTTGACGGTCACGAAGTGGTTGACCTGGGGGCGACCCTGGGTGAGGGTGCCGGTTTTGTCGAGGACGATCGTCTGCACTTGGTAAGCCAATTCCAGACTGGCCGCATCTTTGATCAAAATGCCCTGTTCTGCGCCTTTGCCAGTGCCGACAATAATGGAGGTGGGGGTCGCTAGACCCAGGGCACAGGGGCAGGCAATGACCAGCACACCAACGGTATTGGTGAGGGCGAGGGGCAGGTTATCGGCAACAAAGAACCAAACACAGAAGGTCACTAAGGCGATGATCAAAACAATCGGGACAAAGACAGCGATAACCCGATCGGCCAGCCGTTGCAACGGCGCTTTAGAGGTTTGGGCCTGGTTGACGAGGTGGATAATTTGGGCGAGAACAGTTTCTTTGCCGACCTGGGTGACTTCAAACTGAAAACCGCCGGTTTTGTTTAGCGTCGCCCCGATCACGGCATCGCCTACGCCCTTTTGCACGGGCAGGCTTTCCCCCGTCACCATTGACTCTTCTAAGGTGGCGCTGCCCTCCGTGATCACCCCATCCACGGGCACCTTTTCCCCTGGACGCACCACCACCGTATCGCCAACCTTCACCGCCGCGATCGGCACATCCACGATCTGCCCCCGCCGTACCACCCGCGCCGTTTTGGCCTGTAGCCCCATCAGTTTCCGGATCGCCTCGGAGGTTTGGCCCCGTGCCCGCTGCTCCAGCAGCCGCCCCAACAAAATTAACGTAATCACCACAGCCGCCGTTTCGTAATAAACCCCCGTTGTGAGGCCGTGGGACTGGAACCCAGCAGGCCAAAAGGTCGGAAAGAGGGAATAGAAAAACGCGGTACTGGTGCCCAGGGTGACCAGGGTATTCATATCGCTGCTGCGGCGCTTGAGGGCTTTCCAGGCTCCCCGATAGAAGGACTGGCCACACCAGAATTGTACGGGAGTGGTCAGCATCAGTTGCAGCAGGGGATGGTGCAAAACCATGGGAAAGCCGGGGATATGCAGACCCAACATCATGGGCAGGCTGCCGATCACCACAATGCTGCTGAGAATGCCCCCGATCAGGACTTGGCGCTGGAGCGATCGCACCTGATGCTGGCGTTGGGGATCCACAGCACCGGGGTCGAGGCTGCTCCAGTCTTCAACGGGAAAGGCGCGGTACCCTGCTTTGTGGACGGCTTCCTGAAGCGCGGGGGGGTTAGTTTGGTCCGGTTGGTAGGTGACGCTAGCCTGTTCTAGGCCAAAATTGACGCTACAGGCCGTAACGCCGGGGGCTTGGGTCAAGGCTCTCTCCACAGCGGCAGCACAGGCGGCACAGCTCATGCCTTGGAGGTTGAGGAGCAGAATAGCCATAGGGGAAGGGGACCGGGTAGACGGCAGCGGTTAGGGTGGGGGACGGGGGCACCCGATCGCTCAAACGTGAGATGCACGGACTAAAGTCCGCACTACGGGCTTACGGGACGGACTAAAGTCCGCACTACGGGCTTACGGGACGGACTAAAGTCCGTATTACGGGCTTACGGGACGGACTAAAGTCCGTATTACGGGCTTACGGGACGGACTAAAGTCCGCACTACGGGCTTACGGAAATGCACCCGTCGGCTAAGGGTGTTGGGCAAGCCAGGTTTGGATCTGGGCTTGCAGCGGTAAAAACTCCTGCTCCACGATGTGTAACAAGGGGGCAAGGTGTGCGTAGTGCTGCGATCGGAGGTGATCTTCCAGGTCGATCGCGGCCTGGGTCATGCGTTGTCCCCCCACCATAGCGCAGGTACTCTTGAGGGAGTGAACCAGACAGCCCAGGGCTTCCCAGTCTTTGGCTTGGAGCATTTGCTGCATCTCCGTCAGTTGGGTGGGGGTACAGTCCAAAAAGGCTTGGCAAGCCTCCTGGGCCAACGACAGGGTTCGCCCCAAGCGCCGCAGCAGCAGATCTGCATCAAACACCATCACCTCTGCCCCAGGCCCATCGTTATCGAGGGCAGATATCCCCTCCAGGGAGGCCGTCGAAGGCTGTAACCAGCGCTGGAGAATTTGGCGCAAATCTTGGATATCCATCGGTTTGGCGATGTAATCATCCATGCCCACCTGAAGGCATTTATCCCGATCGCCCTGGAGGGCATGGGCCGTCATGGCAATAATCAACACATCAATGTATTGATGGCCCGCCTCCCCTTCCCGAATGCGTTGGGTGGTTTCATAGCCGTCCATTCCCGGCATTTGGCAATCCATCAAAATCAGGGTATAGGGCCGATCGATCGACTGCCGCAACGCCACCAGGGCCGCTTGTCCTTGATCGACAATATCCAAATCCCTAAAGCCCACCTCCTGCAACAGCCCCTCCGCCACAATTTGGTTCACCGGGTGATCCTCCACCAACAACACCCGCTGCTGGGCAAGCCAGGTATCTAGTTGGGCCTGGACGATCGCCTCCGGTAGCACCGTCAACGCTGGACTCGGCAGGGAGATAGCAGGGCGGAACAGATCCTCGCGGACCAGGGCTTGGGCCAAGGTTGCAGCCAACTCCGGTGGCATCCAGGGCTTGTTCAGCATCCCCTTAATGGGGGGAAGGGTGTGGCTGGCCTCTTCCGGGGACTGGTGGATGGTTTTGAGCAGGATGCAGGGGATCTGGGCCAGATCCGCCTCCGCCTGGAAGCGCTGCACCACCTCCCAAGCAGACATGTCCGGGAGGGTTGCATCCAGCAGAATCACATCGAAGCGGGGCCGATCGGGGACAGCATCCCCCCCAGGACGGGCGCGAAGGGCTTGTTCCCCCGTCCCCACCCCCACGGTAACAGCCCCCCAGGCTTTGAGTTGCTGTTGGAGAATCAGGCGCTGGGTCAGATTGGGAATGACTAAGAGCACCTTGGTGCCCCCCAGGCCCACGGGCTGAAAAGGCTGGGGTTTGGGGTAAGGCGGTTCCAGGTTCAGGGTAAAGGTAAAACAACTGCCTTGGCCCACGGCACTTTCCACAGCAACATCGCCCCCCATAATCACACACAGGCGCTTAACCAGGGAAAGGCCCAAGTCGAGGCAACTGGAGGGCGCAAGGGGAGGGCCAAGGAGTTCGGGGCTGGGGGGCAGACTGGTGGAGGTGGGGGGAAGCAACGCGGTGCCAAAGAGAGAACTTAGACGATCGGCGGGAATGCCAATGCCCGTATCCTTAACCCGCCCCTCTAGGCGCAGCGTCCCCCCTAGGTCGTACAGGTTGATCTGAAGCAGAATTTCACCGACTTCGGTAAATTTGAGGGCATTACTAAGCAATTGGGTTAAAACCTGGCGCAAATGCTTGGGATCGCCCTGAACGTGGGGCGTGGCAATCCCGGTAAGGTCTAGAATCAAATTTAAGCCCTTATCTTCTGCAATCAGGGCAAAGGGACGAATACAGTCTTCTAGACAGCTAAAAAGATTGAAGGGGACAATTTCCAGGTTGAGGTGCCCTGCCTCGGCGCTGGAAAAGTCCAGCAGGTCATTAATCAGAGTGAGCAGGGACTCGGCACTAGTCTGGGCTAGGTTAAGCTGCATTTGTTGCTGGCTGTCTAAGGGGGTGTTGGCCAGCAGCTTCAACATGCCTAGGGTGCCATGGAGGGGAGTGCGGATGTCATGGCTGATGGTGGCGAGGAATTTGCGCCGGTTCTGGGTGGCTTCTTCAACGGCGGCAAGGGTTTGCTGTAATTCTTGTTGGGCGAGGAGATCGGCTTGCTGAAGGGCGCGGAGGTGCTGGAGTTCGACCTGGGTTTTGACTTTCCGGCATAGCTCCTGGGGATCGCAGGGATGGATAACATAATCGGCAGCCCCCAGGGCTAGGGCATGGAGCCAGGTGGGGCGTTGTGCGATCGTGCCCAGCACCACAATGGGGGTGGTTTTCAAAACGGGATGGTTCCACAGGGCTTGGCAAAAGTCGAGGCCCGTTCCCCCCCCAAACTCTAGATCCACCAGGATAAGGTCGGGTTGTTGGAGGGTGGCCCGCTGCCAAACGTGGTCAAGGCTGGGGCACAGCACGGGGGCGTACCCCTCCGCAGTCAGGATGGCTGCCAAAGTCTCTAGGTGTTGGGGTTGATCATCGACAACTAAAATGAGGGCTTCAGCAGGTTTCATGGTCATGGCAGGTCGTCTAGGTTGAGCAAGGGGGAGTCCGCAGCCCTGGGAAGCCTCCCCCTAGTACTCAACAAAGAGCGTCTTAAAGTTACTGGGGGTGTCGGGGGTTTGGGGCAGGGTCGAGGAGGGGCCGGGGCGGAAGGGGGTCGATCGCGGGTAGGCAGCGGGGGGCAGGGATTCTGAGGCGGGGGGCAGCGGGTTAGCCGGGTTGATGTCGGCCTGGAGCGCCCCCATTTCGGTCTCAATCTGGGCAAGGCGCTGTTGAATCTGGAGGGTTTGCTGCTCCATTCCCTGCAACTTACAGTTTAGACGTTGCTTTTCCAGTTGGAGCTTGTAGAGATCAAGGTAGGTGTTGGCCTCCGATCGGATGCGGGGCATGGTGCTGAAATGCTTGCGCGGAGGGCGTTGGGCTTGGGGGCGAGACATGGCGGGGGGGCTGATAAAGCTGAGCGGTACGATAAGGCCGAGCATTACTCTACATACTCTCCTAAATCTAACACCTCCGGAGGGGGAAACTGGCCCAAAACACGCCAACGCAGGGTATAGCTACCATCCCCATGGCGGGCAATGGGCTGGACTGCCAGGATCAAGTCGCTGCTGGGCATTTCTAGCAGTAACTGCCGATAGCGCCGATCGCGATCGGTGAGCAAACGTCCGGCTTTGAGGGTCTCAGGCACCTGGAACTGGATCGATCGCAGCACATAGGTTTGATTGACCACGAGGGGGGTTTCCAGGGGCAAAACCTGGGAAAGACCCCAGCGGTCCTGCTGTTTTCCGGTGAGGAAGCGGTTGCGATCGGCCTGGAGGGCTTCCAGTGAGTTCGGGGGAGCGTAGGTAAACAGGAAGGCCAGGGTGGACAGGTCTAGGGGGATGGGCGGCAAAGGGGAGTCATCATCAAGGTCGTGGGGCGCTTGGAGGAGATAGTCTAGGGTGAGGGCTTCCAGGGGAAAGTTGCCGATCGGCAGCAGGAAGCCATAGTCCAAATCCTCCGGCACCAGTTGCAGGGTCTGGCCCTCGCTGACCTGAAGCTTGAGGCGGGGCTGGAAGGGATCGGTGGCCACCAAGTTGCGGGCCGCTTGGAGACGAGGGGAGGGCGGCGGCAGGGGCACGGAATCCCCAGGAAAGGGCTGGGGATAGGCCAGTTGGGGCGGGCGACGGGCGGCGGAGTCGAGGAGCACGGGGAAGGGGTATTGCTCAGCCACGGTGGGGTTCAGGCGATTGCGCACCCCAACGGACTGCTCCTGGTAGAACTGAGCGGGGCGCAGCAGGCTCAAGCCCGTGAAGGGCAAACTTAAAAAGTCGGCTTGTTCCTGAACGTCGGCTTCGGTCAGGGTCTTTGGCTCCACTGCCAGGAGGGTGCGCAGGGTTTGGGGATCGACAAAGGGGCCGTCACCGAGGGGATGGGTAGCGACACGGCCCGATCGAGCTAACGCTTGTTCCATGTTGCCCAAGCGTCGATCGAGGCGTTGTAAGACTGCTTGGGCGCTGCCGAGGGGCGCAATGGCGGGATCGAGGGGAGGATAGTAGTCGCCGAGGGGGGATTTAGCAGGGCGATCGAAGGGACGGGCCACGGGATCCGGCAGGGTGGGGGCGGGGGCATTGAGGGCAGGGGCAGGTTCCCGCAGGCTGCCCCGGACAAATTGGGGAATGCCGCCCGTAGTCGTGACCCATTCACCGCTCACCAAGGGCAAGGGTTTAACTTCGGCAACGGTGGCGAGGGTGCCGAGGCGATAGTTGAGCAGTTGCAGCAGACTTTCGAGGTCGGCGATCGAGGCGTACAGATCGCAATAGGCTTGTTCTTCTGCCTCCGTGAAGGGGCTGTTGAGGGCGGGGGCCGGGGGCGGCAGCGGCAAACAGAGGGCAGCGGGGCGGGAGACCTGACTGGCCAAAAACCGCTCCACTTGGCGCAAATGAATCAGGGTTTGGCCCGCTGCGGCCCGCACCAGGTTGGGATCGGTGCCGCTGGTGGCTTGGTTAATGCGATCGGAGAGGTTAACTTGGTTTTGGCCCAATGCCTGAACTTCGCTCCAAAAACCGGGCGATCGGCGCAGTTCCAAAGGAAAAACGGTCCCATCGGCCTCTGCTGCCGACCCTGCACCGCTATTGCCCTGGGTTTGCCCAAGGGCGGGGGCGATCGGTTGCCCTCCCCAGGGCAGTCCTAAACCCAGCACTAGGGCGATCGTCCCCCAGGGGCACTGGAGCGGGCGAAGGGTTAAACCTTGACGCAAACGCTGCACCAACCGTGAGGGTGTCGCCCGCTTTGCTAAACACAGGACTCGAAACGGTTGCCAAGCTTGCCACATTGCCAGCCTCCCGCACCAGGACTAGGGGAACAGGTGTGATACTAACGCCAATGGGCTGAAATGGCTAGCCTCTTCATTCGACTCTAATACTATGACTCTTAAAGCGGTACTCATTGGCTTTAATGGCACCCTCTTCCACAGCGAACCCCTACGGCGGCAATTGTGGGAAAAAATTCTGGATGAACAGGGCTACGGCCTGCGATCGGGCGAATATGACTGCTTTTTGCTGGGACGGGCCGACGCGGAAGCCCTCGATCACCTCTGGGCCAGTTGGAGTCGCCCCTTCGCCCCAGACCTTCGCCAGCACCTGCTCGACACCTTTAGCCACCGCTACCGGCAAACCTTGACCACCGGCAAAGGACCGGCCCTGTTTCCCGATGCGGGGGACTTTCTGTTTCGGCTGCGGTTGGAGCAGTTGGCCTTAGCCTTAGTGACCCGATCGGCCCGTTGGGAGGTGGAGTCTGTCCTAGGAGATAGCCCTTGGCTGACCTATTTTTCGGTTCTGGTCACCGGGGAAGAGATTACCCACCATAAGCCCGATCCCTGGGCCTATCAGGCCGCGATCGATCGCCTCAATGCCCACAACCCAGCCCTAGACCTGCGGGCCAACCAGTGCCTTGCCGTCGAAGACACGCCCGCCGGAATTGAAGCTGCCCACCAAGCCGGGATTGCCGTCGTCGGCGTTGCCCATACCTTGCCGTTACACATGGTGCAGCGGCGGGTTGAGTGGGGGGTCGATCGGCTGCTGGATTTGGAAATTTCCCGCATTAAAGCCGCGTTTAGCGATCTATTGGAGTCTCCGGCACCTCAACCATGACACTGGCCGCAATTTCTTCCCCTTGGTGCCTGAGGGTGCGGTGATCGTTGGCGTTGAGATTAACCTTAAGGGTGTGGCGACCGGGGGGCAGACTGGGCAGGTGATGCCAAGCGCCATAGAGGCGGCCAATTTTCTCGCCGTTGATGTAGAGGTGGGCGTGACCTTCGCTGGGGAGACTGCTGAGGCCGATGCGTTCCGGGGCAAAGCTAAAGTTTTCGACCTGTAGCTCCAAATTCCAGCCCCGATCGGGGTCTGGATGAACCTTGAGGGTGACCTTGGGGATGGGCTGACCCGCAGGAATTTCCAAAGCGGCATGGCTATGGCCGGTATTGCCGGGGTTTGTATTACCGGGGTCTGTATGGCTGGGGTTTGTACTGCTGGGGTCTGTATGGCTGGGGTCTGTATGGCTGGGGCTTGTATGGCTACCGCTATGATTGCCTTCCGCGATCGCCCGCAGCGAGCCACCAGAGACAACCAAGGGGATGACCAACAGGGCCAACCAGAGCGGTGACGATCGGCGGGGTGCCAACCGAGTCGCTGGGGAGGCAGGGGCTGGAGAGGGAACAGTTAAGGGGTACATCAGGGCTAGCCGATAGAGATAGGGGACTAGGGGGAGAGTGATGCAAGAGAAAAAGGCGATAAAGAAGGCCGATCGCACATCGGTGACTCCAAAAGGGGAGCCTCAACAGGCCGATTGACAATCGGTGATGCTAAACAGCCAACTCACACCAAAAAGGGACAGCACTGCTGCCCCCTACACAGAGATCAATAAACTGAGCTAGACCTACCAGCCAGCTTCCGCCTTGGCAAGCACGTATTCTGCAACGGCGGTGATCTCAGCATCGTTGAGCAGACCCTTGAAGGCGGGCATGGGGGCTTTACCGTAGGTGACTTGGGTGGCGATCGCCTCTACCGTATCTTTGCCGTTGGCCTTGAGGTCAGACAGACTCAGGGTTTTGGAGGGGTTGATAATGTTCTTGCCGCCCATGTGGCACTGGGCACACTTGGCCGTGAAAATTGCAGCACCATCCGCCGCTAAGGCAACATTGCCGAAGCTGGTGCTGAACCAGAGCACCGCAGCGCTCAGCAGTAAAATCATCGATTTAAGTGCTTTCAAGACTGAACTCCTGGTTTTATCTAAAATAAAGGCGTTGTATGGTCATCACTGCGCGGGAAAGGCGGGGCGAGGGCTAAGCCCTGTCCTACGCGCCAACCCTCCCACTTGAGGAAAATTATTCCCGGATGAGGAAAATCATTAAGAGTTCTGAGGGCGCTGTCAAACGACACCATGTCGAATCATTAATTTTTATGACAAATTTGTGACCAGTCGCCGTTACAATTTTGTTAAAGAACTGTCGCTAAGGCCAGCCCGATCGCCCCACCGCCCAGGACCAACAACGCGGAATTCACCTTCCAGCGCCACACCAAAGCACCACTGACGATCGCCAGCCCGATCGTTAGCCCATCCACCAAGGCCGATCGCCCCAAGGTTACCGTTACCCCCGCCATTAAACCCAAGGAAGCCCCATTTACACCGTCTAAAAAGCCGCTCGTCCAAGGAGATTGGCGCAACTTGGGCACCCAGGGGTTCACCCAACCGACCAGCAGGAAAGCGGGCAGAAAAATACCCACGGTTGCGGCGATCGCCCCTTGGGATCCCCCAATTAAATAGCCAATAAACGTCGCCGTCGTCAAAACAGGACCGGGGGTAAGCTGCCCCACCGCAACGGCATCGATCAGGGCTTGGGTGGTGAGCCAGCCTCGGCGATCGACCAATTCCCGCTGTAGGAACGCCAGTAAGACATAGCCGCTGCCATAGAGAACGGAGCCAATTTTAAGGAATAACAGAAAGATCCGGGGCCAGCTTGCCTCGATCGTCCCTGAATTTGCCGTTGTATTTGCGGCGGGGGCGATCGTCCCCAACAGCCCCACCCCAAAACTCGCCAACACCCCCCGCCGCCGCAGCACCATCACCCCCAGCCCTAGCCCCGCCAATAGCCCAATTTCATTCACCCCCACAAGATAGCCCCCCAAAGCCAGAATCCCCGCCCCCCACGTCAGGCGGTCCTTGAGGGCTTTCTGCCCCAATTTCCAGAGTGCCTGCACAATCACAGCAATGATCACGGGTTTGATTCCATAGAGAATTCCCCCCAATTGGGGCAAACTCTGGGAATTTTGGTAGCCTACTGCTAGAATCCACACCAAAACCATGGCAGGGGCAATAAAACACAGTCCCGCAACCCAAAGACCGGGCCACCCAGCCCGCTCATAACCAATGTGGATCGCCAGTTCCGTGGAGTTGGGGCCGGGGAGCAAATTGGTCACCCCCATCAGGTCTAGCAACTGCTCTCGACTCAGCCACTTGCGCCCGGTCACCACTTCTTCTTCCATCAGCGCCACATGGGCCGCAGGCCCCCCAAAGGCCACGGTCCCCAAGCGCAAAAACACGATCGCCAACTCCCGCAACCGCTGGGGAAGAGAGGCCCGATCGGATGGGGAATTCGGGCCAGAATCGGGGCCAAGATCGGGGCCAAAATCGGGACTGGGGGAGGCTAAAGGTTCGGGTTCAGTCATAGGAGATGCCTCAAGCTTGAGTGAACTCAAAATTAGGGTAGGGGCGCGGTTTTCGCGCCCAAGGCAGCACTTTGGGTTAGTCAACCGGCAATTGATCGCCCGCGAGATCACCCGCGAGATCACCCGCGATCAATCACCCACGATCAATCACCCACGATCGACGACCAGCGATAGACTACCAAATCTGGATCATACCCCTCTAGAATTTGGTAGTGTTGGGCTAAAAAGTCCTGGAGTAGGACTTGCTCCGGTGAGCGATCGGGAAAGAAATAG
>JAYKJG010000378.1:0-12333 GCA_035286285.1 Prochlorothrix sp.
AGACCTTAGCCCCCAGGGAACTGTCGATCGGGTCTCCAGCGAAGTCGAGACCTTCTTCCAAGTCACGGAGGACAGAGGGACAACCCTAGAGGCGATCGCCGGAGCCGATATTTTGGATCTGCGGGAGGGAGACACCGCCAGTGAGACCCTAACCCGCCTTCAGGAGGCCAACCCCGATCGGGAGGTCGAACCTGCCCTTTCCCTCGGCCTCACCGACGACCTCAATGATCTCAGCGACACGGACCCCAGCGACACGGACCCCAGCGACACGGACCTCAGCGACACGGACCCCAGCGATACAGACCCCAGCGATACCGGTCTCGGTGACGCAGACCTTAGCGAGCTAGACCTCACCGGAGCCGGAGACACTGAGCAGGACTCTGATGTTTTAGACATTGAGCTACTCCCCGACGAACCCGAAGCAGGTGGTGACTCACCCAGCCCTGACCCAGATTCCTGGGATGCTCCCCCGCCGCCCCCACCCCCTCACCCTAGAGCCGCAGTTGTCTCCGGCCAGAACCGGGCGCTACCCCTGGAAGAAGATGAAACTGCCTTACCGTCAGCGATGCTCCTGGAGGCCGTGGATGGGGAAGACGAGGACACAACCCCCGTCCTAGAGGATGCACAGCACCTAATGGAAGGGACCGAAGACGAAACCGATCTGCCGGACCCCGATCTGCTGCTGACTAGCCGCACCGTAAGCGCCCAGTCAGTGCCCCCAGGGGACACCATTTCGGCTCTGACGGATTTGCTCGATCCCGGCAGCAGTGCGCCCAAACCCTCCCGTGCCCGTACCACTTCGCCGATTTCGCCAACGGCCATGGAGTTTGGGCAGGTGGAGGAGAGCTACCTGCTGGCTTCCCCCGATGAAAGGCTGCTGGTGACGGACGATACCGATTTGGGGTTGTCCCAGGATCTGGAACTGGAAGAGGAAACCTTGCAGCAGCTCAGTGAGGATTTGTTCAACCTAGAAGAGGACGAAGCGGGAGTCCCGTGGGAGAAGCCCTCGGCGGGGCTGGCAGCCGCCCCCAATCTCACGGCAGAGCCGTTGCTGATGGAGGCGGACGAGCCAGATCTACTGGCCCTCGATTCCCCCACTGCCCCCGCTTCCCTGGATTTAGAGGCAGAAACGTCAGCCCCATCCTTCCCAGCGGGCTTTGCTCCGGCCCTGGACCCCGCCGATCGCAGCAGTACTACAGACGGTGCCCCAAACAGCACCACAAACACCACCACAGATGCCGATCGCTATCAAACGATCGAGGTCGCAGTCCAACCCAGCGAGGAAGACTCTCCCGAAGCTGACCTAGGGTTAGCCCCATGGACAACCCCAGCCCCTGAAGCGCCCGACCTATTCCCCAAGACCGAAAACCGAGACTCAGAACCCGATTTCCGGTTTGAAAGTTTGCTCACCGAAGAGCCGCTAGCTAAAAATCTCCTCACCGAAGATCCCCTGGTTGAAGCTCCCCTGGTTGAAAACCTCCTCACCGAAGATCCCCTGGTTGAAGCTCCCCTGGTTGAAAATCTCCTCACCGAAGATCTGCTAGCTGAAAATCTACTGGCCGAAGATCTGCTGGCCGAAGATCTGCTGGCTGAAGATCTGCTGGCCGAAGATCTAGCCGGAATCTTCCCACCCTCAGATCTCGCTCAAGCCCTGGATTTAGAACCTGATGCCGATGCCGATGCTGAGGCCAAGTCAACAGCCGCGATCGATCTGTTTACTGAAACAGAACCCCGATCGGACAACGCCGACACTCCCCTCAACCTCGAAACCTTAGCCGACTTCAACCAAAGCTGGGAAGACACACCCACCCACTCCCCCGATCTGCCCAGCCTTGAGGAAGACAGCCCCAGCGTTGAAGCCCTGTTCTCAGCCTTTGAAGAACCCGAAGCAACCCCCACCGACAACGTAGATCTCAGCCAGGGAGAGCTAGGAACCCTAGGGGAACTGGAGAATTTGGGCGATTCCGGCCTCCTTTCCGCCACAAATCCGGCTAATCCAGCAACACCATCAGCAGAACCCACCGACTTCACCGCCAATAACCTAACAGAACTGGGCATGACCTTGGGGTCAGCGCCCCCCATAACGGCTAATGCCAGCGATCCCAGCCTTCAAGAGACCCAACCCCCCAACGCCGATCGGTCCAGCCAGGAAACCGATACTGACAGCGCTGCGGAAGAGCTAGCCCTAGCCTTAGACGATTTAGGCAGTCTCGGCACAGATGGCTCGGAAAATTTGCTGGAAAGCCTCCAAAACCAAGACTGGGGATCCGCCGAAGCCCAGGCAGACCGCACCGATCGGGCCTTAGACTTCACCCTAGCCGCAACCTCGGAGACCTTGGATAGCTTCGACTTGGCCGCACCCGAACTCGAAGCCCCAGAGGCCGATCGGCTAGATCCCAACCTCTCCCTCAACCCCGACCCAGAAGCCAGCCAGACCCAGAACCCTGAAGACGACCTAGGGGATTGGTCCACCAACCTCTTCCTCGATCCCGATTCAGAGTCCAATGCCGAGACCGCTGGGGATGCCAATCTGGAAGCTAATCTACTGGCTTCCACCGAGGATTTGTTTGCCTTTGGCCCAGACTCCAGCCCCAGCGACTCCCCCGCCTCAGCAACACCCGACGACGACTCTAAAAAAAAAACACCGTCCCCCTGAACTCCCCCCCTTCCTCTGAACTCCTCCCCTCCTTGATCGTTGCCGACTCCGATGCTCGATCCACCCCCGGCGATCGCACCCCAGCCACCCCACTTCCAGACTCTCTAGCCCCAGCCCCTGAACCCTCCGAACCCGCCGCCCCAAAACCTGAAACCCCAGAACCGGCCTACGATCGGCCCCACTCTGGAATTCCCTCCGGTTGGTTTTTGGGCCTAGACCTCAGCGCCCAAGGTCTAGGAGCCGTCCTACTGCACCGCCCCACCCAAACCCCCTACCCCCTGCGTTGGATCTCCCCCATTGACGCAGCCCAATCCCTAGAGCCGCAGCCCCGCGATCGCCTCCCCATCACCATCTATTTCGGCCTCACCGACCAGACCCACCATCCCACCCTGCCGCCCCACATCAGCCTCGGTGCCCCCCCCACCGTCACCCCATCCGGGCCAGTCCTCCAAGTCGATGCCGTGCAACAGGGCTTAGACCTAGGCATCCCCTACTACGAAGTCAGTAGCCAAACCTGGGAACCCGTCCTCCAAATTTTGGACCCCAGCGCCCCACCCCATACCCATCCCACCCCCACCAGCCTGCCCCTTATTTGGGTCCGCAAAGCCTTGGATGCCGTGCTGCAATGCCTCAATCCCCAGCGCGAAAGTTGGGATTGGCAGCGGGATGCAGCGGCCCTGGATGCAACCGTCCTCAACCAAGCCCTCAGCAACCTCGATGGCATCGGCATCACCCTGCCCCATGCCGTTAGCGAAGCCTATGCCTTCAATGTGCGGGAAGCCATCTTAGGAGCGGGCCTCGTCAAGCAAGCCGATCAGGTTTATTTCCTGGAAACGGCGATCGCCGCACTGCTCCCCACCCTCCACGATCAAGTCCGCCGCCGCACCCAAAACCAGGGACTAACGGGGGACTCAGCCACAGAAACCGTCCTCAAAGCAGGCCCCAGCCTGGTCTTCAACCTAGAGCGCAACCAAACAGCCCTAGCCCTCGTTGATTTTCCAGCAGCCTCCCTCGTACCCAGGGCCGATGACTTTTTCCATGGCAGCTTGCCCCATGGCGAACACGCGATCGATCAAGACATCATCAGCCAACTCCTCTCCCCCCTGCTCCCCCCCGGTCAACTCGACTACAGCCCCCAACACTTCCCCGTACCGGGCGAAGCCGACTTAATTCACCGCTGCCGCTTTCACCACTACCTCACCCACTCCCCCCTCGGCAACCTCCTCGCCGAAGCCGCCACCCAACTGCGCTTTGTCCTCCAACACCAAGACCAATTCACCCTGCGCATTGGGGCCAGCACCCACAGCCTCACCCGCACCGAATTAGTCGCCAAAGTGCTCCAGCCCTACTTTTACTGCCTCAACTCCCTCGTTAACCAACTCCTGAGCCAATGCGGTTGGAGCCGCGAAACGATCGGCCAAATTCTGATCATGGGCAGTCCCAGCCTCGTCCCCCATTTACAAACCTGGCTCCACCAAAAGTTTCCCCAAGCCCAAATTATCCACAGCATCACCACAGCCCACGCCGCAGCCCCCCAGCCCCAGACCAACACCAGCCTGGGATCCGTCGCCCTAGGGCTAGCCCTCTTACCGCTCTATCCCCAACTCTTTAACACCGCCTCCCAGTACAGCACCCTCTTTTTGCTGCTCGAAATTGTCCGCAGCCAAGGCAACGAAGCCCTAACCCTCTCCCAAATCTGCCAACGCCTCGAAGCACGGGGCATTAACACCTATCTCTGCCAAGGCCAAATCAAAGCCTTAGTCACCAGCCAAACCCTACCCCCCGGCCTAGTCCCCGATGGGGCCGTCGCAGGCTATTTCACCCCAGAATCCTGGCACCACAACACCTACGCCACCCTGCGCTCCCAGCCCTTTTTTATCCAACCCACCCCCGACACCTACCAAGTCAATCCCGTCCTCTTCCCCACCTTCCAACACTACTGGCAAACCCTCATCGCCCAAAGCTGGCAAACCCTAGAAGAACCCTACCTCTGGCCCCTCAGCTACTTTGAGCCGCGTCCCGCCTCGCCCTAGGCTGGGCTATCCCTGGGCAGTCCTGCATCCAGCGCAGAATACTTGAGAAAAATTTGAGAAAAACTTGAGGAAAGGTTATAATTATGGCCCCACCCGATCGTTTTAAGGTCAGGTTGTGCTTTACTAGATCAGCCTCCCATTAGTCTGCAAATCTTCTCCAGTTGTGCCCCCGTGATCCTGTGCCCAAGATCTTGAGCCAATCTCTAGTCGGTCACAACCCAGAAGAAAGTCAGGGCATGTAGCTCAGTGGATAGAGCATCAGATTCCGGTTCTGAGGGTCGGGGGTTCGAATCCCTCCATGCTCGTTTTGAGATGAAGCGTCAGCCTAGGGTTACGCCCCATGTACCCTAGTCGTACCCTAGTCGTACCCTAGTCGTAGCCTAATCGGTCATGACTCCAGTTGCCCTGCAACCGGGCAGGCAAGAGAGGCCAGGAGCCGCCATCCCCCTCCTTAACCGGTTCGGGTTGGCCCCGGTTTTTCCCAGGATTCCCTAACCCAGCCCTCTGGCAGGATGGACCGCGAGTCTATCCGCTCCCCCCAGCCCCTCACTCAGCCCCGCTGCTAGGCCAGACCCGATCGCAATCTATCTTCTGGGATAGACCTTGGGGGATAGGCTTGGGGGATCAGCCTCCGGCCTACCCTTGCTGAACTCACGTTCCCTAAGGGGGCGCTCAGCAGGACTAGCGGGAGATGGCCGGGGTTTGGGACGGGGCACGCTTGCCGGAATGGCCATTGTTGGCTGCGATCGCCGAAGCTGCCTTGGCGTTACTGCGGTTCGCGATCCCCTGCTGGAGGGCTTCGGCAAACTGACTCACCCGCACCGGATCAATACATTGATCCCGCTGGCCGTGGCGCTTCAAGGAAGAGGACACAATCACCCCATCCGCTGACTGGATCAAATGGCCAATATTGTCCCAATTCGCCCCACTGCCAATGAAAACCGGGGTTGACTTGGCCGCAGCCTTGGCCAGCTCCAAATCTTCCAAATCCGGCGGGCTACCCGTCGCCCACCCCGACAGGATCACCCCATCGGCTAAGCCCCGCTGAATCGTATCCTGCACCGCCACCGTTAAGTTGGGCGTACCCAGGGGTCGGGCATGTTTCACCAAAACATCGGCCAAAATCTTGACATCACTGCCCAACTCACGGCGATAGCGCAGCAACTCATGGGCCACGCCCTCAATCAAGCCCTGATCCGTGGCCATGGCCCCAGTGAGCACGTTGACCCGGATAAAGTGAGCATTCACGCAGGAGGCCACCGCCATGGCGCTACAGGCATCGTTGCGCAGGAGGTTAATCCCCACCGGCAGGGGCACCAAGTGTCGGATCCGCTGCACCACCAAACTCATGGCACTGACCACAGCGGGATCAACCCGGTTTTTAGAAAAAGGAGCGTCGAAGAAGTTCTCCACCAAAATGCCGTGGGCACCTCCGGCGGCTAGGGCCGTTGCTTCCTGTTCAGCCCGCTCAAACACAGCTTGAAGACTTCCACCCCACTGGGGCGAAGTCGGCAGGGGAAGGAGATGAACCACACCAATGATGGGATGAGGAGTTTGAAAAATTTGATTCAGATCCACGCGCTTGTCGTCTGCCGTTTCGGACTTTGGTTTGGGAACATATCAGCTTTGGGGGTGAGAGGTGTAGTCTGGGCTACCCTTCATCAAAGCGCTCAAGGTAAGACTAAACGTGACAGATTTCCCTGGATTTAAGAGGTTAGGGAAAAGGGAAGCTGATCCTAGCACTAGCGGGAACCTTGGGACTAGAACCCCAAAGGAGACCCAGCCGTAGTGGGAAAGTTGAGTGGATCCACCGCTCCAACACACCCCAATCCTACCCCCCCTAGCGGGTCTTAACCCGCAGCCAGACCTAGGGCTAACTGCTCCGCTAGCAATTGTATCAGTCGGCTGGCCTTGTCATAGGCGGAGGGTCTGGGAAATCTCAGCGGGCCGGGACATCCCGATCGGCGGCGGCTGGGGCTAACCTGAGCCGGAATCGACAAGGGGACACGGAGACCTCCAGGGTAGAGTTTTAAAAAATGTTGAGTTTTATTAAGGAAGTACGGTATAGTTTTACAAACGCCCAGGGCCGGTTTCGCAATCGGCGACGGTCGTACCTCTAGGGTTTCTCCTCTATCCAGCCCCCGATCGATCGGGGAATGCCTTGATCCCCATCCAATCAGACGAGTCTCCTATTCCTCGGTTTTGGCCGATCGCCCCAGCTTCTCCCAGCTCAAAGGCGTTTTTTCGACTCCAGACCTTGCTAGGATAGGACCGACCCCAGGGAAAGGTTATACGCCTTAGCGAGATTTATCCTAGCTGTTGCCGTAACGCCCCTGTCTGTGTTGGTGAATTCCGTCTTTGTAGAGGTTAAGGCTTGGCAGATGTTGTGGCTCACGCTTTAATGTTTGTTCGCTTCAGCCCTTAAAAAGCTTTAGCTCCTGAAAAGCTTAACGAAGCAGCTTACTCCCCCAAAGCCGTCGCCACTCAAAGTCCCTCAATTCTGCTGTTGCAGTCTCTATCGCAGCTCATTCTCTTCATTTTTGCGCCTTTTCGCGATCGCGGATACTGTCACCCTGGGGAATTTATCGCCCCTGTTAAGGGTGGGTTTCATCCCCCTGGGCTATCCCCTTGTTGGTGTCCCTTATTTTAGTGTCCTTGTGGTCGCAGGGAGTTTCAAACGTAACGAGTGGGCTTACCCCACAGTCCTTGACGCGAGTCCTCAACCAAGACAGCGCCTGGGCTGGCTCCTCGATAGTTGTCTTTGCCACTGTCCCCATCCTGGAGGAACACTAAAATTCCGATTCTATGGAACCGACGCTAACCCACGCCAAACCGACGATTGCCATGGCCCATCTGGGCTGTGAGAAAAACCGCATTGACACCGAGCATATGTTGGGCCTGTTGGTCCAAGCGGGCTACCCGGTGGACTTGAACGAAGATTTTGCCGATTACGTCATTGTCAACACCTGTAGCTTTATCCAGGCCGCACGGGAAGAGTCGGTCCGCACTTTGGTGGAACTGGCGGAAGCGGGTAAGAAAATTGTGATTTCGGGCTGTATGGCCCAGCATTTCCAAGAACAGCTTTTAGAGGAACTGCCGGAGGCGGTGGCCCTGGTGGGAACAGGGGATTATCACCAGATTGTTCAGGTGATTGAACAGGTGGAGCAAGGGCAGCGGGTAACTGCTGTGTCCCAGAACCCGACCTATATTGCCGATGAGACGGTGCCGCGTTATCGCACCACGACGGAGGCGGTGGCCTATTTGCGGGTTGCCGAAGGCTGTGACTACCGCTGTGCCTTTTGCATTATTCCCCATCTACGGGGCAATCAACGATCGCGATCGATCGAGTCGATCGTCGCCGAAGCTGAGCAACTGGCCGCCGAAGGCGTGCAGGAAATTATCCTCATTTCCCAAATCACCACCAACTACGGCCTGGATCTCTACGGCAAGCCGATGTTGGCGGAATTGCTCCGAGCCTTGGGCAACGTAGACGTGCCCTGGATCCGCATCCACTACGCCTACCCCACGGGCTTGACCGAGCCAGTCCTTGAAGCCATCCGCACCACCCCCAATGTCTTGCCCTATCTGGATTTGCCCCTGCAACACTCCCACCCAGAGATTTTGCGGCGGATGAACCGGCCTTGGCAGGGCCAGGTTAACGATGACTTGATGCTCAGGCTCAAGGCCGCACTGCCAGAAGCCGTGTTCCGGACCACCTTTATCGTGGGCTTTCCGGGTGAAACCGAGGCGCACTTTGAGCATCTGCTGGCCTTTGTGCAGCGCCATCAGTTTGACCATGTGGGGGTGTTCACCTTCTCCCCAGAGGAGGGAACCCCGGCCTATGACCTGTCGGATCCGGTGCCCCAAGCGGTGATGGACGATCGCCGCGATCGCCTGATGGCCCTCCAGCAGCCGATCGCCGCAGCCCGCAACACGGCAGAGGTGGGCAAGGTGGTGGATGTGCTCATTGAGGAAGAGCATCCCGGCACCGGCCTCAAACTGGGCCGGAGTGCCCGCTTTGCCCCTGAAGTAGATGGAGTGGTCTACGTGCGCGGAGAAGCCCGTCTTGGCTCCTTGGTCCCGGTCAAGATTACCGAGGCCGAGGTCTACGACCTCCACGGCCAGGTTGCCAGTGCTGTGGATGTGCTTCAGTACTCGGCTCAGCAGGGCAAAGCAGCGGTTTCCTGCCCCTAGATACCTTTCCAATTCCTTCCCGTTCTCTGTGTTTCCCCGTTAGCCCTCACACTCGCTAACAGCTTATCTGGCGCATCTTTGCGCCATCTTCCCTGGGTGGGTCTCCTGTCCCCCCAGGCGTTCCGGTTCCTGAGATTCAGCGGTCTGAACTCACAGATTTCTGGGCTTCAGTTTTGGGGTGGCTCCCCAGTTCTCAACCCTTCCAACCAGAGCAGCCAAGCTTAAACCTCAATGCAAAGCGCGGTTTTCTTCCAGTGGGTTAAGACGGTTTCGGGATGTTTGAACAGGATCATGCCTCTTCCCTGGCTAATTCCAGGGATTTTCGGCAATGTTTGGCACTTAATTGGCAATTACGAGGATTTCTATGACCCTTTCATTCAAAAGCCTTGGCCTTTCCGAAGCCCGTATTCAACACCTGGAAAAGCTGGGGTTCCAAGCTCCCACCTCCATCCAAGCTGAAGCAATCCCCCACCTGCTGTCTGGACGCGATGTCATGGGCCAAGCCCAGACGGGTACCGGCAAGACCGCTGCCTTCTCGTTGCCAATCTTGGAGGGTCTAGATCCCCAAAATCGGGCTGTCCAGGCTTTGGTGCTCACCCCAACGCGGGAATTGGCCATTCAGGTGGCCCAAGCCATGCGGCAGTTCAATGCCGATCGCCATGTCAATGTGTTGACGGTCTACGGTGGACAGGCCATCGATCAGCAAATTAGCCGCCTGCGTCGGGGTAGCCAAGTGGTGGTCGGGACTCCGGGCCGAGTGCTGGACCTGCTGAGCCGGGGCGAACTGCGCCTAGACCAAGTAAGCTGGCTGGTGCTAGATGAAGCGGATGAGATGCTGAGCATGGGCTTCATCAACGATGTGGAGACGATTCTGAGCCAAGCGCCCCCCGATCGCCAGACCGCCTTCTTCTCGGCAACCATGCCCTCTACGATTCGCGAACTGGTGACCAAGTTCCTGCGATCGCCCATTACCATCACGATCGAGCAAGCCAAAGCAGCCCCGGCCCGCATCAATCAGTATACCTACTTCATTCCCCGTGGCTGGACCAAAACCCGCGCTTTGCTGCCTATTTTAGAGTTGGAAGAGCCGGATTCGGCGATTATCTTCGTCCGTACCCGCCGCACGGCCATGGAACTCACCAGCCAACTCCAAGCCGCCGGTCACAGCGTCGATGAGTACCACGGCGACCTCAGCCAAACCCAACGGGAACGGCTCCTGCTGCGCTTCCGCCAGCGTCAAGTGCGCTTGGTCGTGGCGACGGACATCGCCGCACGGGGGATCCATGTGGACGACCTCAGCCACGTCATTAACTTTGACCTGCCCGATAACCTAGAAAACTTTGTCCACCGGGTTGGTCGGACCGGTCGTGCCGGAAAAGAGGGGACTGCCATTACCCTGGCCCAGGGCTTCGATCGCCGTCGCCTCAAGGAAATTGAGCGCCACATTCGCCAAAGCCTGGAGAACCGCTCCATTCCCACCCGTGCCGAAATTGAAGCCCATCACCTTGAAAAGCTGAAGGCTCAGGTCCGGGAAGCCCTCAGCAGTGAGCGCTTGGCTTCCTTCTTGCCCATCGTCGCTCAACTGACCGAAGAAGAGTACGAACCCCACACGATCGCCGCCGCCGCCCTGCAAATGGCCTACGATCGCACCCGCCCCGCCTGGATGCGTCTGGCTCCCGAAGACGAGGTGGTGGACACGCCCCAACCCGTCAAGCGGGGCAACCGTCGCCACCACAGCAGTGTTCGCCCCAGTGCCAACGGCAGCGGCAGTGGCAGTGGCAGTGGCACAGGCTACCGCAGCGGCAGCAACAGCGGTCGTCCCCGGCGCGAAGGGGGTGGCAGCAGCCGCACGGGCGATCGTCGCTACGAGTCCCGGTCCTACGATCGGCGCGGCTCCAGCAACAACTACGATCGCAACTATTCCGACTCCCAGTATCGCCATAACCGTGCCTCGGATTCCGATGGCATGAGCTTGGCCGGTAAGGATCAATAGAAGGATCCATCGGAGGATCCATCAGAGGATCCATCAGAGGATCCATAGATCGATCACAACCGACCGGTTGACCCTAGGGGGTATTGGCCAACTCAGACCGGGCTGAACCCCCTTGTGCCCAAGGAACGCAGACCCCTGGCAGAGGCGAGATCCTAAAGCGTCTACGCTTTAAACTTTCTTCACATCCGCCAAGACCGTGATAGTATCGGTGTGTTCCCTTGGGTGAAGTCATGGCGGCATCTCCAACCCAATCCATCCCCAATAGACCTCTGTCCAAGCGCTCACCAACGGCCCAACCTTGGGGCCATTGCGGGGTTACGGTGCGATCGAGAGATCCCCATGGATTAAGGGAAGCTCCTGACGATCGCTGGAACACACCAAGCCACAGTAAAACAGCAGCAATCCATTGACAGCAGCGGGACGCAGAGGAGCACATATCACATGGCAGCGACATGGTCTGAGTCGGATCTCCATCGTGGCCAGTCCGACCCAATTCGGGTGGGAGTCATCGGGGTTGGCAATATGGGGCAGCACCATGCGAGGGTGCTGAGTCTGCTGAAAGACGTGGAATTGGCTGGAATTTCCGATGTCAATGTGGAACGGGGCTTAGACACCGCCAGTAAGTACCGAGTTCGTTTTTTTGAAGATTATCGAGAGATGTTGCCCCATGTGGAGGCAGTTTGTGTTGCAGTGCCCACCCGGCAGCACTATGCCGTGGGAATGAACTGTTTGCGGGCCGGGGTACATATTTTAATTGAGAAGCCGATCGCCGCCAGTATTCATGAGGCGGAATCCTTGGTCAATGCAGCGGCAGAATCCCAGTGCATTTTACAAGTGGGCCATATTGAGCGCTTTAACCCCTCCTTCCAAGAACTGAGCAAGGTGCTCAAAACCGAAGAGTTGCTCGCCCTAGAAGCCCACCGCATGAGTCCCTATTCCGATCGGGCCAACGATGTTTCCGTGGTTCTCGACTTGATGATCCATGATATTGACCTGCTCTTAGAGCTAGCCAATGCCCCCGTGGCCAAAATCCACGCCAGCGGCAGCAGTGCCAGCAATTCCGGCATGTTGGACTATGTAACGGCGACGATCGGCTTCACCAACGGCATCGTTGCCACCATCACCGCCAGCAAAATCACCCATCGCAAAATTCGCCGCATTGTCGCCCACTGCAAAGCGTCCTTGACAGAGGCAGACTTCTTAAACAACGAAATCCTCATTCACCGCCAAACCACAGCCAATTGCTCCACGGACTACGGCCAAGTGCTCTATCGCCAAGACGGCCTCATCGAAAAAGTCTACACCAGCAACATTGAACCACTCCACGCCGAGCTAGAGCATTTTGTCCACTGTGTCCGGGGCGGCGATCAGCCCTCAGTCGGGGGGGAACAAGCCCTAAAAGCCCTCCGTTTGGCCAGCCTCATTGAGGAAATGGCAGCAGGGAGCCAGGATTGGAC
>JAYKJG010000379.1:0-7647 GCA_035286285.1 Prochlorothrix sp.
GAGCCTGAAACAGAATAAACGGGTAGGGGTCGTGCCCCTGTGCCGACCCTCGACCAGCCAAATGCAGGGGCAACCACGGGGGGATTGCCCCTACCAAAACGAATCGAGATTAGTCGGATTTGGTATAACACCGCCTCGGAACCAGCCGACAGAACAAACCGGAGAATGCTAGACTTCACCGGACTGAACCGTTGTTGCGATCGCCCCACCCATGCCCTACCGCCCCATCCGAGGTATTAATCATTACTACGAGTGGATCACCGCTGCGGGGGAGACCCTGGCCGATCCCTATCTCCCTCAAAAACCCGTCATGGTCTTTATCCATGGCTGGGGGGGGTCTAGCCGCTATTGGCGATCGACGGCCCAGGTCCAAAGCGCCGACTATGACTGCCTGCTCTATGACCTGCGCGGCTTTGGCCGATCGACCCAGCCCACGGATCCCGCTCATCCTGCGATCGTTGCCGAAACGGATTACCAACTGGAAGCCTACGTTGAAGACTTTCGGGATTTGTTGGATAGCCTGGGCCTCGATCGCATTTGCCTGAATGCCCACTCCCTGGGTGCCTCCATGGCCCTGTTGTTTTTGAACCGCTACCCCGATCGCGTCGATCGGGCCATCCTCACCTGCAACGGCCTGCTGGAATACAACGCCCTCGCCTTTCGCCTCTTCCATATTTTTAGCCGCTATGTGGTTCTGTTTCGGCCCCGCTGGTTTTTGCAGGTGCCCCAACTCGATCGGGTGTTCATGTCCCGGTTTTTGTCGCGCCCAATTCCAGCCAGCGAACGACGGGCTTTCCTAGAAGACTTTTTAGACGCAGACTTTGCCGCAGCCTATGGGACTGCCGTCAAAACCGTCAGCAAGGAAATGGCAGAGGCCACGCCCCAGGAATATGCCCGCCTCACGCCGCCCACCCTGCTGGTCTCCGGCCAGTTTGACCAAATTATCACCGCCCCCATGGGCAAAGCCGCCGCTGACCTCAATCCCCAGGTAACCTACCGTTGCGTTGCGGGAACGGGTCACTTTCCCATGCTGGAAGATGCCCCCACTTACCTGGGCTATGTCCAAGAATTCCTGAAACCTTCGGCAACGGGCAGTTTAATGTAGCGTGCAAGGGGCGATCGTGGGCGCAGGATCAGAGGCTGAGCAGATCAGCGTCACGGCCATCTTTGAATTTGCGCGAGAAAATCAAGATAAGCCTTCTATATTGCCTGTTTTACTGCCTTTTGATTATCGAGGAACCGTAGACTATGCAACCAGCCTCTGCCTATGATGACCAACCCGATCGTAGCCCCACTTCCCCCGCGACCCCGATGCCCAATCCCGATACGCTTCCAAACGGTACACTTCCAAAACCGTCGCCCACGGCCCACAACCCTCCCCCAGAGATAGCGGCAGCCCCCTTTCCGTCAGCCCAGGAAATCTTCCGCCGCAGCCAAACCCAAGTCTTGAAGAGTGCGATCGCCGCCAGTATGCTCAACCTCTACAGCGTCCCTTTACTGTACCGGATGCACCGATCGGACTAACCGCTCCCTGGCAAGCGGCCTGTAACGGGACTCAAACTGGGTTGAAACCCAAACTCCAACAACAAACCCCAGGGCGATCGCTCTGGGGTTTTGCTGGGGGAGCATCTTAATTTGAAAGACTTGAAAGACTCTAGGCCAAGGCTGCAAATCCCTACAGGGCAGTAACCTGAATCTCAACCTCTGCGCTTACTTCGGGGTGTAGCTTGATGCCCACCTTGTAGAAGCCCAGTTTGTTGATTTCGGGAACGGTAATATCCCGGCGATCGACTTCCTGCTTGGTAGCTTCCAAAATTGCATCCGCAACATCGCCATTGGTCACGGTTCCGAAGATGGAGTCTTGCTCCCCTGCTTGCTTCTTGATCACAAACCGGCCAATGGTTTCCAGCGCGGTCTTGCGAGAGTCTGCTTGGCGACGCTCTTCGATAATGCGCTCTTCTTCCTTGCGCCGACGGTATTCCACCTGTTTCAGCACACCCGGTGTGACGGGTACCGCAACGCCTCTGGGGAAGAGGTAGTTACGGGCATAGCCCGGTGCTACTTCCACGAGGTCGCCGTTGTTACCCAGTTTTTTCACGTCCTGGTTCAAAACCACCTGAACACGCTTAGCCATTGCTGCTGCTCTGCTGCTACTAAATTTTCCCAAAGATCCCTATGGTACCAGAGAGGGGACATAAGGGCTAGGGCTGGCGCGGAGGTGAAATCGGTTGATATCCCCCGGTTATTGGGGTGCATTTCCCTGGGTCACCCGCGATCGGGGGTAGGGGTAGCTCCCCTCTTGGCGGCGGGTGCATCCCACTTTGAAGATATCTTGGTAGGGGTCGTGCCCCCGTGGCTCCCCTCTTCGGCCCAAAACCGGGGCAACCACGGGGGGATTGCCCCTACCCGATCGGTTAAATCGCTAAAGTGGGATGCTCCCCTTGGCGGCCAACCACGGGGGTAACCACGGGGGGTTTGCTCCTACCGTCTGGGTGCATCTGCCGAAGTAAAATGGACCCGGAAATCATTGCTGCCTATGGCCCTGAAATACCCTATAATGTAAAGCCTTAACCAGACACCTAGGAGAGGTGGCAGAGTGGTCGATTGCGTCCGACTTGAAATCGGATGTACCGAAAGGTACCGTGGGTTCGAATCCCACCCTCTCCGTTCCTGAATTTTCTTGCACTGCTGCCCAGCACTGTGTTTGACTGCTGTTTTGACTGCTGTTTCATTGGCCCTGCTCCCTTTGGGCTAGCCATGGCTTACCCTTCTACCTCTGGCCTCTCTATGCCTAGCTTTTATCCTTCTGCTCCCGCTGGCTCGGTTGCTGTGGACCCGATCGATCGCCGCAGTCCAAGCCAGTTAGCCCAGCGCTGCCAGTTAGCCCAGCGTTGTACCCGGTGGGGGATGGGGGTGTTGCTGGCCGGGGTTTTGGGGGCCTGTGGGGGGCCGGTGGGGGATGGGGAACCGGGGGCAACGGGGGCGATCGAGGCGGAAACTGCGGCAGCTTTGCCCCAAGTGGTGGCTACGAGTACGATTTTGGCCGATCTGACGGCAACGGTGGCGGGGGAGACGATCGCCCTGACGGGTATTTTGGAACCGGGGGCGGATCCCCATGTCTATGAGCCGGTACCGGAAGATAGCCGTGCCTTGGAACAGGCCGATTTGATTCTGTATAACGGCTATAACCTGGAACCGGGCTTGATTAAGTTAATCAACGCGGCGGGGATTGGTGCCCAGAAGTTGGCGGTGGGGGAGGAGGTTTCGCCGTTGCAATTTGAGTACCAGGGCCAACGGGAGCCGGATCCCCATGTTTGGGGCGATGTGGCCAATGTGGTGGTGATGGTGGCGGCGATCGAGGAGGCGGTGGTGGCCTTGGTGCCAGAGCATGAGGCGCAGTTGCGGGTTAATGGAGCACGGCTACGATCGGACTTGGAGCAATTGGATGCTTGGGTGGGGGACCAAATTGAAACCATTCCAGAGCAACAGCGGCGCTTGGTGACGACCCACGATGCCTTTCAGTACTATGCCAATGCCTATGGTTTGGAGGTGGTGGGAACGTTGATTGGGATCAGCACGGAAGAGCAGCCCAGCGCCCAAACGGTGCAACGCTTGGTGGAGGCGGTGAAAACGGCGGCGGTTCCGGCAATTTTTGCGGAGACGACCCTGAATCCCCAGCTTATTCGGACGGTGGCGGCAGAAGCGGGGGTGCAGCTTGCGGCCCAGGAGCTATATTCCGATTCTTTGGGGGCACCGGGCAGCGGTGCGGAAACCTATGGCGGGATGATTGAGGCGAATACGCAGTCGATCGTGGAAAACTTGGGGGGGCAATACTTGCCGTTCCAGCCCCGCTAGGGCGATCGCCCCCCCCTGACCCGTGAGCCGGACGGGCCGTCTATAGACAGAGACGAAACAGCAAAAACTTGCCCCAAGCTCCAAACTGAGCTATACCGATGCAGGGGTATACTGAATCCCCCCAGTGCCCAAGCTACCGCAGGAGTAAGAAAACCGTGCAAGTCGTCATTTTAGGCGGCCCAGGAGCCGGTAAAGGAACCCAAGCCCAGCGCCTGAGCCAGTATTTTCAGGTCCCCCAACTCTCGACGGGCGATCTGCTGCGTGAATCGGTGACGGCCCAGTCAGCGCCCGGTTCGCCCCTAGCGGTTTTAACGGAACGGGCAAAACCCTATGTGGCGCGGGGGGAATTGGTGCCCGATGAGTTGATGATTGACTTTATCCGCGATCGCCTCAGTCAACCGGCCTTTGCGGCGGGATGGGTGCTGGAGGGCTATCCCCGCACGGCGTTTCAGGCTGAGGAGTTGGATTTTTTGCTGGAGGATTTGGGGCATCGTCTGGAGCGGGCGATTTGGTTGGAGGTGCCGGAGTCGGTGATGTTGGCTCGGTGCCAGCAGCGGGCGAGGGTGGATGATGATCCGGCGATCGTGGAGCGACGGCTCCATAATTTGGAGGCTTATACCAGCCCGCTGTTGGACTATTATGGCTACCAAAACCGTTTGTTGCGGGTTGCGGGGGATAACAGCCCTGAGCAGGTTGAGTCTGAGATTCTGAAGGCGTTGAAGTTTCGGGAAGAGTCCTGAGCGGGATCCTGAGACGTGAACTTCTGGAGCATACCTAGAGCACACCTAGAGCCATACCTAGAGCCATACCTAGAGCCATACCTGGAGCCATACCTAGAGCACACCTGGAGCATACCTAGAGCCATACCTAGAGCACACCTGGAGCATACCTAGAGCACACCTGGAGCATACCTAGAGCATACTTGGAGCGTATTTCATCCATGGCTTGGCAACGTCCCGATGGTCGCACTCCCCAGCAGTTGCGCCCGATTCAGTTTCATCGGCAGTTTACCCAGTTTGCGCCCGGTTCGGTGTTGGTGGAGTTTGGCCAAACGCGGGTGCTGTGTACGGTTACGGTTGCGGCGGGGGTGCCGCGATTTTTGGCGGATTCGGGCCGGGGCTGGCTAACGGCGGAGTATCGGATGTTGCCCGGTGCAACCCAGGAGCGCCAGAGCCGGGAGTGGTTGAAGCTGTCAGGGCGGACCCAGGAGATTCAGCGGCTGATTGGGCGAAGTTTGCGGGCGGCATTGGATTTTGAGATGTTGGGGGAGTATACCTTGACGGTGGATGCGGATGTGCTGCAAGCGGATGGGGGAACGCGCACGGCGGCGATTACGGGGGGGTTTGTGGCGTTGGAGGATGCGATCGCCCGGTTAATGGAGCAGGGTGCTTTGGTGGAAAATCCGATCCAGCGATCGATCGCGGCGGTCTCCGTTGGGTTGTTGGACGGGGAGGCGTTTTTGGATTTGAACTATCCGGAGGATGTGGCAGCGGAGGTTGATTTGAATGTGGTGATGACGGAGGATTTGGCGTTGATTGAGATTCAGGGCACAGCGGAGGAGCGGCAGTTTAGCCGATCGCAGCTTAACCAGATGCTAGATCTCGCAGAGGGGGGCATTAAGACGCTGATTAATCTGCAAAAGGCTCAGCCTGGGCCGAATTTAGCTTAAATCTGGGCTAATTTATTGAATCCATCCCACGTTAGACGGGCCGAAGGCTGATCCCACCCCAAAGCTTTTGGGTGCCTTTCACTGGGTCACCCTTGGCCTAGGGGTCGCGCCCCCGTGGTTCCCCTCTTGGCGGCCAATGACCGGGGCACCCACGGGGGGATTACCTTTGCTGATTTCAAGTCAGATCACTAGATCTTCTAAAGGTTTCCCTAAGAAAAGTAACAAGAAAATAAAGAAAACTTACGACAGAATACAAGTTCTATCAAGACTTGATGACTTCAAGGTGGCCTCCAGAATCCAGAGCTTTAGGACACCTCAAACCCCCTGAATTTTTGTCTGCATTTTGTCTGGATATCCCTGTAAGAATCAGGGTTACGACGGAATCTCCCGATAACCTTGCGCCCCCAATCAAGACCTTTTTTCCCAGGGGGTAAGCTGATAAAAGCTAAGAAAAACAGAAGCTCTCGATAAAGTTGAAAAAATAGCTCAGAATCTAAGCAGTGCCCCCTAGCTTTCGGTTTCTGTGATTTTTGATCCCTGGCAAGTTTAGGATTGCTTTTTGATGGATTTAGGCAATTTCTGTACAATTCATGCTGTTTTCCTCGCTCACCCCCTCTCCCTGCCATATGTCCCAGAGTTATCTTCTCATTGTGGCTGAAAGCCGTGAAGGACTGCTTGAGCTAGAGTCTTTGCTCTGGCAAATGGAACAACCAGAATCCGTCGCGATCGCTAACTCGATCGAAGAGGCAGTAACCTGGATTCGCCAGACTCCGCCTTATCTCATGATCGTGCTGGAGCAGCAGGATCATCGCACGACCCAATTGCTGCGGGAATGTCGGCAGGGTCACAATCGTGGTTCGGTGACGATCGTAGGGCTGAGTAGCCACGACAATCCCCTGTGGATGAATCACGAAACAAATCCCGGCTTTGATGGCTTTTTGGTCCACCCCATTAGCCCTGCGGTCTTGCTGCTGCTGATTCAGTCGGCGCAGTTACGGCAAGCCTGTCGTTTTAGCTAGGGTTAGCTAGGGCTGGCGTTTTCTGAAGAGAACCCAGGGGGTCCACTTCACTGGGTCTATCCTCGGCCAACAGCCCGGTCAACCACGGGGGGTTTGCCCCTACCCCAATCGGTGAACCTGCCAAAGTGAAATGGACCCGTTAGGGGGGATACTTTTAGGTTTATAAATATCCTCTAAACTAGATCGGTCATCATCGACTGTCTCACTCGATCGTCTCACTTGACCGTCTAATTTAACTGTCCAACTACTAGCTAAACCGGGCTAAAGGAGTGTGTCCTGTGGAATTTGCCTTTGCGATTATTGTGGGCCTACTGGGATTTGGAGCGGGTTTAGGGGGTAGCTATGCCCTTTTGGAAAAACGGCTAAATGCCCAAGAGCGCAGTAACCAGTCTCGCTTGAACCAGGAGCAGGCTGCGTTAGAGCAGGTTTATCAAGAGCGGCTTCAGGCCACGAAGGAGGAACTGAAGGCCCAGTATGAGACCAGGCTTCAGCAGTTAGAGGCGCAGTTAATGGCCCCAGGGATGGCCCAGGATTCGGCTGCGGTTGCTGCGGCTCCGGTTGTTGAGGCAACACCTGAGGCGGCTGCGGTTGCTGCGGTTCCGGTTGTTGGGATAGCGCCTGAGGAGGCTGCGGTTGCTGCGGTTGTTGAGGCAACACATGAGGAGGCGGTTGTTGCGGCTCCGGCTGCGGCAGTTTCGCCTGGGCCTGTGGCAACGGTGTCTCTCTCTCCCCAAGCGGTGGCTAGCCAGGTCCGCAGTCCTGAGGCGGGGGTTCGGTTGGCCTTGGCCCAAACTTTGGCGGCAGGTCTGGGGGGGCAGTCTCCGGCGGGGGTGCTTCAGGCGATCGGGGCGCTGGGGCAACTGAGCCGGGATTTGGATCCCCAGGTGCGCTATGCGGCGATCGTGGGTTTGGGGCAGGTGAAGTCGCCTAAGGTGCTGCCATTCCTGCGGCGGGGTTTGCGGGATAGTGACGGTGCGGTGGTGAAGGCGGCGAGTGGGGCGATCGATCGGTTCCGCTCTACTGCGAAAGCAAAACCTGCTAAGGTAAAGATTGCGAAAAAAGCAGCCGGTAAGGCTAAGCTAGCCTAGCGATCGTGGCTTTAGC
>JAYKJG010000380.1:0-3610 GCA_035286285.1 Prochlorothrix sp.
AAAGATGCAGCCAAAGCTGAAACCAAAGATGACTCAGCAGGAAAAAAACCGGAGGATGATTACTTTCCGCCTGTAAACGTTCTAGAACTGCTGCGGGCTGCCAAGGTAGGGGAGTTTGCAGGGGCTGAAGCAAGGTCTCTAAACTAAATAGGGTATCTAGGGGAATTGCTCCATAACCCCGCCCCGCACTGAATAAAATCGTACTCCACTCATCTGCCCAAGGCACCTTGTCTCCCAAGTTCCAAAACCGCAAAATAACCCCTAAAATCGTCCAGAGTATGACCCAGCCCCAACTGGGTAACCGGAGGCTAGAGGGAGTTTGGGGGAAATTGTTCACGGGTGTTAAAGGCTGCTGGGGGATAGGTAATACCAAATCCGACTAATCTCGATTCGTTTTGGTAGGGGCAATCCCCCCGTGGTTGCCCCTGTATTTGGCTGGTCGAGGGTCGGCACAGGGGCACGACCCCTACCCGTTCTGTTTCAGGCTCAACGGATTTGGTATAAAGACCCCCTTAGTATACCGAGTAGGATACCGAGGAAAGTATACCGAGGAATTCCCGCCTAAATTTAGACTCCTGCGTCTTTAACTCCCCAGCAACCGCTGCTTTACTCCCCTAGGGCTGCCGATCGTGGGGCCAGCCACCGATGCGCTTGGTTCGCCTGTGCTTGGTCCGCCTGTGCTTGGTTTGACTGCGCTTGGTTCGCCTGTGCTCGGTTTGCCTGTGCTCACCGATCGGAGCCTGATGATGCCGGGGGATCAGCCTCAGGAATGCTAATTTTCCGAGGTGCCCTATGGTAGGTCAAACCTAATTCTCGTTAAACTGCTTTAAAATGGCCCCCAATAGTCCTAAAAATAGCCTCGATCGCTGAATCCCCCATGTCTCCCCTCACCTCCTCCCCCCCCCTTAGCTCGCCCCCCCTTCAGACTGCCCCGCCCTTCGGTGCAGAGGTTGTTTATCCCACAAGTGACGGTGAACCCTTGGCTGAAACCTATGATCACGTCCAGGTGATTTTTGCCCTGATTGCGATGCTGGAACAGTATTTAGAGCAGTGTTTTAGCGATCGATCGCCCATTCTCCTTGCCAATCAGTTTGTCTACTACGCCCCCAACTTTCCCCGGTTACGCTTTGCGCCGGATACTGCCGTGATCTTTGGGGTGGCCCCAGGAGCACGCAATAACTACAAGATTTGGGAAGAAGGGGCCGTTCCCAGCGTCATTTTTGAGATTACTTCGGCGGGAACCCGTCGGGAAGACCAAAGGACGAAGAAAGAGCTATATGAGAAGCTCGGTGTGGCGGAGTATTGGCTGTTTGACCCGATGGCGGAGTGGATTCCGGAGCAGTTGCGGGGCTATCGCCTGGTGGAGGAAAGTTACGCCCCGATCGTCGATGGCTATTCCCAAGTATTGGGCTTGGATCTCAAGCCAGACGATCGCCGTTTGGCCCTCTATCGGCGGGATACTGGGGAAAAACTGCTGGACTCGCGGGGTTTAGCCGATCAATTGCGGGCAACCCAAGCACAGATCGAAGCCGAACGCCAACAGCGGGAAGCCGCCCAGCAACAAGCCGAAGCCGAACGCCAACGGGCCGAAGCCGCCGAAGCCCGCCTTGCTGAACTGTTAGCCCGTTTGGAGGAGCAAAACCCACCAAAATAGCTCTTAAAATCCTCGTTAGACTCTGAGAGGGCGCTGGAGCGCCTAGAGTCGGTTCCCGCGCTGGAGCATGGGCTAGGGTTAGCTCTTAACGTCCTCGTTGGGCTATAAGAGGGCGCTGGAGCGCCTAGAGTTGGTTCCTACGCGGTCGCATGGGAACTAGAGTTCTCGAATCGATTCAGATCATTGTTAAGGCTTCCTAGGGTTCTCAGGCTAAGGTTGCCAAAAGCTGCTATATATGGGGGTCGCACTGTCTGCCGCTTATGGTCTGCCTTTGCCCTTGTCGTTTGCCTTTGTAGTCCACTCATCGTTGACTCCCTGCCCGTCGCTTATGAAACTCGCTAGCCGCATTGGTCAAGTCTCCCCCTCCCTCACCTTGGCCATTTCCGCCAAAGCCAAAGCCATGAAAGGAGAGGGGTTGGATGTGTGCAGTTTCAGCGCAGGGGAGCCAGATTTTGACACCCCGGATCACGTTAAGGCAGCCGCCAAGCAAGCCCTCGACGACGGCAAAACCCGCTACGGCCCAGCGGCAGGGGAACCCCTTCTGCGCGAGGCGATCGCCCGCAAACTCCAGCGCGACAACCACCTCACCTACAGCAGCAACCAAATCCTCGTTACCAACGGCGGCAAGCAGTCCCTCTATAACCTCACCCAAGTCCTGATCGATCCCGGCGATGAGGTCATTATCCCCACCCCGTACTGGGTCAGCTATCCGGAGATGGTTAAGCTGGCCGGGGGGGTGCCGGTCTTGGTGGAAACCACGGTGGAAACCGGGTTTAAAATGTCGCCGGAGCAACTGCGCCAAGCCATCACCCCCAAAACGAAGCTGCTGGTCTTTAACTCCCCCTCCAATCCCACCGGCATGGTCTACAGCCCCGCAGAGGTCAAGGCACTGGCCCAGGTGGTGGTAGAGGCCAATATTTGGGTTGTGGCGGACGAAATTTATGAAAAAATTCTCTACGATGGGGCTGAGCATCTCAGTATGGCTGCTGCAAGTCCTGAGGTCTACAGCCGCACCTTGATCAGCAATGGTTTTGCCAAAGCCTACGCTATGACGGGCTGGCGCATTGGCTACCTGGCGGGGGATGCGGAAATCGTCAAAGCAGCGGCCTCCCTCCAGGGGCATAGCACCTCTAATGTGTGTACCTTTGCCCAGTACGGGGCGATCGCGGCCCTCGATGGTCCCCAGGATTGTGTCACCACCATGGGCAAAGCCTTCGCCCAGCGTCGCAGCGTGGTCATGGAGCGGCTCAATGCCATTCCGGGCCTCAGTTGTCCGGAACCGGGGGGTGCTTTTTATGTCTTTGCTAAATTAGATCCAGCCCTGGGCCTCAGTTCGATGGACTTTTGCACCCGTCTCTTGGATGAACATTATGTTGCCACGATTCCCGGTGTGGCCTTTGGGGCTAATGATTGTTTCCGAATGTCCTATGCTACGGATCTGGCCACGATCGAACAGGGTCTCGATCGCCTTGCCCAGTTTGTCCAAAGCCTGACCTAACGCGATTCACCGTTCCCCTGCTGCCCCCATGTCCCTATCTTCCCACGCCTTCAATTCCGTCCTTGATGCCCTCATTGACACCCTCCAGATCTACCGAACGACGGGGGCACTGTCAGACTATGGCCGAGATAAGTTGGGAACTGTGGCTGATTTACGGACCATTCGCGGCAGTTTGCTCAAGGTTATCCAAGATGACGACCCCCAACGGGTCTGGGCCAAGCTCCAGGCTCTCTACCGCAAGATTTTTGCTGCGGAGTTTCTCGCGGCTCCGGCGGGTCAGAAGATGGCGAGGACGTTGCACCAATGCTTGTTTGCGGAGGGGCCGATCGTGACTCCTGAGCAGACTGACTCATCTGAACGGGCTGAGCAGGCTGAGCCATCCCAGCGATCGGGGCAATCGGGGCTATCCCAGGAGTCTGAGCTATCTAGACTATCCCAACAATCGGGGCGATCGGGGC
>JAYKJG010000381.1:0-6473 GCA_035286285.1 Prochlorothrix sp.
CTTCCCGGACACGATCGAGGTTGGCATCTAAAATACGATACAAGGCAGGTTGGTAGAGTCGGTTTGGGCCTAGGCTAGGACCGACGGTTTGACCCTGGCGATCGTCCATGTGTTTCATCCCCCTCAGCTTGAGATAACCAAATGATCTGGAGATGGTATATCATGCCTGCCGCCTATCCGGTAGCCTGACTTCTCCCTCCTACCCTGTGGAGCCGATCGAAATTTTCTGCCCGTAGGTTACCCTGTCCCCCCCCTAGCCGGGGGAACCTCTCCCCAGCGCGATCGGTCAACGTCCTTGGGAAGGCCAGAGGTCAAGCTTGACACAAATATTTCCTGCACACCAGGACTCCCTGACTGGCCCCCATAGCTTTTTAATTTAAGTTGGCCCTGAGTTGGTCCTGAGTTGGTCCTGAGTTGGCCCTGGGGAATGAGGGGCTAATGTGCCACAGTTGAGATGCTTTTTTCTCGACGGAGCCTTAACGGAGCCTGAGCAGTCTGCCAGACTTTACCCCTTCCAGCATTCCAGACCATGCCTGCGCATTCTAGATTTATGATTGCTGCCATGAACGGGTGACTTAACCCCACCCCCCCTAGGTTTTTCGCCAATCCCCAAAACCCCAGCCCAGCCCCTGGAGGGTCTATTCACGCCTCCCCTTGGAGCTTTGGACCGTTCCCCTCCCGTGCCTTTGTGTCTAGCCCTCCACCCCTTATCTAAACCGAGTTAAGTCCATGCAACTCAAACGAACCTTGACCCGCTTCATTGTCCCCAGTCTACTCCTAACCCTCACCTGGACGGGTGGGAACTGGCTAACCGCAGAACCGGCCAGCGCCCAAGGGCTGGGGGAGCGGATCCAAAACCTATTTCAGCGGTCTCGGCCCCTCCGCAACGCCAGCGGCACCAATAGCGGCGGAGCCGTCCGAGGTAGTGGATCCGCTAGCGGTAACAACTGCCAAGCCAAATCGAATCTCCCCCCCCTGCGGGCGCTCTCTCCCGCCACCAACCAATTTGTTACCGCTGAAGAACAGCCTACCTTCTGGTTTTACGTGCCCTACGGTCAAGCAGATGGGGTTGAAATGGCGGAATTGATGATTTTTGAGGAGGATTGGGACTATTTCCTCCAAGAGCCGATTATGGTGCCCCTGCCGGAAAAGGCGGGTCTAGTCACCTTTACGTTGCCCAAGGCAACCCCCAAAATGCAGCCAGGGGCTGAATATAACTGGCACTTTTCCCTAGTGTGTGATCCAGATAATCTCGATCTGGTTGGCCCTTGGGTCAATGGCTGGGTTGGACGAGTTGAAAAACCCGCAGACTTAGAGGAGCGCCTCGCTGAGGGGAATGCGGCGGAAGTCTACCTGGAAGAGGGATTTTGGGGCGAGGCGCTGACGGTTCTGGCAAGCCAGCCGGACCAGTATCGCACCGAGTGGAGCCAGGTTCTGCAACTGTTTGAACTGGACAAGCTGCCGTCTCTGTCGGTGGAAACGGTCCAGTTAGGGGAAGGCGACGAGGCGTTGTCAAGTTCTGAGGCGATCGAGGCGGATGATGAGCTTGAAGATCACAAGCTTGAAGATCACAAGCTTGAAGATGACGATCGCGAGAATCCCAGTCGCGAGAATACCGGTCGCGAGAATACCGGTCGCGAGGATAATCTCAACGATCGCCCCCGCCAAGGTACCCGACGCTAGGTACCCGACGCTAGGTACCCGACGCTAACTCTGCCCCAAGCAACCCTCACCCCAAACCCAGCGGCGGCTTCTCCCTGGGCTGGACGCTCCCCGTTGTGCCCCATCTCGATCGCTAGGGGCTGTCATCCTTTAGTCCTAGAATGCCCGGAGTGTCAGGATTACAGCCCCTAGCCGATAAAACTGGGGTGGGCGTGTAACTCTGATACCCCAAGGTTTCTACGGTTAATTGATGACACCAAATCCGTTGAGCCTGAAACAGAATAAACGGGTAGGGGTCGTGCCCCTGTGCCGACCCTCTGACCGCCAACTACAGGGGCAACCACGGGGGGTTTGCCCCTACCAAAACGAATCAAGATTAGTCGGATTTGGTATGACACGCCCTAGGGCTGCTTCTCTCCAGGGGCAGCCCTAGACTTTTAGGGGAGTCAACCGTCTCAATCCAGACTCGCCACCGGGATTTGCCGTGAAATCATCCTGAATCTGGGGGGAAATAACAGGAGAGTAGACAATATCATGGGCACATCAGGCACTGAAAGCATCCCAGCCCCTGGCATCTTCAACGCACCCCACAAACAGCGGTTGTCCTTGGAAACTTCCGGAGGAATTCCCCATTTTTCTTAGGATTAGGCTAAGCTTCTAGCGAGTCCCTCGTCTTTGGACAGACAATTTGGCTGGATTCAGGGGGATGTTGGGTTGGGGGTTTGTCCTCACCTGGGGAAATCGCAACCTATTTTGTCCATACCGTTACTAATCCCGAAGTCCCTGTGCAATCCGTTCCTCATCTCATCCTAAGAACAGAGTACGGTGAACGATATCTCCCCCTGGTTGACGGTCACTGTTGGACGATCGGCCGGAATGATGACAATAACTTTGTCCTAACCGATCGCTGGATCTCCCGCAACCATGCCATGGTGCAGATTATGGAAACGGGTGAATACTATTTAATTGATTTGGGCAGTCGGAACGGGTCTTTTATCAACGGTCGCCGGGTCAGTATTCCCGTCGTGCTCAGCCACCGGGATCAGCTTATGTTTGGGCAGACGGAAATGGAGTTTTTCTGTCCGGCGGGGGTGCCGTCGTTGGCGGGGGGCGGGGCAGCGGAGGAAGACTCCCAGGAAATTAGTGCAACGGTTGCCCTCCATGTTCGCCGCTTGATTTCTGTCTTGGTTTTGGATATCCGTAACTTTACCCGTCTCACCCGGCAGATGGATGAGAAGATGCTGTCGGAGATGATTGGCAGTTGGTTTCGGCAGGCGGGCAAGATTATTAACCAGCATGGCAGTTACGTGGATAAGTACATTGGCGATGCGGTGATGGCCGTTTGGATCCATGGGACTGACTCGATTCAAGGCGATGAGATGCTGATGATCTTCCGTGCCTTGGATGCGCTGCATGAAATGACTAATAAGCTCCAAAATAACTATATTTTGCCCTTTCCGCTCCAAGTGGGGGCGGGAATTAATACGGGCTATGCCATGGTGGGCAATACCGGCAGCGGCGATCGGCCTGACTATACGGCCTTGGGCGATACGGTTAATGCGGCTTTTCGGCTGGAAACCGCGACGAAGCAGGTGCAGCAGGATTTAGCCCTGGGGGAAAAGACCTATGAATATGCCCAACCGTTGCTGACGGGTTTGAACCCCCTCCAGCCTTACCAGGTGGACCTGAAGGGCTATGAGTCTCCGACGCTGGCCTATGCCTGTTCTTTTCGAGAATTACACCAGTTGATTAACCATCCCAGTCTGAAGTCGTTTTAGGGCGATGTGCTGCAACGAGGGTGAACCCCTCAGTCCCCGGCCCCGATCCCCTGGACTTGCTGGGTCGATCGGGGTTGGGGACGATGGCGATTCTGGGGGGCGATTCTGGGGGGCGATTCTGGGCTGTTTTCCCCAGGATCCTCTCCCCGCTTGCATTGCCGATTTCTCCCTTGCTGTAGGGGAAATGACCGGAGATTTTGCCAGAAAGTTACCGTTGCCTGTCCCCCTCTACGGTACCCTATAGGATGAGGTAAAGTGATGAGTTTCGCCAGTACTCGGTTGCTGCGAAATTTGCTGTGACAATTTGCTGCAAAGATTTAACTGGCACCCTTTCAGGCAACGCTGGTACCGCCCCACCGTTGCTTCCCGAGGTCTTCAGACCCTCCAGTTCAAAAACTATCCACCTTTAATCTTATGAAATTTCTAATTCGTCTATCTGCTACCCTCGTTTTTGGTCTCAGCCTCGTTTTTGGCCTGGGTTCTACCCCTGCGGTTCAAGCGCTCAACCTGTCCACCCTGACCCAAGCTCCCCTGGTCATGGCAGAATTCACCAACGCTGCGGATGCCAAGCTGGGTGAAATTGGTAACAAGCTGGACCTGAACAACTCGGCAGTTCGTCTGTTCCGTCGTTTCCCTGGGATGTACCCCACCCTAGCTGGCAAAGTCATCCAAAATGCCCCCTATCAGTCCGTCGATGATGTGTTCAACATCCCTGGCTTAAGCGATAGCCAAAAGGCGACCCTGGCCAAGTATAAGGATGAGTTCACGGTCACTGCCCCGATCGATGCCTTTACCAGTGGCTACGATCGTTTCAACAATGGTGTTTACCAGTAATCAAGCCCCTTGAGCAGATCTGGGCTGATGTCTGCTGTTAGGGTGGGCGGCCAGCCTGAACACTCAAGCGACTCTTAAAAAAACGGTAGGGTGGGCCTGTGCTCACCCTACTTTCTTTTACCTTTTTCTTTTCCGTGGGAGATTTCTCGCCGGGATAGTTCTCGCCCCTTTAGCGATTTTGACGTGAGCTTTGACGTGAGCTTTGACGGAAACTTTGATGTGATCATTGTGGGGGCAGGGGCAGCGGGACTGTATGCCGCCCTCTGTTTACCGGCAACGTGGCGTGTGGCCTTGATTACCAAGGACGATCTGACCCGATCGGCCAGTGATTGGGCACAGGGCGGCATTGCTGCGGTGGTTGCCCCGGATGACTCTCCCCCGTTGCACATTGAGGATACGTTGCGGGCGGGGGTTGGCCTCTGTGATCCCGATGCGGTGTCTTTTTTGGTTCACCAGGCCCAGGGCTGTGTGGAGTCCTTGGTGGCGCTGGGGGTGGGCTTCGATCGCCGGGGCAGTGATCTGGCCTTAACGCGGGAAGCGGCCCATTCGCGATCGCGGGTGCTCCATGCCGCTGATACAACGGGGCGGGCGGTGGTGACGACGTTGATGGATCAGGTGCAGCAGCGCCCCAATATTACGGTGCTGGCCCAAAGTTTAGTCTTAGATCTGTGGTTGGTGGGGGAGGGGGCCGATCGGCGCTGTCGGGGGGTGCAGGTGTTGCGGCAGCAGCGGGTGGGCTGGCTGTCGGCGGGAGCGGTGGTGCTGGCGACGGGGGGCGGGGGTCAGGTGTTTGCCCAGACGACCAATCCGACCTTGAGTACGGGGGATGGGGTGGCCATTGGCTACCGGGCTGGTGCGGTGCTGCGGGATTTGGAATTTTTCCAGTTTCATCCCACGGCCTTGATGCATCCTGAAGCTTCTTGCTTTTTGATTAGTGAGGCGGTGCGGGGGGAGGGGGCGCAGGTGCTGGATGCCCAGGGCGATCGCTTTTTGTTCCGCTACCATCCCGATGGGGAGCTAGCGCCCCGTGATGTGGTCAGTCGGGCTATTTTTCAGCATTTACAAAGCCTCGGCACCCCCCAGGGCCATGTCTTTTTGGATTTGCGATCGATCGATCCCGATCGCGTTCGCTATCGCTTTCCCAACATTATCCAGGTCTGCCAACAGTGGGGCATTGATCTGTTTCAGGAGCCGATTCCCGTTGCCCCAGCGGCCCATTATTGGATGGGGGGAGTCGCGACGGATCTTCAGGGGCAAACCTCGGTGGTGGGCTTGTATGCCGTGGGGGAAACCGCCAGTACAGGGGTCCATGGGGCCAACCGCCTCGCTAGTAATTCCCTCCTAGAGTGCTTGGTCTTTGGCCAGCAACTGAAACACCTCCAGTTGCCCGCAGCGTTGCCCCCGTTGCCCCCGCCTCTGCCGGTCCAGTCTCTGTCGATGGACCAATGGGATCCCGATCGAACTTGGATGCAGGACATTCGCCAAGCCCTGCCCCAGACCATGTGGCAAAGTGCTGGAATTTGTCGGGATGCGGTGACATTGGAGGCGGCAATTGTCCAGGTGGAAGGCTGGCGATCGGACTTTGCTCAGCTTCGTTTAAGCCAAGCTTTGGGGGCGATCGTGCCCGGTCAAGACGTGGACCTGATCAACGCTCCCGATAATGGGACGCTGCGGCAGTGGGTTGAACTGGGCAGCTTGCTGGAAATTGGTGCCTTAATCCTCAAAAGTGCGGCCTTTCGCCAAGAAAGTCGAGGGGGTCACTATCGCCTTGACTATCCTGAAACCCAAGTCTCCTGGCGGGTGCATACCCTGGTTCAGGGCGATCGCTGGTTTTGTTCCGATCCCCTAGCATCCCCTGAGGCAGAAGCCTAGTCATGGTCTAATCATGGGGGTGCATTTCGCTTTTGCCAGGGGGCGGACTTAAGTCCGCACTCCGAACCTTTTGGGCCAGGTTAGGGGCTGGGTTGCTCCAAAGTGCCAAGGTGCGGACTCAAGTCCGCACTACGAACCTTTTGGGCCAGGTTAGGGGCTGGGTTGCTCCAAAGTGAAATGCACCCAATCATGGCCCCGTGATCGCCCCGTGATAGCTCCCTTGCGGCCCACGGCTGAGGTCCAAGGTTGGCCCAGAGCTACCGTGCAATACTGAAGTTCCGGGGTGGTTTTCGCTGGAAAGCAAGTGATTCATGGCATGATGTGATT
>JAYKJG010000382.1:0-7873 GCA_035286285.1 Prochlorothrix sp.
GCCTTGCCCCTGACTTTCCGCAGGCGATCGATCGCCCCTATCACCCCTAGCTAATCACCGAACTTTCCCGCTTCGGCTCCATCCTTACTCTCCCAACCTTCAACAGCAAGCTCCCTAGACCGTAGGAACCGGAATCCCTAATTGATCCATCAAAGCCGGTAAAGAAACCTGTCTTAATTGCGCCAACAGTGCCAACGCCTCTAACCGCTTCGCACCAAATATTTCAATCTGATTACTCAAGTCAAGTAGCCGCTGATGTTCAGTTTCCGTCAGCGTCTCAGCCTCTCGCTTGGCCCGTAAAATCTGATACTCGGCTTGCAGATCTGCTGGCACGGGCTGATTGACCCGATCGAGCAAGTCCGATTCATGGGCTGGCAGAGTCAACCCCCGACGCTGGGCACGGAGTGCAGCAATTTGTTGGAGCAAAAGCTCTAAATCTGCCTCATTTAGTTGTTTTGCTGCTTGAACTAAGTCAGTAAGACCCATAGGACTTCATTTTATAGAACTCAGGGAGCATGATAATTGAAGCTTCAAAATAGCTTAGCACTGCCTAGCTATCGTGACCACCACGCGAATGGACACCTCCCCCCGATCGCCCCAAGAGTTCCCCGCCCCTTGGCTCAACCCGATGCGGCCTGACGGGATGCCGTTTTAGGCGATCGAAGCCGATCGCGATCGCTGCACTTGGTCATACTCCACTTGGCCGTAATCTAGCTTGATAATGCGATCGGCCTGGGCAAAGTAGTGATCATCATGGCTAATGGCAATCACCGTCTTGCCTTGGTCCCGCAACTGGGGCAAAAACTGACTGTAGAACAAATCCCGGAACACCGGATCTTGATCCGAAGCCCACTCATCAAAGAGGAAAATGGGGCGATCCTCCAAGTAAGCCGTCAGGAGGCTGAGGCGTTTGCGCTGGCCTTGGGAGAGGGAGGTGGTGGAGAGGTGGCCTTGGTGAACGCTGACTTTGTGGTCTAGGCGCAGTTGTTGGAGGTATTTGCGGGCTTCTTCGTCTAGGTTGTCGTGATCTAAGCCGAGGAGGCGATCGAACAGGTAGAAATCGGCAAAGACCACGGAAAAATGCTGGCGGTACCATTCGCGGTTGTGGTCCTCGATCGGCTCCCCATCCAGGGTAATCCGGCCCGCATCAGGCCGATACAGCCCCGTAATCAACTTCGCCAAGGTAGACTTACCGCTGCCATTGCCCCCCACTAGGAAAATTAACTGCCCCGGTTGCAGTTCCAAATCCACTGGCCCCACCTCAAACACACTGTCTCCCTGTTCCGCCGGATAGGCATGGGTAACCCCCTCCAGCCGCAAGTTCTGCCACTGGTGGCGAATTGACCCCGGAACGGTCTCCGTTTCCGCAGAATCCGACAAAGAGAGGCCCAAAGACTCAATTTTATCGAGGGCAATGCCCGCACGGCTGAGGATGGGCAAACTGTTGACCAGCCGCTCCATGGGTACCATCAAATAGGTAAACATGAGGATATAGCCGGAAAGGGTCGGCAGGTCGAGGGTCATGAACTTAGGTAGGGCAAACATGACGAAACCGACCGCAAAGAAGAAAATCAGCTTGCCCCAGGTCGAGGTGACTGAAAAGAAGGTGAGGCCGAGGGTGCTGTGGCGGCGGAAGGTGGCGGCGGTGTCTTGGAGGTCTTCCCGGAGAAAGGCTTGGCGGCGGCGATAGTGGAGCTTGAGTTCCTTGGTGCCGTCGGTGACGGTGCGGAAATGCTTGAGCAAGTCATCCTGCTGTTCCCGCGCAAGGGCCAGTTGTTGCCGTCCCTGGTTGAGCAAAAATTGGCAACTGCCCAGTGCCAGCACGGTCAGCAAGCAAACCATCATGAATACGCTCCAGGACAGCCAAATAATGTAGGCCAGCCCCCCCAGCACCATGGCGAGGTCAATGCAGAGGAAGGGCAACAGCCGCACGGCATCGGAGACGGCCTGGACATCATCGGTGAGGGTGGCCAAGAGCCGGGGGGATCCGACGCGCTCTAGGTGATCGAGCTTGGAGCCGAGGATTTGGCGACTGAGGCGCAGGCGCAGGTGAAAAACGGCCTCCTGGGAGAGGCGAATCAGCATAACTTGGGAGAGGATGCTGGTGGCGAGGGCGAGGGCGACAAGGCCCAGAAAGGCGAGGCCGAGGGCGGTGACTGAGGTGGTGCTGCCTTGGCTGATGGCGCGACTGATGAGGGCGATCAGTCCGGCGTTGCTGCCGCCGCTGAGGAATCCGGCTCCAATGGCGATCGCCACCATCTGCCAGGAGGATCGGATTAAAAAGGTGATGAGCTTCATAGACGGCGCAACGAAAACAAACGGGACGGTCAAGTTTTCTTGAGGATTGTGTACGATTGTATGCCGTTGCGGCAGGCTTCTGAAGAGCAAAGGGATGAATTGTCCGGGGTGCAAACCCTGCCGCGCCATTCTAACGCGCTATGCCAACGCGCTATGCCAACGCGCCATTCCAGCACGATCACCGAGGGGCTGCTGTGGTCACCTTCTGTTCAATTTGAGTCAGCAGATGGGTGATGGTCTCGCTGAGGGGGAGCACCTCGACGAGTTTCTCCCGTGCCTCTGGGATGCGCTCAAGGTCGTGCAGGCGTAGAATTTCACCTTTCTAGGAGTTAGGATTGGCTTTTTTCCAGAATTCCCGATATCCTGATTGCAGTCCCCTTCCCCTATCATTCTGGCTAATGCCCCATGTTTTTAAGTTATGCAGCCTGATAAACCCCTCGGCTTAGTGATCCAAGGTTCCCTCAGTAAGGGCTTGGAAGTTCGACTCCATGCAAATATTTCCGTGGAAGAAATGCGGGTGGGGAAGTTTTTGGTGGTGCAGGGGCGACGATCGCGTTTTTTCTGTCTCCTCACTGATGTGACGTTGGGTGCGGCCAGTGCCCGGATTTTGGCGAATCCGCCGGAGGCGGGTAATGATTTTTTAGAGGAGGTTTTAGCGGGCAATAATCTCTATGGCACGATCGATCTCGCTCCGATGCTGATGTTTACGCCCAGGGTGGAGGGGGAGTATGGGGCGGAGGGCTATGGGGCGGAGGGGGGCAAAAGTAACCGATCGCGCAAAAGCCGCCGCAAAGCGGACAAAGGGGTTAACCCAGGGCAAGGTACCAATGACCAACTGACCCTAGGCTCCTATGAGGCCCAGAGCAGCGAAGCCCTAGAGCTATTACCGGTTAAAACGGTTCCCAGCCACTTTAGCCAGGTTTATGAAGCCTGTGAGCGGGATTTTCGGATGGTGTTTGGTTGGGAAGATGATCCCCATCGGCGCAATTTTTCGATCGGTCGCCCGATCGATATGGATGTGCCCATCTGTTTGGATCTCGATCGCTTTGTCGAGCGCAGCAACGGCATTTTTGGTAAATCCGGCACCGGAAAATCCTTTTTAACCCGCTTGGTCTTGGCGGGCACCATCCGCAAACAGGCCGCAGTCAATTTGATTTTTGATATGCACTCGGAGTATGGCTGGGAGGCAACCCGCGAAGGGCGGCAACTGAGTACGGTGAAGGGACTGCGGCAACTGTTTCCCGCTGAAGTGCAAATTTACACCCTCGATCCGGAGTCAACGCGGCGGCGGGGGGTGCGGGATGCCCAGGAACTGTATATTGGCTATGACCAGATTGATGTGGAAGATTTGATGCTGGTGCGGGATGAGTTGAACTTATCGGAGGCTAGCTTAGAGAATGCGATTATTTTGCGCAATGAGTTTGGAAAGTCCTGGATTAACCGGCTGTTGACCATGAGTAACGGTGAAATTCAGGAGTTTTGTGAGGTCAAGATGGGCAGCAAAGCCTCGATTATGGCGCTGCAACGGAAACTAACCCGCTTGGATGATCTCAAATATATCCGCAATACCTGCCCTAAGAACTATATCGGCGAAATTCTGCAAGCTCTGGACGCAGGCAAGCACATTGTCATTGAGTTTGGCTCTCAGTCCAATATGCTCTCCTATATGCTGGCCACCAATACGATTTCCCGACGGATTCACCAAGCCTATGTTCGCAAGGCAGAAGTCTTTTTGCAGACTAAGAACCCCTGCGATCGGCCTCGGCAGTTAATGATTACGATCGAAGAAGCCCACCGCTTTTTAGACTCGAATACGGTGAAACAGACGATTTTCGGGACGATCGCCCGCGAGATGCGGAAATACTTTGTGACGCTGCTGGTGGTGGATCAGCGGCCTTCGGGCATTGATCCGGAGGTTATGTCCCAAATTGGGAGCCGAATTACGGCTTTACTCAACGATGAGAAGGATATTGAGGCGATCTTTACGGGAGTGGCGGGGGGGCAGAATCTGCGATCGGTGCTGTCTAAGCTAGATTCCAAGCAACAGGCGCTGTTGTTGGGCCATGCGGTGCCGATGCCGGTGGTGGTGCAAACGCGGGCCTACGATGAGAAGTTCTACGCGGATTTGGGGGTGACGGATTGGGAGTCGTTGCCGACGGAGGTGGTGCTAGAGGCGGCATTGGCGGCTAAGGCAGATTTGGGGTTCTAAGGGGGAGCCAGATTAAAGCTGGAAAATTACCGAGGATGAGTGCTCTTGTGAGACGATGGAGAGTGTTGATTTAGACTGTAGAAACATGCGGTTAGAAATTACAGATCTTGACCACCGGATTCTTCAGGCCAAGCTGATTGGTCGGATGGATATGCAGGGAACCCAGGCGATCGACACTGAATTTGGCCTGAAACTGGGCAGCAGTCTGTTGCCGGTTTTGGTGGATATGTCAGAGGTGGATTTTCTGGCTTCCATCGGCATGAGAACCTTAATTTCAACGGCGCGAGGGGTCCACAACCGGGGCCATAAACTGGTTTTGCTCAATCCTCAACCCCTGGTTAAGGAATCCCTAGTGGCCGCAGGTTTTGACCAACTCATTCCCATGTATGACGATTTTGAGGCGGCCTGTGCGGCCTTGTTGACCGATTGAGTTTGGCGGCGATCGCGATCGTCGCTGCGGCTGCGTTTAAGACCCTATTTTTGGGATGTTGTCTACAATTCTTTACAGCCTGTTTACAACTGGTATGCAGAATCTCCACAATTCACCCTCTTCCCTCACCCGATCGGCCCGAACCTGTCCCGGTTTACCGTTCTTTGATCCAGCCCAGGGCCAATTTCTGCCTGTAGAAGTGGCCCCGGAACTGGCCCCAGGGCAACCTGACCCAGGGCACCCCGCGATCGCCCTCGCCCACCTCTGTTTAGCCTCGGCTCTGCCCCATGCCATTACGGTTCCCAACCACCTTGATGCTTTGGTGGAATTAAGCCAATGGCTAGAGCAACTTGCGCCCGGACTGGAGCTTTCAGCCCGTGGTTTGTTTCGCCTGCAACTGATGATGGAGGAAGCCGTTACCAATATTATTCAGAATGCCTATGGCGAGGATGGCAGTTCCGTTGACAGCCCCGATCGCGGCAACCCTGGAACCCGCTTGATTCAAGTTTTCCTGGGCCAGTGCGATCGGGAATTTACCCTAACCATCTGTGATGATGGCCTCTGTTTTGACCCTCTCCAGCACCGCCGATCGGCCCTGCCCAAAACCTTGGCATTGGCCCCACCGGGGGGCGCTGGGATTCAACTGATTCGACATTTTAGTGACGTTTGCGTTTATCAGCGCTGTCACGATCTCAATGTTCTCAAACTGGTGATTAACGATCCAATGTAGCGATTGCGCGGCTCTCAGTGATGCAGTGCTTTGTTGTGCGGTTCTCCGGTGCGCAGTTTTCTGTGGGCTAGGGCAACGGATGGCCCTAAAATCGGGATCGAAGCGGACCCCTAAAGATACTTTTCTATCAATCGGTTAAGAGCAGGTTAATAACAGGTTATTTAAGATTAAAATTACCGTAGGGCACCTCAAAAAATCCAAATTTTCGCCCCCTGTCTCCCGTAAGCATAAGGGTTATGGTGAACGGCTTCGCTGCCCACCACCCTTCATTGAGGTGCCCCTGACAAGACGATCCAGACAATTCCTAACGCCTAATTTAGACGCTCAACTGACGCTCAACTATAGACGCTCAACTATGACCCCAACGGTTTCCAGTCCCTCCCCAGCGCAGCACCCTCTCTCTTCCCATTGGACTGCAACACCGGGTACGGTCATTACCCTCAGACCCCATCGGGATCTTGCTCCGGAAGCCCGTCTTGCTCCCCCATCCGCCACCGTGCGCGGCATTATTACGGATCAGACCCCGATCGGCTGCGGGGTTATTTGTGTGGGTATTGCTCGGTGGGAGTTGGGTCAATATTGGTGGTTAGGCGAAGGTGAGGAGCCGCTGGTTTTGGCTCAAATTATTTGGTTGAAAATGCTGGATAACCAGGTTTTGCGCCTGGGATTTGCCTACTGTACCGATCGTCAGGGGAATTTAGCTCCCTTACCCTACCCTAGCGCCAAACATCGCCCCGCAGACCTGCAAACACCAGATTACCCCACAACTTTCCGTCTCGCCCCTAGCGACTCCCCCCGTTGGGATGCCCCCCGCGATCGGGGCTTGGTGACCGATGAGCTTGACCGGACTGCCGGTCCTGCTGGGGCTGGTAACCCAACTGTGAGTAACCCAACTGTGAGTCATCCTGGGACTTGTGCTGCTGGGGATGCTCCGGCTAGTGTAACTGCGGAGACCATTCCCCCGGAATACTTCGATATTATTCATGCTTCGCCCTTGTTTGAGGGCGTGGACTCTGCCTTACTCAGTACTTTGCTGCCCCAGTGCTCCTTTCGCTTTTTTCGGGCGGGAGAAACCCTGATTCGCGCCGGTTACCACAATCACCACCTGTATTTGCTGCTGTCGGGGTATCTGCGGGTGTCCTTTATGAATCTGCCCAATTCCTACTTTAATCAAGACCTGGGCCTGACGGTTACGCCCGGTGAGTGTCTGGGGGAAATGTCGATTATTGAGCATCGCCCCGTTGCGGCCTATGTGGTGGCGGAAACCGATGGCTATCTGCTCCAGATTCCGTCCCATCTCTTCTGGGACCGTCTGATTCCTATTCCCCGGCTGACTCAGAATCTACTCAAGGAGCTATCAAGCCGGATTCGCCGCAGTGATGCCATTATCTTTAATGATTTAGAGCAGCGCTTTCAGTTTGAGCAAATTGAGAAGGATTTGCGCTTTGCGAGTGAGGTGCAGCGTAATATTCTGCCCCATTTTCCGGCACTACCGCACCATCCGACGATCGAGGTCTATGCCCAGATTCAACCGGCGCGGGAGGTGGGGGGGGATTTTTTTGATGTGTTTGAGTTGGATCAGCGGCGGGTTTGTATTGCGGTGGGGGATGTGTCGGGGAAGGGGGTTCCGGCGGCGTTGTTTATGATCCGATCGATCACGCTGCTGCGGCTGATGATGTCTCCGGGGAAGGCGTTAGATGTGGTTTTGGGGAAGATTAATTGGCATTTATGCCAAAATAACGAGACAAGTATGTTTTTAACGTTATTTGTCGGGATTTTGGACACGGAGACGGGGGAGTTAACCTATGGCAATGGGGGGCATATTCCGCCGCTGCTTCAGTCGGTGGAGTCGAGGATGGGGTTGGGTACTGGGCAAGGGGAGCCGATGAGGGGCGATTGGCAACCGATTCCGCTGCCGCCGGGGATTTTGCTGGGGATTGATGAGGAAAACCGCTATAAGCTGGCGACGTTGCGGCTTCAGCCGGGGGAAACGTTGGTGGCCTATACGGATGGGGTGACGGAGGCGGAGAACGATCGGGGGGAGTTTTTTGGGCTGGAGCGGACGATCGCGACGTTGCAGCAGTTGCCGCCAAATTTGGGTGTGGAGGCGATCGTGAAAACCTTAAAGATGGCGGTGACTAATTTCGCAGGCAATAGGCCACCGTCGGATGATTTAACGCTGCTGACGCTGCGCTTCAATCCGCCG
>JAYKJG010000383.1:0-10893 GCA_035286285.1 Prochlorothrix sp.
CCCGCCCCATTTCCCGCCCATTTCCCGTAGGGGCGGGGTCTTCCCGCTCCATTTCCCGCCCCATTTCCCGTAGGGGCGGGGTCTTCCCGCTCCATTTCCCGCCCCATTTCCCGTAGGGGCGGGGTCTTCCCGCCCCATTTCCCGCCCATTTCCCTAGGATCACGTCTCTACGATCTCCCCTGGGATCGCCGGTTTGCAATCGGCTGCAACAACCTTCAACACCCTTCAACACCCATCGAGAATCTTGCCTCTCCATGCGCGATCGGACCCTACAACCCGCCACCATCGTCCGTGTTTTACCGGATTCCATCGCCGCAGACATTGGCTTTGAACCGGGCGATCGCCTTGTCTCCATCAACGGCACCCAACCCCGCGACCTCATTGACTATCGCTTTCTCTGTGCCGACGAATTTTTAGACCTAGAAGTCCTAGACCGCAAAGGCCGCAGCCACCAAATCGAAATCGAAAAGGACTATGACGAAGATTTGGGCCTAGAGTTTGAAACCGCCCTCTTTGACGGCCTAATTCAGTGCAATAATCGCTGTCCCTTCTGTTTCATTGACCAGCAGCCCCCCGGTAAACGGGCCAGCCTCTACCTCAAAGACGACGACTATCGCCTCAGCTTTCTCTATGGGTCTTACCTCACCCTCACCAACCTCACCCCCAAAGAATGGGACCGCATCGATCGCCTGCGCCTTTCCCCCCTGTATGTCTCCGTCCACGCCACAGAACCCGAAATTCGCACCCAACTGCTCAAAAACCCCCGCGCCGCCCAAATTCTCGACCAACTCGCCTGGTTTCAGACCCACGAGCTACCCGTCCACACCCAAGTGGTCGTGTGCCCCGGAATTAACGATGGAGTCCATCTAGAGCGCACCCTGCGGGACTTAGCCAGCTTCCACAGGGGAGAAGTACCGGGCGTGCTGTCGGTGGCGGTGGTGCCCGTGGGGCTGACCCGGTTTCGCCCCGGTTTGGATGAATTGCGCCCCGTTACGCCAGCAGACGCGGCAGCAGTAATTGCCCAAGTGACGGCACTTCAGGAGGAATTTTTACAAACCTACGGCACCCGTGGGGCTTGGCTAGCCGATGAGTGGTTTTTGATTGCGGGTCAGGATTTGCCCCCTGTGACGATTTATGAAGATTTCCCTCAGTTGGAGGATGGAGTTGGCTCAATTCGGGCTTTTCTTCAGGAATTCAAAGCAGCAACGGAGAATTTACCGGCCCAGATCCAGCCCGATCGCCGCTATACCTGGGTGGTGGGGAATGTGGTAGAGCGGGAGTTTGGGACGATCGCCGATCGTCTCAAGGCCGTTAAAGGGCTAGAGATTACCTTAGTGGGGTTAGCCAGTGGCTACTGGGGCCAGGAACTGACGGTGACCGGGCTGCTCACGGGGCAGGATTTGCTCGAAGGCTTGGCCGATCGGGACTTGGGGGATGGGATTCTGCTGCCGTCGGTGATGTTACAGCAGGGGAGCTTGGATCGCGACGAGGATCGCCGTTTTTTGGATGATATGACCGTGGGTGAGGTTGCGGCTCAACTCCAGACTCCGATCGTGATTTGTGAGGGCATTGAGGGCTTGCTCACCCATTGCGGTGTGTTGTAGAGCATTTCCCGATAATTCCCGATCGCGCCGACTGGGGTCCATTTCACCAACTCCAAACCATAATATTCGCCCGTGGGCGAAAATAAGTGGAATGGCGGATTGAACTTCAAGGGGAGACAAAATACTATGGGGGCCGGAGAAACATCTAGGAAGCTTCAGTCCGTCCTTCGGGGCGGACTTTTCTTGTCTTTAAGCCGCCCCTACCCAACCTTAACCGGGCTAATCCTCCGAAAGATAGGTATAGGCTCGGAAACTCGCCTCATAGCGCTGCAAAAGCTCCTGAGACTCCTCTAGGGTCATGTGGCCGTTCTGAATCGCCCGTTCTGACTGGCGACGGATCCGCTCCACCATCGCCCCACTGTCATATTGCACATAGCCCAGCACCTCCCCTAGGGTATCCCCCCGCACCACATGCTCAATTTCATAGCCCTGGGGCGTGAGGTGAATATGGACCGCATTGGTATCGCCAAACAGGTTATGGAGATTGCCCATAATTTCCTGGTACGCCCCCCCCAGGAACATCCCCAAATAGTAGGATTCTCCAGCCTGGAGCGGGTGTAGCTCCAGCATTGGCTTGGTATCGCCGAGACTAATAAAGCGATCGAGCTTGCCGTCACTGTCACAGGTTAAGTCGGCCAAGGTCGCCCGCTGGGTTGGTTCCTGGTCTAGGCGATGGATGGGCAGAATCGGGAAAAGCTGATCGATCGCCCAGCAGTCCGGCGCTGACTGAAAAACCGAGAGATTCATGTAGTAAATCGACGAAAGCGCATGATTCAGGGGGCTGAGATATTCCGGAACATAGGTTTGTTCCTGGATAATAGCCTGGATCCGCTGGCAACAGGCCCAATAGATTTGTTCTGCCCGCGCCCGTTGGGCCAAACTGAGATAACCCAAACGAAAAGCCGCGATCGCATCCTCCTTAAACTTATCGGCATCGTGGTAGCGTTCTTGGTAGTTTTCCGGCGTAAGGGTGCTGTAGGCTTCGTATAGATTGCGAATAATCAAATCCTCCGAGTCCTGGGCCGGTTCTGGGGCTGAGGGGGCCGCTTCACTGCTGCCAAGGATATTAAAGACCAGCACCGACTGATGGGAGGCGATCGCCCGCCCACTCTCACTCACCAAGGTGGGCACCGTAATCCCATGCTGCACACAGGCATCCTTGACCGTCGCCACAATATCATTGGCGTAGTTTTGCATATTGTAGTTTTTAGAAGCGGCGAAACTGGTCTTGGAGCCGTCATAATCCACCCCTAAACCGCCCCCCACATCTAAATACTGCATATTTGCCCCCATCAGGGCCAGTTGAGCATAGATTTGGCTCGCTTCCTGGATGGCATCCTTGAGGACGCTAATGTCAGAAATTTGGGAGCCAATGTGGAAGTGCAGTAACTGTAGCGAGGACAACAGCCCCGCCGCCTTGAGTTTTTCCACGGTTTCGGCAATTTCTGGGATAGTCAGGCCAAATTTAGCCCGATCGCCCGCTGAAGTGCCCCAACGTCCGCTTCCCTTGGCGTTCAGCTTGGCCCGGACCCCCACGATCGGCTCCACCCCCAGCCGTTCATAGGCCGCCAGCACCAACTCCACCTCATCCGCCTGCTCCAGCACAATAATCGGCACCTTGCCCAACTGCCGCGCTAACATCGCCGTTTCCACATAGTCCCGGTCTTTGTAGCCATTGCAAATCAGCAGCGCCCCCGCCGTATCCAGCAGCGCCAAGGCAATCATCAACTCCGGCTTCGACCCCGCTTCCAAACCAAACTGGTAGGGCTGGCCAAAGCGGACTAAATCCTCCAATAAATGCCGCTGTTGGTTGCATTTCACCGGAAAAACGCCCCGATAGCTGCCGGGATAGCTGTAGCGGGCGATCGCCTTGGCAAAACAAGCATTCAACCGCTCTAGGCGATCCTCCAAAATATCGGAAAAGCGAATCAGCAACGGTAAGGCCAAATTTCGCTGTCGGAGGGACTGGACCAGTTCATAGAGGTCCAGGGAACCGCCCCGATCGCCCCGTGGGGAAACCGTCAGATGCCCCAGGGCATTGATACCAAAATAGGGTTCGCCCCAGCCCTTAACCCGGTAGAGTTGTTCGCTGTCTTCGATCGTCCAAGGGCAAGGGGATTGGGGAACAGTTTGGGGATCGGTCATGGCACTTCCGCTAGCTTTGCATGTATCAACATCAAGCTCAATCATAGCGGGGGGCCGGGATACTCTCACCGCCCTACGCCCCTCGATCGGCTCCCCAGGCACAACCCAAAACAGCCAAAGGTGGCCAGTTGTGCCCCAATCTGGCAAAGTACAAACTAACCTTTACCGCTAACATTTACCCCCAAACCCCATGGATATTCGCGCCGCCGTTGCCCATGCCCCCGGTCAGCCCCTCAGCCTTGAGACCGTCCAACTGGAGGGGCCAAGAGCCGGAGAAGTCCTCGTGGAAATTAAAGCCACCGGCCTCTGCCACACCGATGACTATACCCTCTCTGGCAAAGACCCCGAAGGGCTATTTCCCGCGATTTTGGGCCATGAAGGGGCCGGGGTAGTCGTAGAGGTGGGGCCAGAGGTCAAGAGCCTACAACCGGGGGATCATGTCATCCCGCTCTATGTGCCGGAGTGCCGCTGCTGTCAGTTTTGCCTGAGCGGCAAAACCAACCTCTGCCAAGCTATTCGCATCACCCAGGGCCAAGGCGTAATGCCCGATGGCTCTAGCCGCTTCTCCTTCCAGGGCCATAAGCTGCACCATTACATGGGCACCTCCACCTTCGCCAATTACACCGTTGTGCCGGAAATTGCCCTTGCCAAAATCCGCCCCGATGCCCCCTTTGAAAAGGTCTGCTACATCGGCTGTGGGGTCACCACAGGAATTGGCGCAGTCATTAACACAGCCAAGGTAGAGCCAGGATCCAAGGTCATTGTCTTTGGTTTAGGGGGCATTGGCCTCAATGTCATCCAAGGGGCGCGTTTGGTGGGGGCTGATATGATTGTGGGGGTGGACTTGAACGATCGCAAGCGGCCCCTCGCCGAGAAATTTGGCATGACCCACTTTGTCAACCCCAAGGCAGTAGACGGGGATCTGGTCACCGCGCTACTGGACCTGACCGGGGGCGGGGCGGACTATACCTTTGAGTGCATTGGTAATGTGGAGGTGATGCGCCAAGCGCTGGAGGCGTGCCATAAGGGCTGGGGCGAAAGTGTAATTATCGGGGTGGCGGGGGCCGGGGAAGAAATTCGGACCCGTCCGTTTCAGTTGGTGACGGGCCGCGTCTGGCGGGGAACTGCCTTTGGGGGGGCCAAGGGCCGCACCGATGTGCCCAAAATTGTTGATTGGTATATGAATGGCAAAATTAATATCGATGATCTGATTACCCACACCTTGCCCCTGGAGCAGATTAATGAAGGCTTTGACCTCATGCACCGGGGCGAGAGCATTCGATCGGTGGTGGTTTTTTAAGCCCGTTGCAGGACTAGAGCCATTAAGATGGTAAATAGGAACTGTATCCACCGTTACCCACAGCCTGAGAGCACGTACCCCTATGATTCCTATTGTTGTTGAAGAGTCCGGTCGCGGAGAACGCGCCTTTGATATTTATTCTCGACTTTTGCGGGAGCGGATTATTTTCCTGGGTCAACCCGTGGACTCTGATGTGGCCAATCTGATTGTGGCGCAAATGCTGTTTTTAGAAGCCGACGATCCAGAAAAGGATGTTTACCTCTATATCAACTCTCCCGGCGGCTCGGTCAGTGCGGGGCTGGGGATTTTTGACACCATGAACCACATTGGCCCGGATGTGGCCACGGTTTGTGTGGGTCTTGCGGCCAGTATGGGGGCTTTTTTACTGGCGGCGGGTGCTCCCGGCAAGCGCAGCAGCTTGCCCCACTCCCGCATTATGATTCACCAGCCGATCGGCGGTGCCCAAGGTCAGGCCACCGATATTGAAATCCAGGCCAAGGAAATCCTCTACACCAAAAACCGGCTCAATGAAATTCTAGCGGCCAACACCAAGCAGCCCTTCAGTCGCATTGAAAACGATACCGATCGGGACTTTTTCATGTCTGCCACAGAAGCGCAGCAGTATGGGCTAATTGATGAGGTCATTAACCGCAAACCCTCTGCCAGTCGGCCCCTCGTGGGTGGAGATGCCTAGTCTAGCAGGGCAGATATTCCCGACCCTAGTCCGACCTTGATGGTGCGGGTATCTGGTCCCGCGATCGGAACACTCCCACAAGATAGATGCCAGATGTATGCCTCGGTCTACTAGTCCTAGTTGACTGACAAAGGATTCTACCGGGGGCGCGGAGACCGTGCCCCTACAAGACGTTGGGAATCGTAGGGGTCAGGTTTCCTGACCCGCCCTCTGCGCCTCGGTTTGACCCCCCTTTTGTCAGTCAATTAGCTACTAGTCTGTTTTTACCGGTTTATTTTTACCAGTCTATTTTTACCGGTCTATGTTTTGACTGTATGGTCACCCTTTGGCATAAACTTCGCCAATTTCGCCAATCTAGTCGCTGTTCTCAGTTTCCATCGCTGCGGACAGCGCTGATCTTACCCTTAGCCCTCCAAACAGTGCTGGCCGTGAGCATTACTGGGGGGCTTTCCCATCGCCATAGCCAGCGGGCCGTCAATGCTGTGGCGGAACAGTGGCGCTTGGAAATGGGGCAACATATTGCCCGTCGCCTGGACTTATTTTTTGCCGCGCCCCAGACGATTAATCGGATTAATGGGGATGCGATCGCCCTGGGAAGCTTAGATTTTGCGGCCCCGGACGGGCGCGATCGCTTCTATAGCCAATTTGCCCAGGAATTAATCCACTTTCCCCAGGTGGACTCTATTTTTTATGGCACGATCGAGGGCGAATTTATTGGAGCAGCCTGCCTCGATCGAATGCAGGGCAATCCGTCCCCCCGCCCCGCCGTTAACCCCGACGCTAACCCCGCCGTTCAGCCAAACCCTAACCCCAAGGGCACCCCAGCCAGCACCGGGTTACCCCCCAGTTGCCAACAGCCCATCCGCATGGAAGCCGGAACCCGCACCGGAGGCACCCTGCACTTCTACGCCACAACCTGGCCCACAACACCGGTCCTACCGGGAACGACCCGCCTTGCGCCCCAGCCCAGCCAAACCGCTCCCCTCAACATTACCCCCAACTTTGACCCCCGCCAGCGCCCCTGGTACCGCAACGCCACCACAAGCGCCCGCCCCAGTTGGGGCGAAATCTTTGTTTACCAGGCTTATCCCGTCTTGGCGCTACCGGCGGTGATGCCGATTTATGACCAGCAGGGCAATTTGAAGGGGGTGCTGGGCAATAACTTTTTCCTGTCGCAAATCAGTGACTTTTTGCAGACCTTAGCCGCCGATCGCCAGGGGCAGGCTTGGATTCTCGATCGATCGGGGCAAATCATCGCCAGTTCCACCCCCATTCAGCCCTACCAACTCCGGGATAACCAACCCCAACTCCTCCCCCTCGCTGAAGTGGACAACGCCCTCGGCCAAGCCATTGCCCAATTAATCGAAAAACAGGACTGGAACTACCAAACTCTGGCGGAAACAGTCCAACTGTCCTTCCGTTGGCAAAGGGAGCGGCATTTTGTCCAAGTCATGCCCTTTGCCGATCCCTATGGCCTGGACTGGTTGATTGTGATTGAGGTGCCAGAGCGGGCCTTTATGGCCGAGGTCGAAGCCAGTGCCCGCACCACCTTGCTGCTCTGTGGCTTGGCGGTGGGGGTCAGCTTGCTGGGGGGACTGGTGGCCAGTCGGGGCGTGTTGCGCTCCCTCCAGCGGCTCACCGTGGCAGCGCGGGCACTGGCCCAAGGGGACTTGAAGCAACGGGTTCCCCTCAGCCTGTTCCAGGAGTTGCGGACCCTGGGGCAATCCTTTAATGACATGGCCCAGCAACTCCAGCAGTCCTTTGCAGCCCTGCAACAGTCCAACCAAGCCCTCGCCGATCGCAACCGGGAACTGAACAGCACCAAAGCCTCCCTAGAGCACCGAGAGACCCTCTTTCGCCTTCTCGCCGAAAATACCCAGGATCTCATCTGTCTCCATGACCGGGAAGGGCTATATCTCTACGTCAGCCCCTCAGTGCGCCCCCTCTTGGGCTACAGTCCCACCCAGTTCCTCAAGCACCACCCCCTTGAGTGGGTTCACCCCCGCGATCGGGATCCCTTCCAAGACTATCTCCAGGAAGCCCTCAACCAGGGCGTTGCCGGAGCCTTTACCTACCGGGTGCAGCGCTCCAGCGGCGATTATCTCTGGGTTGAGACCCTCACCCGCCCGATTTTGGATGAGGCAGGGCAGGTTATGCAGTTGCAAAGCACCTCCCGCAATGTCACGGCCACAGTGCGAATGCAGCGGCAGTTGGAGCATGATGCCTTCCACGATAGCCTGACGGGGCTACCCAACCGCAATTTACTGCTAGAACGGCTTTACAGTGCCCTCCGTCGCATCAAAAGCCAGCCAGACTATCAGTTTGCCATCCTTTTCCTAGATTTAGACCGCTTTAAGATTGTCAACGACAGCCTAGGGCATTTGGCAGGGGATGAACTGCTGATGGAGATTGGTCACCGGCTCAAACACATTCTGCGCCGATCGGACTTGGCTGCTCGTTTAGGGGGTGATGAATTTATTATTTTAGTGGATGAAATCCCAGATTTCAGCATTGTCCTCCAGCAAGTCGAGTCAATCTTTGAGCTTTTTGCCCTTCCCTTCACCCTCGCCCACCAAGAGGTTGTTATCAGCGTCAGTATTGGGGTGGTGGTGGCCGATCGGGCCTATCAACAGGCGACGGAACTGCTGCGGGATGCGGATATTGCTCTATATCGGGCAAAAGCACGGGGACGGGCCTGTGTGGAGGTCTTTAACCGGGCTATGCACCAAGAAGCCTGTCAGCGCTTGGAATTGGAAAACAATTTGCGGACAGCCCTGGCCCGCAAGGAGCTTTTGGTTTACTACCAGCCGATCGTCTCCCTCAAGCGCGGCAACCTCAAGGGCTTTGAAGCCCTGGTGCGCTGGCAACATCCAACCCAGGGCATGATTCCCCCCGATCGGTTTATTGCGATCGCCGAAGAAACGGGCCTGATTATTCCCCTAGGACAGTGGGTGCTGCGATCGGTCTGTGAGCAACTCAAAATCTGGCACGATCGCTATCCCAACTCTCAATCCCTCACCGTGAGCGTCAATCTCTCGGCCCTACAGCTTCGGGATCCAAGCTTTCTCAGTCAGTTAGATACACTCCTGGAGGAAACCCAAGTGGCAGGACGGAACTTGGTGCTAGAGCTAACGGAAAGCCTCCTAATCAACAACATGGAGGAAACGATCGCCCTGCTCCAGGGTCTCCACGATCGTCACATTGGCGTAAGCATCGACGACTTCGGCACCGGCTACTCCTGCCTCAGTTATCTGCACCGCCTGCCCCTCACCAACCTCAAAATCGACAAATCCTTTGTCGCCCCCATGCTCACCCACACCCCCAACCGCGACATCGTTTCCACCATCATCACCCTCGCCCAACACTTGAACCTCCAAACCATCGCCGAAGGGGTCGAAACCCCAGAGCAGTTGACCGATCTCTATGCCCTGGGCTGCGACTGTGCCCAAGGCTACCTTTTCAACCCGCCCCTCACCGTCGCTCAGGTCGAAGACTACCTGCTGCTGGGATCCATCCCCCCCGGCCTCCCCACCCTAGCCGCCTCGACCTCCTCCTCACAAACTTCAGACCTGAACTCGTCCCCCCCTGATACCCTGGTTTAAGGTACGCACGAGGGCAACACCATGGAAACAGAGAAGATGGCATCGGGGCTGTGGTACACCCTGAAGACCACACTGAGATCAACCTTACCCACCGCCCAAACCACCCTACCGCCTCCCCTCAATGACCCGATCGACGAGCACCCAGGTAACCCGCTGGAGGGCCAACTTTCCCCCCCCACCCGCCCCCCCCGGCTCAGCCGCGATCGCACCCAAGAGCAACTCCAGGAGGTCTACGATCGGGATCCCATCAGCGGCGCATTTATTATTGACGTAGCCCTCAGCCACTACAGCGATCTGTTTAATGCCTGGGACTACTCCCCCTTTCGGCGGCGGGATCTCAATCCAGAACTGCGATCGTTCCTGTCCACCTGTGCCTCAGATATCCCCCTGCGCTACCCCCTAACCCTGCGCTTCTGTGTCTTAAAGGAATATCGCAACCTCCCTGAAGAACAGGCCATTCAACGGGGTCTCAAAAGCCACTATGGGTTCACCAGCCGCATTCTGCGCCAGGAATTGGGCTGGATCCAGCGTCGTGCCATCGGCTTTATTGCCCTAGGTCTGCTGATTATGGCAATTTCCATCCGCCTAGAGCCACGGGAAACACCGAAGATGGTCATGGAGACCCTAGCCCAGGGGTTCTCGGTGGGGGGTTGGGTTTTTCTGTGGGAAGGGATTACGGCCCTGACCCTCGGCAGCGGCGATCTCCGGCAGCAGTTGCGGATCCAAGAGCGTTTTTTGAATGCAGTCGCGATCTTCCGCTACGGATCCGATGATTTTTCCCTGCAAGCCCCAGATCGAGACGGTCTTCTGCTATAGCCAATCAGGCCAAGGTCAGATACACTAGTGGGCAAAATTTTCCGATCGGATATCCATGGACTGTAGGCAGGGCAAGGCGACGTGGTTTATACACAACAATCAAACGGACACAACGGACAGGCGGTAGGTACCCCCACCCAAAGCTTTGGACGATCGGACATGGCAGCACAACAGCCGGTTCCCCAGTTTCCACAGCAATATCCCAATCCCACCTTTCAACGACCCATCACGGCTCCCCACCCCGTGACCCCAACCCAATCCTATTCCACCCAATCCCCCTACCCCGCAGGGGTTCAGCCCCAGGGCGTTGACCCCTACGGTGCCCCCCCCGCCCAGGGCAGCTTGCCGCCCTACTTGATGGATCCCAGTCTGCTGCGGGCCGCACGTCATCTCTACCGTCAGTTTTATGAGGTCCACCCCGATGTGGTCGATCGCCCCCTGGGCATTGCCATCAATCGCTACAACTACCGGGGCAAGCTCATTTTTGGCAAGCGTCCGATCCTGCTCCCCCAGGAGTGCCTGATCCCCTTTGAACAAATCCAATCGGAACTGTATTAGTACTGCACGGCGGAAATACACGACCCCTTTCCGTGGATGGCCAACCCACCCCTAATACCAAATCCGTTGAGCCTGAAACAGAATAAACGGGTAGGGGTCGTGCCCCTGTGCCGACCCTCTGACCGCCAAATACAGGGGCAACCACGGGGGGATTGCCCCTACCAAAACGAATCG
>JAYKJG010000384.1:0-11805 GCA_035286285.1 Prochlorothrix sp.
AGGCTAGCACTTTGGAGGGGATCGCGGGGATTTTCAGGCAAACCGCCCCGTCCAATGCTGGTAAACTGATTTTCTGTTGTAGCTGCACAGCGATTGCTAATTTGACTGCTTTGATCTGCAAATTGCGTGGGCAGTTGCGTCAAGCCAGAACTGACATCGGTTTGTGGCCCGTTAAAGTTTACTGTCCCCGACACCCCAAACTGGGAACTGGCGGTGATATCACTGCGATCGGTCAACTGCTGCCGAAACTTCAGCCCTAAAATCGCCTGAGCATTAATTTGGATATTGCCCCCGTTGCCCTCCACCGCATTGGCACTAATATCACTATTTTCCACCGGAATTCCCACTAACAGCGGCGTTGTAATCTCAATATTGCCCCCATTCCCCGTTCCCCCTGCCGCTGCTGTAATTTTGCTGCCCTGACGCATCAATAGGGCACGATTCGCCGTAATATCGATATTTCCTCCCTCACCGGAGAGGGTTGCTGCGGTAATTTGGGCCTGGTTATCGAGTAAGAGCGTCCCCGTCTGGACTGTGAGGGTGCCCCCCGCCCCACTGCCGAGGTTATTGGCACTGAGGAAAGCATTATCCCGCAAGGTCAGGCGTTGGCTACGCAGGCGCACATCCCCCGATCGACCGCTGGGAGCCGTTACCCCAAAGCGAATTTGGGACTCTGGGGGCAAAATACCACCATCGGAGGCAATGACCGTCTGATTCCGCAATCCTGTCTCATTTCCCACCAGCAGAATCTCCGTTGCGGTAATATCCACATTCCCTGCATTGCCCGCCGCAAAGGTCGCCGTACTGATCTGCCCCCCATCCCGCAGTTCCAGGCGATCGGTCCGCAACCGCACATCACCCGCATTGCCCCGGCCAAAGGTTGCGGGGGTAATGGTGCTGCTGAGCAAGCCTACGGGATCATAGCCTTGAATTAAGACAGACTCCCGCGCCGTAATGTCAATATTGCCCCCATCTCCCCCCTGGAAGCTACTGGAACTAAAGACCGCACCGCCGGTAATTTGGAGCCGATCGACCACCACCGTCACATCCCCAGCCGGTCCAGTGCCTCCAGCGGTTTGGGAGGCGATCGAGCTATTGGTCTGGCTGGTAAACTGGGAAACACCGTCTAAAAACAGGTTAGTAGCCCTGAAATTGAGATCACCACCCACCGCACTGCTAAAATTCAAACTGGCAACGGCTCCCCCGTCGTTAATCGTTAAATTTCGACCTGCTTGAAGATCGATCGCCCCGGAATCCCCAAAAATCGCGCTACTGAGCAGCACCGATCGCAAAATCCCCCCCGATCGCGGATCGGTCCCCGTAATCCAGACATCCCCCGCCGCTGTGACCTGCATCCCTCCCGCCGCCGTTGTCCCGAAATTCTGGCTTAAAACCAGGGAACCCTCTCTGAGGCTGAAATTCTGGCCCTGAAGCTGCACAGATCCCGCTGCTAAGCCGCCAAAGCTGGGCGGTAGACCACTGACCTCGATGAGGGATTGATTGCGGAGGGTCAGGTCTTGGAAGCCGGAAGTCTGGCTGTAGTCGAGGCTAAACTGAGGCGTACCAAGGGGACTAGTGCCCTGATTAAAGCCAACAAAGCCAGTACCAACGGCCCCTATGGTGATTTGCCCGCCATAGGCAACTAATCCCGCCCCATTCAGGCTAGTTTCGCCCCCTAGGAGGACAAGGGACTGTGCGGGGCTGACTTGGAGGGCGCTGGGGGGAGGGCTACCGAGAACAAGGGGGAGGATGGGGCTAGTGGTGGTGAGGCTGTGGCCGCTGTCCTGGAGGGCGATCGGGGCCGCAAGGTGGTCAAATTGGAAGCCCGTGGGGGGATTGATGGTTAAGAGGGGCGGGGCGGTGGGGTTTGTGGCGCTAAATTCCCCACTTTGGAACAGGAGGCGATCGGCGGTGCTGGCAATAAAGGATCCCCCTAGCTGTAATTGCGCCCCACTGCCGATCTCAATACCCTGGGGACTGAGTAAATAGAGGTTAGCAGCCCCATTGGCGCGGAGCGTACCGTTCAGGGTGGCGGGGTTGGCTCCGGTGATGCGGGCGAAGATATTGGCGATCGAGACCCCATTGTCAAAATAGGCAGTTTCCCCAAGTCCCAGTTGAAAGGTACTAAAACTATGAAATAGGCTGCTCCCGGCAGGGGTTCCCCCGGTAATCTGCCAAAGACTGCCGGATTGCGTGACGGAGCTATTGGTTTGGGGGGAAAGGGTGGTGTCGGCGGTGATTTGGGCGGGGGTTGGGGGGGCGGTTAGGCTGAGGAAGGCCAGGGTGCTGCCGACGATCGAGCAGGTACAGCGAACCCAGTGGGGGGGTGTCTGGGGGCGATCGATCGGCAACGGGACAGACCAAAAACCAAAACCCATAGCGGCGAGGGGGGCGAGGGGGAACGCGATCGGGCAGAACAACGATCGTCTGATGTTCTTTTTATCACGACCCTGCCCCTATGATCCGGATCACACTGAGGGGGCAGCGCAACGAAGCGAATCCCGTCCATTTGAGGACAGTGAAATGGACCCCTTGAGTTTAGGTGTGGGCGGGGGCGGGTTGTTCTGTGGCCATGAGGGGGGCGATATTGTGGAGCAAAAGACCATATTCCAGCCCCTCCACCACCGCCTTGTAGGAAGCCTCAATAATGTTGTAGGAAACCCCCACCGTAGACCAATGCTGGGTTCCGTCGCTAGACTCCACTAAAACACGGGTCCGGGCTGCGGGGCCGTCCGTCCCCCCCAGGACGCGAACCTTGTAGTCTGTCAGGTGAAAAGACTGGACTTGGGGATAAAACTGGACGATCGCCCGCCGCAGCGCCACATCCAAGGCCGAAACCGGACCATTGCCCTCCCCCGCCTCCAGAATATTCTGCCCCTTGATTTGGACCTTAATCGTCGCCAAAGACAAAATACTGCCATCATCCTGGGTGACGCAATGGACCTGAAACCCCTTCAGCCCAAAGAAACTAGGCCGATTGCCCATGGCCTCCCGCATCAACAGGTCAAAACTGGCCTCCGCTGCCTCAAATTGGTAGCCCTGGTTCTCCAGTTCCTTCAATTGCGTCAAAATTTGGCGACAGATCGGATCTTTCTTGTCCAGTTCAATGCCAAAGGTGCGGGCCTTGGCCAAAATATTACTCAGCCCCGACTGATCCGAGACCACAATGCGGCGACTGTTGCCGATCGTCTCCGGCGGAATGTGCTCGTAGGTGAGGGGGTTGCGCTCAACGGCGCTGACATGGATACCCCCCTTATGGGCAAAGGCCGACAACCCCACAAAGGCTGCGTGATCATTGGGGGCTAAATTGGCGATTTCGCTAATGAGGCGGCTGCTGCGGGTGAGTTGGGTCAGTTGGTCCGTGGCGATGCAGTGGTAGCCCAGTTTAAGCTGCAAATTGGGAATTGCAGAGCAGAGATTGGCATTACCGCAGCGTTCGCCGTAGCCGTTGATGGTGCCCTGGACCATCGTCGCCCCCCCCATCACCGCCGCGATCGCGTTGGCTACGGCGGTTTCTGAATCATTGTGGGTGTGAATGCCCAACCGGGGCCGCCCGTCAAAGCTACTGGGATCTAAACTGTCGGAGGGTTGCACCTGTAAATCAAAGGCTTTGCAGACTTCCGCCACGATCGCCGTAATTTCGTGGGGTAAACAGCCCCCATTGGTATCACAGAGGGTCAACCACTCGGCTCCGGCCTCGATCGCCGCCCCCAGGGTCTTCAAGGCATACTCCGGATTGTGTTTATAGCCATCAAACCAATGCTCTGCATCGTAGATCAGCCGTCGCCCCTGGCTGCGGAGGTAGGCGATGCTGTCCTTGATCATGGCCAGATTTTCGTCCAGGGTCGTCTTCAGTCCCGTGCTGACATGGAGATCCCAGGACTTGCCGAAGAGGGTCACCCAGCGAGTCCCCGCCGAAAGAATGGCTTTGAGGAGTTCGTCATCTTCGGGGCGACGATCGGGGCGGCGAGTGGAGCAAAAAGCAACCAATTCGGAATTTTTGAGGGGTTGTTCTTGAATCTGCCAGAAAAACTGCACATCCTTGGGGTTGGCTCCGGGCCAGCCCCCTTCAATAAAGGGAATCCCCAACGCATCCAACTGGCGGGCAATCCGAACTTTATCTTCCAAAGACAGGGAAATCCCTTCGCGCTGGGCACCGTCACGCAGGGTGGTGTCGTAGATCCAGATCTTTTGGGGAGCGTCAGGGGTTTGGGTCATAGTTCTATTGAGTGGGAATCCTCTGGGATCAATCACAATTCAGGGGGTAACAACATTCAGGGGGTAACTGCCCAAGGCAAGCCAACAGCAGGCCGATCGTCGCGGTGAGCGATCGTCGAATTGCTTCCCAAATTATGCCCTACTGTGCCTGAGAAATGATGCTGGGGAAAGCGCTGACATCCGGGTTTTCTGGCTGGACAATCGATCTTTGCGGGGGGTGGCTGGCCCAGGGCTAGGGGCGCTGGCTGACAAAGGGCAGCACTAGGCGGCTCATGGCGCGACCATCCTCCAGGGCATAGAACTCCAAACTGCCCCCCATATCACTGAGCAAACTTTGGCAAACGGCCAAGAGCAAACCCGGAGGCTGATCGAGGGTGGAGGGGGCGAGGGCATCACTGTGGCGGCCCTGTTGCAGTTCAGCCAAGAGGCTAGATTCCAAATGCCCGCCATCGGTGAGGGAAATATCGAGGGTGGTCTCATCCAACAGACGGCACCAAATATCAATGCGGTCCTGCTCCGGCGATCGCTGGCAGGCAAACACCAGCACCTGGTACAGCACACTTTCCAGCTTGACCACATCCCCCGCCAGTTCCACGGCGTTGTCCTCGGCATGGATCTGAACCCAGAGCCGCCGCTGCTTAACCAGGGGATCGATGCGCTCTAGGGCACGCTTGAGGAAACTGGCCAAGGGAATGGTGCGTTGATAAAACTGCAACTGCCACTGTTCATGGCGAATAATTTGCAGCACATCGGCGAGGGATTGGCTGAGGCTGTGGTTGGCCTGCTGGAAGCGCTGGAGGACGGGACCGGCGAGGGCGGGGGAGGGTTGGCTGGTTTTTTGGCTGGCCTGGAGGGCTTGGTTGAGGGCGCTTTGGCTTTGCTCTAAGTGGCGACGCAGTTCCACAAACCGAAAATGCTTATACCAGTTTAACTGGCGCATTCGGTTCTGATTGTTCTGGAGCCGCTGTAAAAGAATTAAATCCCGCCGGAACCAGGCTAATTGGTTGACCAATGCCCCAACAACGCTCAGTAAGCCCTCGGACCAAAAGATCCCCAAGCGATCGGCGACTAATAAAATACCCAGGGGATCCTCTTCTGGGCGAGTGCGCAGGGCAACGGCAAGAATGCGATCGATCGGCTCTGGGGTCAACCACTGGCGGGTATCGGCGGTGATTTGATCGATCGACAGCACCAAAACCCCGTCATAGCCCAGGGTCTGCTGAATCAACACATCATTCACGGGGACTTGGAACCCCTCAGCCAGGGTAAAGGCGGCATGGGTGCTGGCGGTGGCGACAAAGCGACCCAAGGGGCGACGGGGTTTCCAGGTAATCAGGGTGGTCAGCGGGGCTTGGAGGGTTTGGCTGATTAACTGGGTGACGGTTTGTTCCAGGGTTTCTAGGTCCGTGGCCTGTTGGATGCTGCTAAAGCCCCATTGCAAAGTTCGGTAGAGGCGCTGTTGCTGTTCAAGGTCTTGTTGCAAAACCCATTGGTGCAGCGCTTGGCCGAGGTGTTGGGCGATCGACTGCAAAAAATGGCGATCGCGGCTCGACCAAGTGCGGGGGCCTTCATGGGTCACCAGCAGCACCCCTTCCAGGGGCAAGTCCACCGTCGTGCGACAGACCATCAGAGACTCAATGCCGTTGTCCTGCAAGAGGTTGCGCCATGCCACCAAGCGCAGATCGTGGGTCATGCTTTCGATCGCCACCCCCTGGATATCGTCTTCCAACAGGCGCAGATCCACCGCACTGAGACCGGGCCAGTACAGGGTTAACTCCTTCCGTTTTTCGGCCTGGAACTGAAAGGCAACGGCAAAGTTAGCCTCATCCGGCGCATAGACCATTAAGATCAAGCGCTCAACCTTAAAATAGTCCAAAACCATGGGAGCAGCACTTTTGAGCAACCGTTGCCAGTCCTGATCGCTCCGCACGGCCCGCCCCACTTCCCCCAGCAAGGTTTGGCGCTGCTGTTGGCGATCGATCGCCACATCCACTTGCTCTAGGGGATGGGTTAGGGCCAAGAGTTGGGCTGCTCCCTGGAGAAATTGCTTGTCTTCCTCGCTCCACAGGCGGGCTTCGCTGTGAATGGCCGCAAGGAACCCCAAAAGATGACCATTGTTGATCAAGGGGGTCAGCAGCAGCGATCGGCCCTGGAAATAGGTCAAAACCAACCGCGTTGACTCTGCGGGCAGGGAACTTTGGGTGCTGCCGATCGTCAGGGGGATATTGCTCGACAGGGCTTGGTAAAGCTTAGGGCTGCTTTGGACAGTCAGGCAATCGCTGGAGTTCCCTGGGCTGGAGCCGTTGGTGTTGGGGCCGCTGTTGGGGGTGCTCCGTCCCGGCGATCGGCGGCGGGGCAGACCACCGGCTTCGCTAAAGGACTGGGGATAGAAATAGCGCCCATCGGGTTCATAGCCATAGAGGCCCATGATCGTAGGACTGAGGAAAGATTGGGCAGTATTGAGCACCAATTGAGTCCGATCGGCCTGGGACAGGCGCAGGGGTAAGGCTTGGATCAGGTCCAGTAGAACCTTATCCGGTTGTTTTTGCTGGCTCCGCTGCTCCTGACGATCCAATTCATGGAGGCTCGCGGCCAATTGCCCCAGCACGATCGACAGTAACGCCTTCTCCTCAGGCCGCACCAAAATCCCCCAGCGCTCGGATCCCAGGACAATCAGCCCGTAACAGACCTGTTTGTGGTGAATGGGAAACAGAAGTGCCCCTTGGACCCCAATGGTGCTGGCAATGGCCGACAGTCGCCCTGCCTTGGGTTCTTCGCACAGGTTGGGAATAATCAGCGATCGGGGCTGGATCATCAATTGCTCTAGCAAATCCCCCGACTTCAGCAGCACCCGCTCTCGCAAAAAATCCGGTTGGCTTTGGTTGGGGCCGCTTCCCCCTTGGCCCTGGAGGCAGTGCCCCGCCCGATCGTAGCGCAGCAGCCACACCAGCCGATAGTCAACCTGCTGCTGAATATAACCCAAGCAGGTGTCTAGTAACGCAGCCGCATCCGTCTCCTCCCGCAGGTGTTGCAGCACTTGGCTGAGGGCGGGAATACTATTGTCGGCCTGTTGGGATAGAGTGCTCCTGCTGCTTGTAACCACACCACTGTTGTTGAGACGATATTGGGACGGTTGGGGGAATCCCGGCTTCTCCTAAGACACGGGGCGACGGAGGCTGAACCCCTGCTGGGCTTGTAGTTGCTGCTCTATGCAAAGAACAGGGTCACCAATCCGGGGAGATCGCCGAGGCCCCTAGGGCCGATCGCCCCCGCTGGGGGTCTCCCCTCAGGCCGCAATACCGCGATCGGGGGGATTCCAAACTGCCCCAGGGTTGGGAGTCTGTTGGGGTCGTCGGGACTTGATTTAAGCCGATACTGGGATGATTCTGTAGTGCCCTGATGCGAGTAAACCCAGAATGCCCCGATCGCCCCCGAATGCTGTCGTGTGTTGAGGGCAGCGCCGTTCGGTTTGGCCTGTAATCGCGGTCTGGGATCGCAGTTTGGTGATGCTGATGATTGGGGAAAGAGATGATTGGGGAGAGAGCTGTTGAGCCTTCTGGGCGGCTACCTTGCCTAAGTCCCTGCCTCAAGGGGCGGACAGGGGCATATTCTGGCGGCTAACGGCAGCTAACGGCGGTTAACGGCGGCTAACGGCGGCTAACGGCGGCTAACGGCGGCTAACGGCGAGTAGTGCCGTTGTGACAGTAGGGTGTAGGGATGCACGGGAGGCTCAGGGCGCGGCTAGCCGGGGTAGACCTGGGGCGATGCAACAGTCTCTGAAGGGAGGATCGCTATAGGGACAACATAGGGACGACATAGGGACAACCTCGCAAGACGATTATGGCCTGAGGCGATCGCCTTGAGTGTGATATGTATCCTAAACTTTAGGATTCTCCATAGATTCAGGGTTCCCAGATTCCCTAAGGACGTAAACGTCGCGCCTGGGCAATCCACTGCTGCACCACAGTCAAGGAGGGACAAAGATCCCGCCGCTGGAGCAGCACTTGGTGCAGGCGGGACACTTGGCGCTGGAGCGTGGGGGGCTGGCATTGGGCCAACTGGGCCGCCGAGGCAATGCCCGCATGGAGCAGCAAGCCACAGTATTGACACCCCACCCCCGGTACTTGGGCTAAATCGGCAAGGCTGGCCCATTTATGGATAATTTGGGGCCGAACCTCGACGGCAAGGGCGAGGGCTTGGCGTTGTTGGGGCGTGCGGGTTTGTTGGAGCAGGTGACGGGTGGTGTGGATGCCGAGAGACTGGAGGCTGGTTTGGTCCTGGGCACTGAGGCCGGGGAGTTGGCTAATGGGCCAGTGACAAGCTTGGGGGGCGGACATGCAGGTTAAATCAAGGGAATGGGGATGGGATTTGGCTGCGACGATCGAAACTTTATGATCAAAACTTTGATGATCGAAACCTTATGATCAAAACTTGCAAAACTGGATTGCACCTCACCTGTTCGGGTGCATTTCACTTTGGCGCAATCCAGCCCCTAACCTAGCTCAAAAGGTTCGTAGTGCGGACTTGAGTCCGCCCCTTGGCAAAACTGGATTACACCTCACCTGTTCCCCTTGAAAGCTTAAGACACAGTTTATGCCCCAGCCCCCTTCCTCCAATGCCGACGATCGTCCCTCCCTTACGCCCTTGGATGATCTCCCCGATCGGCCCCGCTTCCACCGCGAAGCCCCGATCGCTCCCCCAGCCCTAAGTGTCTCTAAAACCCCGGAAGCTCCTTCCCCAGACCCCTCCTCCCCCGGAACAGCCCCCCCAGCCCCTGCCCCGATCGCCCCCAGCCCAGCAACCCCAGACCCAGCCCCTTTAGGAACAGCCCCGATCGCCCCCAAGGCTCCTCCCACGGTTTTCCAGTGCGTCAGCGGCTCCGCCCTGGCGGGGGGCTTTGCCGTTTTGCTCTATCGCCTCACCCAGTCCATGGCCCAGTCCTTTGCCGACAAGCCAATCCAAGCCAAAAGCTACCTTGCCGCCAACATTGGCGCTGCCGTGCGTACCCTGGTGGTCGGTAGCGTCACTTTGGCGACGTTTTTGTTTGCCATTTCAGCCCTGGGTCTGTTGGCCTTGGGCCTTCAAACCCTCATTACAGGTCGCAAAACCCCGATCGGTTAGGGGCTGTAAGTCTGACCCTCAGGGCATTCTCGAATTATAAGGATAACAGCCCCTAGCGGCGCATAATCAGCACAGGGCAGGGGGCGCAACGACTCACCCGCTCGGCTACGGATCCCATTAAAAAGTGGGACAGTCCCTTACGGCCATGGGAGGGGATGACCACTAGGGTGATGGCTTGGGCCTGGATATAGTTGGCGATTTGGTTGCTGGGGTCGCCGATCGCCACCTTAAACATGACCTGGCCATAGGTCTCCCCCAACATAGCCTGATAGCGCCGCTGAAATTCTTGGTAGACATGCTCTGTGCGGGTGCGGTTGTCGATCGTGTTCCACATCACCCCCGGTTCCCCTGGGTTCAGCTTTGGCAAGACATGGAGGACGTGGACCTGGCCCCGATCGCCCACCTCAGCCACGGTGTCTTGGAGTACCCGGTCAGCGGCGGCAGAAAAGTCAGTGGGTACAAGAACCCGATCGATGGCAAATAGAGACATAAACAATGACTCCTAACGATGACTCCTATATGGCGATCGGGTGCATTTCCCTTGGGAGCAACCCAGCCCCTAACCTCGTGCTGCGTGCTCCCACCCGTCACTAAAGCGTTCCACACAGCGTACAAACAGTTCTACCCCAACCCCCAGCACGCCTTCATCAAAGTTAAAGCGGGGATGGTGGTGGGGGAAGTTTAGCCCTTTGTTGAGGTTGGCCCCGCCCAGGAAAAAGTAGCAACCGGGCACTTCCTGCAAAAAGAAAGACATATCCTCACCGCCCATGGTCTGGCAGTCTGGCACAATGCCGAGGGGCGATTCGATCGTCGCCAGGGCCACCGATCGCACCAAGTCCGTCACCCGCTCGTCATTAATCACCGGGGAGTAGAGCTTGTAATGGTTCAGGTCGTATCTGGCCCCAGCAGCATGGCAAACTCCGGCGATAATCTGCTCCACCCGCTCCGGGAAGAAGCCATCATAGCGGGGGTTAAAGTAGCGCACGGTGCCCTTAATCGTGGCCGTTTCGGCGATAATGTTGTGCTTGGTGCCGCCGTGAAAAGAGCCGATCGTCACCACCGCAGAATCGATCGGGTCCACATTGCGGGAAACGATCGTTTGCAGGGCATTGACCACCTGGGAGCCAACCACGATCGCATCCACCGTTTGATGGGGCATGGCCCCATGGCCACCCTTACCCGTAATCGTACACTCAAACAGTTCTACCCCCGCCATCAGGGGACCGCTGCGAACCCCGACCGTCCCCCAGGGCAAGTTATTCCAAATATGCAGGCCAATCATGGCATCCACATCGGGATTCTTCAGCACCCCCGCCTCAATCATCGGCTTAGCGCCCCCCGGTCCCTCTTCGGCGGGCTGGAAAATGAACTTGACGGTTCCGGCAAAGTCCCGGTGCTGGCTGAGATAGCGGGCGGTTCCCAGGGCGATCGTCGTGTGGCCGTCATGGCCGCAGGCGTGCATCTTGCCTGGGTGGCGGGAGCGATAGGGAATGTCGTTGGTTTCGGTAATGGGGAGGGCATCCATATCAGCCCGAATCCCCAGGACGGGACCGGGGCGCTGTCCTTCAATCACCGCGACAATGCCCGTTTTGGCCACTCCCGTTTGGTGCTCAATGCCCCACTCGGTGAGCTTTTTGGCGATGAAATCAGCGGTTAAGGTTTCCTCAAAGCCCAGTTCTGGATACTGGTGGAGGTGCCGTCGCCATTCAATAAGTTGAGTTTGTTGGTCGGCGATCGTGGGGCGGAGTTGAAAAGAGGAAGAAGAGGGGGATAAAACGGTGGGGATCATAGTCAGGGCTAAGGTTCAGGGCGTAAAGTTCAAGGAGCAATTTGGGGCAACCAGCCCCAGGAAGAGTAGCTACAGCAGCAGAAGCCCAGCGCTCCAAATCTGTGCTGTACCGTATGTGCTATCCCATAGTCGGGTCGTTCACTTCTAGAATAACGAACTCTTGGGTGGGTACTCCGAACGATCGCCATACGGCTGATGAATGTGCAGGGCATGGCTTGGGGCGCAAACCCACCCAAGGGCCAGCAGCCAGGAGCCAAATAACCCCTGAAATGCTCAGATTGAGCGTGGGGAACGAGTGTGGGCTTGAATTCAGCTAAATTGCGGATGGCGAACCATGGGGCTGGAGTTTATTGTTATAAACAAGTTGCATATTTCATCTCTTCTCTCCCGGCAGGCTGTCGGGAATTTTTTTGTCTATTTTTCCCCAGCGCCGGTTTTGGGTTCCTGCGGACGGCCCCCAGCCTTGTCCTCCACTTCTGAACTAATCCTGAACTAAACCCCTGGGCTAAACTTAATACCGAGATTCTGCCAAAGTGGGATATCCCCCGAAATAAGCACCGCCGACACGAGAGGGCGGAGGGAGGGGCAAAATTTGGGACGGGCTGGCGCAGGTGCTGCGGGTGATGAAGCGGCTGGCGTTGACACTGCGCTTACGGGCCAGCGAAATGGAACCCCCC